>DWZE01000130.1 GCA_019118325.1 Candidatus Bacteroides intestinavium
TCGTGCTGGGATGGTCGGTGGTGGTGACGGGCTACTACATGGTTGTAGGTGCCGCCGAGGGTGTGCGCCAAGGGTGGAACTACGCCAAGGCCGAACATGAAGCCCGCGAACAGGGCCGCCCCGTGACCGAAGATGCCGGAGAGATGTTGCACATGAAGTACATCTCGCTCCTGCCTCCGATGCTCAGTGACCCGGATGGCAAGATGTTGCCCGACTCTGTCTATAACGAGCGTACCCACAGCTACATCCCTGCAGCCTATGCCAGCCTGACGGTCAGCATCGAGACCCGCCACAAGTGGGTGGGCAACCTGCTGTCGCTGCTCATTCTTGCCGCCAACATCTGGGCGCTGGTGGTGTTCATCCGCCTGGTCATCTCCATCAACCGCTCGGATATCTTCTGTTGGCGCAACGTCCGCCGCCTGCGCCGGCTGGGCGTACTCCTGGTCGTGGCTTTCGCTTGTTCCTGGCTGTCTGCCTGGGTAGAAGTGGAGGCGGTGCGCGACGTCCTGTCCATCCCGCATTATGAGTTGACCATGACCGATGTGGTGGACCGCATCAGCCTCCTGCTGGGGCTGTGTGCCCTCATCGTGGGCGAGGTGTTTGCCATCGGGTTGCGGATGAAGGAAGAACAAGACTTAACCATATAATATAAAAAGGAGAACCGTATGAACAAGATGACATCGCTTTATATCCTTTGGGGAGTTGTGATGTGCCTGCAATTGGCTTTCATTTTCCGTGACACCACGCATATCGTGGGATATACATTGGAGTTCATCAACCCGAACGACCTTCAGGAACTTTCCATCCCGCTGGTGGTCAAGCCGGATGTGTACGAGCCGGATACCCTGGTCAATACCCGCACGGGCGAAGCCATCAAGGTGGCCTACGGGCAAGCAGTCAAACACTTTTGGCATACCGATTCGTTCCAAATCGTGCCGTGGGGGATGCGTCTGTTTGGTGCCGTATGCGGCATGCTCAGTATGCTGTTCATTGTGTGGCCTTATCGGTGGAGCAACACTTTCTTTAAGAACATCGAACAGGGGGATTTCTTCACAACCCGCAACGAACGGCTGCTGCGCCGGTTCGGTTGCTACCAGTTGGCGGGCGTGGTATTGCTGGCCGTGTTTCGTTTCATCGACTTTCTGGGCTTGCGGATGCAGCTGGACTTCGAGCACTACCGGGTGGGCTTTGAGTGGTTTTCCTTGTTGGCCTATGCCATCCTGCCAGCTTGCTTCCTGTTTGTTGCCGAAGCCTTCCGCATCGGGACAAAGCTACGGGAGGATACCGACGGACTGGTATAGATAAGGTATAAATAAGATAAGGAGGAAAAACGATGAAACCACTGAAACGAATCCATCATTATTTGCAGCAACGCTACGGCGCGATGTGGTCGTTGCTCTTGTTTGCCATGGTGATGTTAGGGCTGATTGTGATACAGGTATTTGGATGGTCTGCGAATTGGCACTCACCTGACGCCGACAAATACCTGGGGTGGATGTATGCCTGCAACCTGGGTTGTCTGCTGATTATCAGCGTGCAGCTGCTGCGGCTGGATTGTCGTCGGTTGCTGAGCCGCCGCACGGCGGAGATTCTGGATACGTGCGGATCCGCCATCTTTATACTGATGTTCATTCGCAATCGTCTGGACGGCCACGTGACCAGCGTGGACCTGCATGCGGCCCCATTCTATGCAGAGGACTCGTCGTTCATCTATTTGCTGTGCCTCCTGCTGTTTTTCTGTGCGAGCATGGTGCGCCGTGCGGTGAAGATTAAGGAGGAACAGGACTTAACCATTTAATTAAAGAAAGGAGAAGAAGCATAATCCATGCCCATCGTCGTAAATCTGGATATTATGATGGCCCGCCGCAAGATGACCTTGAACGAGCTGGCCGAGCGGATAGGCATCACCCCCGCCAACCTCTCCATCCTCAAGACGGGGAAGGCCAAGGCCATACGCTTCTCCACCCTGGAAGCCATCTGCCAGGTGCTGGAGTGCCAGCCGGGGGATTTGCTGGAGCACAAATAAATGAAGAATGAAGGATTAGCCGTACCATGCGGGTCCCGCTGTGTAGCATAATTCTTCATTCTTAATTCTTCATTAAACCGTTTTCGCCTTGAACGCCAGCGCATACATCCGCATCTGCTTCACCATCGCCAGCAGGCCGTTGCTGCGGGTGGGGGAGAGGTGTTCGCGCAGGCCGATCCGGTCGATGAAGTAGAGGTCGGCGTTGAGGATTTCGTCGGGCGTGTGGCCGGAGAGCACCTTGATGAGGAGGGCGATGATGCCTTTCACAATCAAGGCGTCGCTTTCGGCCTGAAACACCAGCTTGCCGTCCACCTCGTCTGCCTGGAGCCATACGCGGCTCTGGCAACCTTCTATCAAGTTCTGGTCCGTCTTATACTTTTCGTCCAAAGGGGCTTGTTCGTTGCCCAGGTCTATCAATAGCTGATAGCGGTCCATCCAATCGTCGAAGTCGCTGAACTCGGCGATTACTTCGTCTTGTGCTTCGTTTATTGTCATAATACGTTATAATATAATTATATAGGTTGGGGCGCGGATTACGCGGATTGCACGGATAAAAGACCTATGAACATGAGATGCCGGTTCGTTGGCTTTTATTTATAAAATCCGTGAAATCCGCGTAATCCGCGCCTGATAATTATTTCTCGTTGTATATCACCTCCATCACCGTCCGCCCCACGGCATTGAGCGTGGCGCGGTCGATGACGTCCATGTTGTCGTCCAGCGTGTGCCAGAAGTCGCCGAAGCCGCTGTCGCCGTTGGGGCTGT
>DWZE01000131.1 GCA_019118325.1 Candidatus Bacteroides intestinavium
TCTATTTTTGTTCATGGCTAAAGGGGCTATATTGTTTGTTTGGTGACGTTAATATAGTGATAATCTTTGAATTATCAAACCCCTTTAGCCTTTTTTATTACATCATTGGGACACTTGCGAAACTTAAGTAACTCCTTATAACCCTCCCTTCCATTCCTCAAAGAAATTCTTGCAACTTACCTATTCAGTCTCTCTTAAGCCTCTTTCCGGTTTCTTTTTCTATCAGCTACCTCTTCCCTATCCCCCTGTACACAATCTCCAGTCCATCCAATTCCTCTTTATCATAAATATTCCTTCCATCGATAATGATCGCCTGCCTCATCGTCTTCTTCAACACGCCCCAACTTGGCACACGGAACTCTTTCCACTCCGTCACCAGCAACAAGGCATCCGCATCCAGCACGGCATCGTACATATCCGTGGCATACAGCACCTTGTCGCCTATCCGGCGCTTGCACTCATTCATGGCAATGGGGTCATAGGCCTTGACAGTAGCCCCGGCTTCCACCAGTTTGTCTATCAGTACCAGGGCGGGTGCCTCGCGCATGTCGTCTGTTTCCGGCTTGAAGGCCAGGCCCCACAAGGCTATCCGCTTCCCTTTGAGGTCTCCATCAAAATGTTTCATCAATTTCTCAAAAAGGATCGCTTTCTGGCGTTCGTTCACTTCTTCCACAGCCTTCAGCACGCGCATCGAATAACCGTTTTTCTCCGCAGTCTTGATAAGGGCCTTGACATCCTTGGGGAAGCAGGAACCGCCATATCCACAACCCGGATAGAGGAACTTGCTGCCGATACGGCTGTCTGCACCGATGCCCTTACGAACCATATTCACATCTGCACCGACCAACTCGCATAAATTGGCGATATCGTTCATGAAACTGATACGGGTGGCCAGCATGGAATTGGCAGCATACTTGATCATCTCCGCACTGGGAATGTCGGTAAATATCAGGCGGTAGTTGTTCATCATGAAGGGTTTGTACAGGCGTTCCATGAGGGACTTGGCCCGGTCGCTTTCCACACCGACCACCACCCTGTCGGGCTTCATGAAATCGTCCACGGCATTGCCTTCCTTCAGAAACTCAGGATTGGAGGCCACGTCAAACTCTACCTCTACGCCCCGCTTGTCCAGTTCTTCCCGGATGGCGGCTTTTACCTTTTGGGCCGTGCCGACCGGAACCGTGCTCTTGGTAACCACCAGGACATACTTGTGGATGTTCCGGCCGATGGTGCGGGCTACTTCCAGGACATACTTCAAGTCCGCACTGCCATCCTCGTCCGGAGGTGTCCCCACGGCACTGAATACCACCTCGACCTCGTCCAGGCACTCCGTTAAATCCGTGGAAAACTTCAAACGGCCCGCCTGGTAGTTACGGTGCACCATATCTTCCAAGCCCGGTTCGTAGATGGGGATAATACCCTTCTTCAGGTTTTCAATCTTCTCCGTCTGCACGTCCACACAGGTGACATCCACACCCATTTCTGAAAAACATGTACCGGTGACCAAACCGACGTAACCGGTGCCTACTATAGCTATCTTCATTGCTTAAACCTGATTAAGTAAGTTGTAAGAATTAAATAATAATTTATTTTTGAGGAGTTAGAGGAAATTATAAGGAGTTAGAGAGAGTTATAGGCCGTATGTTGGTCCGGCGATTTCCGGCATCATCCATGTAAATGTAGTATTGGCCTTAATAACTTATATTCCATAAAAAGAGCGGTACCATTCCACAGTCTCCCTCACTCCTTCCCGAATGGGCTTGCAGGGTTTGAAGCCCAATTCTTCTTGCAGGGATGTCGTATCAGCATTGGTCTGATAGACATCACCGGGCTGCATGGGCAAGTAGATTTTTTCTGCCGGATGACCGATAGCTTCCTCGATGGCACTTATAAAATCCATCAACCGCACCGGCCGGGAGTTCCCTATGTTATAGATTTTGTACGGAGCGGTGGAAGTACCGGGATCCGGCATCAATGGATTCCATGCCGGATTGGGGGCAGGCACATGGTCTATCACACGCAAGACCCCTTCCACAATGTCATCAATGAACGTAAAGTCACGCAGCATGTCCCCGTTGTTGAATACCTTGATAGGACGTCCATGCAGGATGGCATCGGCAAACAGGAACGGCGACATGTCCGGACGGCCCCACGGACCATAGACCGTAAAAAAGCGCAAGCCCGTGGAAGGAATGCCATACAAATGGCTGTAGGTGTGAGCCATCAGTTCATTGGATTTCTTGGTAGCCGCATACAGGCTGACAGGATGCGCAATGCTGTCTTTTTCGGAAAAAGGGACTTTGCCGTTCAGCCCATACACACTACTGGAACTGGCATATACCAGGTGCTTGATTCCATAGTGCCGGCAACCTTCCAGGATATTCAGGAAGCCGTCCACATTGCTTTCCACATAGGCATAAGGATTTTCTATGGAGTAGCGCACACCGGCCTGGGCCGCCAGATTCACCACCCCGTCCAGATGTTCGTTGGCAAACAGCATACGGACAGCCTGCTTGTCCTCCAGGTTCATCCGCACGAAACGGAATGAGGGATACCGGGTACTCTGCACAAACTTGTACCAGTCCACCTCCTCACGGATGATGCCCAACGTAGCCAGACGGCCGTATTTCAAATTCACATCGTAATAGGTGTTGATATTGTCCAATCCTATCACTTCATCGCCACGCTCCAACAGGTTCCTGCAAACATAGGAACCGATGAAACCGGCGGCACCGGTAACCAACAACTTCATGTGTGAATATTTTTAAGTGAGTAGATATTGATATTATAGGAGTGAGCCGAAAGTGTTCCCTCCGGGAGCCACCCCCGGTTAAGCAAAGTGAGGGTGTGTCATAATGACAAACAGCTATCATTAGCTTCGCTCAAAACCTCTTTTGACTATTTCATTAAGGTATAGTCTGTCATGTTGAGCAATATTCTCGCCCGACAAACGGGGGTAAGAGGGCTGTGAAGCGACGTCGAAACATCTCACTTAACCAATCTTGAGATCCCTCGGCTACTACGCTCGGGATGACAGAATAATAGGTAATCTCTATTTTGATACGTCCTCCAATGCGTGCGAGGCAGCAGTTCGTACGATCCGTTCCCAAGCCTTGGCCGCCAGGGATTCGTCCATCGGACAGGCATTGCCCTCGGTGGACAAGTCATACAGACGGCCCCAGACGGCCGGGGACGGAGAGGAAGCCGAGAGGGCACGGGCCACGTAATGCCGGAAGGCCTCGCCGACCAACCTGTCCCAACGATGGTCCAGGAACATATAGGAATAGCGGTTCATCAACCCGATGCGCGCCAAAGACTCCTCCAAGGAAAGGCCCTCCCAATGTGGGGAGGAAGCCAGGCCTTCGCCAAACCTTGTCACGGTGTCCCGCAGGAACAGGAACCAGGGATCCTCCTCCGGGGCCGGGTCGAAGTAGAAGTAATCCGCCAGGCAGAGACACAGGGGCGTAAGGATCTCCTCCTCGCCCGCCCGAGCCGGCGCCCACGCCGCATGGATGAGCTCCTCGGCCAAGGTGTCCCACCGCTCGCTCTTCCTGCGGTCCACGATGTACGACGTACCGTTCAGCAGGCCGTACAAGGAGGAGAGCAAGGGCAGACGGTCTGCCAGCGGGGTAGCCTCCGAAGCCGCCTTGCGGAACATCGCGCGGGACAGGGCGTCTACCTGCCGGGAAAAACCGGACACGGGCTGCTCCTCCCGGCCCGCCATGGAGACATAGAGACGGGACAGGAAGATGAGATGAGAGACGCTGTCCGAAGGACGGGGACGGAAAGAGGGGAAGGGGGAAGAGGACATAAGATGTTTATATTTAGGAGTTAAGAAGTTAAGGAGTTATCACTCCGCTTTGCTCCGTTAGGAGTTAAGCCGATAGTAAGTCAATGAGCCGTATACACAGAGGTATTGGCTTAACTACTTAACTTCTTAACTCCTTAACTCCTCAAAAAATAATGTCATTTAATTCTTGCGACTTGCTTACAGCACCTGTATATACTCCGGCTGCACCTCCACCCCGGCCACGAGCAGGTTCGGGATATCCACCAGCAGGCGCTTCACACGCGAACCACGGACACTGAGCAAACGGCCTTCGTAGCCGTCCAGAGGGCCGCCGACAATGCGGACCATACGGCCATACTGGGCGGGAGTCAACTCGCCGGGCTGGTAGTAGCGGGGGGAATCTGTGCTGCGGACGGCACGCATGAAACGGTCCATCTCCGGTTCCCCCACCGTCATCGGCTCGCAATAGGCACCACGGATATAACGGTACTGCAAGGTGGGGACCAACTCCACCAACGGATCCAGCAACGAGCGGTCGCAATGGACAAACAACAGGTCCGGAAGAAATGGACGCTCCTCGCGGATCCGCTTGCCATGACGGACGGACAGTCGCCAGGTCATCGGGGTGAATACTTCCAAACCTTGTTCTGCCAAAAACTTGTAAGCGGGCAACTTGGCATTGGGACGCTTCAGGTCGCGCATCACAAACCAGGAGAGCGGAAGCAAGGATTCGGACAAATGAGTCTGCTCGGACATCTGTGTTCAAATTATGACAGAATATGTCACCTAGTCCTGAATGAAAGCGTATTTATCTATCTTCCAATCAGTTATAATAACACTCACCGAAAGTTCGGCAGAGTTTCCGTTGTTTGTTTTTATATCCGTTTTTGACATAAAAAAACGGGGGTTTCGGTACATCTCTTAGTAAGAGAGGGATTCAGACATAAGAACATAGGTAACATATTGGTTATCAGAATAAACGAAGACAGGTCCTCCGGCTTTTGCTAAACATTCGTCTAACTTTAAAACATTTTCCAATTTTTTTTAGCCGCCTATCTGTTGTCAGTATCAAGATTTTACGTAACTTTGCAGCCGTTCAGTCCTTCTCTTACTAAGAGATGTATCGGAAAGCATATCCGACTTCTCTCATAAATACCTCATTTTCAATCATATATAAGGATCAACCTTTTATATCCATTTGAGAGACTTCACCTAAAAAGATTTTTTGCACAACATATTCACTCGTTGCTTGGTGGTACGACCGGGACGTTGTATCTTTGCAGCGCGTCCCAAACGGCGTACGCGTAAGACACATTATTTATATTTTACGTGGGATGAATTTGGGAGTTAAGAAATGGAGGGGTTAAGGAGTTAAGCCAATGCCTTTTTACTACAGGGAGTCAGAAGGAGTTATCGCTTCGCTCAGGGAGTTAGAAGACAATACTTTTTTCGAATGCTTCTTCGCTTACTCTCGGCGGATCAACTATTGGCCTATAACTCCCTCTGACTCCTTGTAACTCACTCTCATTCCTCAAAGGTTATCATATAAACTAAATACGAACATCTACTTATTATAATAAGATTTCACTATGGGATATGTGGTAGGATTGCCGCTTGACGGAGCGGCCACGGAGAAAGATTACCAAGTGCGCTTCGGCAAGAACATGACGTGGCAAGAGGAGGTACGCGCCCCCTTGTTGCCCGCGGAATGGGCTTTGCAAAGCGGCGTACAACTGACTTGGCCGCACGAGGACACCGACTGGGCACCGATGCTGGAGGAGGTGGAACGATGCTTTACGGACATCGCCCGCGAAGTGGCCCGACGCGAACGATTGCTGGTGGTACATCCGCGTCCGGAGGAAGTCAGGGAAAAACTGGCACGGGCAGGAGTGAACCTTAGCAACGTCCGCTTCCAAGCCTGCGAAACCAATGACACCTGGGCACGCGACCATGGCGCCATCACCATGCTGGACACCAACGGCCCTTCGCTGCTGGACTTCACTTTCAACGGCTGGGGACTGAAATTCGCCGCAGACAAAGACAATCTCATCACCCGCCAACTCGTGAAGGCAGGCCAATTGAAAGGAACCTACACCAACCGCCTGGGCTTCGTGCTGGAGGGAGGGTCCATCGAAAGCGACGGACAAGGCACGTTGCTCACCACCGCCGAATGTCTGCTCTCTCCCAACCGCAACGGACAACTGAACCGGGTAGAAATTGAAGAATACTTACGCCGCACTTTCCACGTGCAGCGGGTGCTCTGGCTGGAGCATGGCTACCTGAAGGGCGACGACACGGACAGCCACGTGGACACGCTGGCCCGCTTCTGCGACCCGGAAACCATTGCCTACGTCCGATGCGAAGACGACACGGACGAACACTACGAAGAACTGGCCCAAATGGAAAAGGAACTGCAAGCCATGCGCACCGCCGAGGGTAAACCCTACCGCCTGCTGCCGCTGCCACTGCCCGACCCCATCACCTTTGACAATGAACGATTGCCCGCCACGTATGCCAATTTCCTCATCCTGAACGATGCGGTGCTCTACCCCACCTATGCCCAGCCAGAGAAAGACCACCGGGCAAGCGAAGTGCTCCGCCAGGCTTTCCCCGGACGGGAAATCGTGGGAATCGATTGCCGCCCGCTCATCAAACAGCACGGATCGCTGCATTGCGTGACGATGCAGTATCCGGCGGGAGTAATATGATTTAGTGATTAGTGGTTAGTGATTAATGATTAGTATCCTGCCAGTGAACGCTTTACTAATTACTAAACACTAACTGCTAATCGCTAATCACTAATCACTAACCACTAATCATTAACCATTAACCACTAACCACTAACCACATGCCAAAAACCCTGAAAATCGGAATCATCCAACAGGCCAATACGGCCGACCTTCACGAGAACCTGATGAACCTGGCGCACAATATTGAAGCCTGTGCCACGCACGGCGCAGAACTGGTCGTGCTCCAGGAGTTGCATAACACCCTCTACTTCTGCCAGACGGAGGACACGCGCCTCTTCGACCTGGCCGAGCCTATCCCCGGACCTTCCACCGGCTTCTTCTCCGAACTGGCCGCCTCGCTGGGCATCGTCCTGGTGACTTCGTTGTTCGAGAAACGCGCGCCGGGATTGTACCACAACACCGCGGTAGTCTTTGAAAAGGACGGAAGCATCGCCGGGAAGTACCGCAAGATGCACATCCCCGACGACCCGGCCTATTACGAGAAATTCTACTTCACTCCCGGCGACCTGGGCTTCGAGCCTATACAAACGTCGGTAGGAAAGCTGGGCGTACTGGTATGCTGGGACCAGTGGTATCCCGAAGCAGCCCGCCTGATGGCACTCCGGGGCGCCGAAATCCTGATTTACCCCACGGCCATCGGTTGGGAAAGCACGGACACGGACGACGAGAAAGCCCGCCAACTCGGTGCATGGGTCATTGCCCAGCGTGCCCATGCCGTATCCAACGGCTTGCCCGTGGTCAGCGTGAACCGCGTGGGACACGAGCCTGACCCGTCGGGACAGACAAACGGCATCCTCTTTTGGGGAAACAGTTTCGTGGCAGGACCGCAAGGAGAAATCCTGGCACAGGCCGACAATGACCGCCCGGAGAATCTGGTGGTCACGGTGGATATGGAACGCTCGGAGAACGTGCGTCGTTGGTGGCCCTTCCTGCGCGACCGGCGCATCGATGCCTACGAAGAACTGACCCGGCGCTTCAGGGATTAAACGTCAGCCGGCGGTTCATGACGAACTGCACACCGCCATAGACAAAAAGCCCGAGGAACTGGGCAAGGTATTCATTACACCCCAGCCCCTCTACCAGCAGGATAAGGAATAAGAATTGGGCCACGTAGGCCAATCCGAAAGCCAATGTGAAGAGCAGCACCTGACGCCAGGCGTTGCTCTTTTTTTGTGTGGGGAAAATCCAGTACTTCGACCAGACAAAATTGTGCGCCTGGGCTACGATATAGGCCGTTATGTTGGAGAGACGATAATTGACGTCTGCCACGTCCATCATCGCCCAGACAACAAATGCGGTGATCAGCGCATTGAGTGTGCCAATCACCGCAAAACGAAATATCCGGGTAGTCTCCTTCATTTAAAATGATATTATCTTTTGAGGAGTTAAGAAGTTATCACTCCGACCCCCTCCGGCTCCCCCGTTTTCGGGGAAGAGCAACACTCCGTTAGGAGTTAAGCCGATAGTAAGTCAATGAGCCGTATACACTGAAGGTATTGGCTTAACTCCTTAACTTCTTAACTCCTTAACTCCTCAACTTCTTAACTCATCTACTTACAAACTCACATTCAGTTTCAGTTCCTCCAACTGCTTGGGTTCGAGAGCAGAGGGGGCATCCAGCATCACGTCGCGCCCGCTATTGTTCTTGGGGAAGGCGATGCAGTCGCGGATGCTGTCCAAACCGGCGAAGATGCTGACCCAACGGTCCAAGCCATAGGCCAGGCCTCCGTGAGGGGGAGCGCCATACTTGAAGGCGTTCATCAGGAAGCCGAACTGCTCCTGCGCCCGCTCGGGGGTGAAGCCCAGGATTTCGAACATCTTGGCCTGGAGTTGCGAGTCATGGATACGGATGGAGCCGCCTCCCAACTCAACGCCGTTGCACACCATGTCGTAGGCATCGGCACGTACGGCCTCGGGATTGGTATCCAGCAAGGGGATATCCTCGTCCTTCGGGTGCGTGAAGGGATGGTGCATGGCCATCAGGCGGTTCTCCTCGTCGCTCCACTCGAACATCGGGAAGTCCACTACCCACAGGAGAGCGAACTTGTTCTTGTCGCGCAAGCCCAGCTGGCTGCCCATCTCCAGGCGAAGTTCGCAAAGTTGCTTACGGGTCTTCATCGCATCATCGCCGCTCAGGATAAGGATGAGGTCGCCGGGTTTGGCAGCGAAGGCTTCCTTCATCTGCTGCAGGACTTCCTGCGAATAGAACTTGTCCACGCTGGACTTGACGTTTCCGTCGGCCTCCACGCGGGCATATACCAGGCCCTTGGCACCAATCTGAGGTTTCTTGACAAACTCGGTCAAAGCGTCAATCTGCTTGCGTGTATAGTGGGCGGCTCCTTCGGCACAGATACCTCCGATATAGGCGGCATTGTCGAAGACGGAGAAACCATAGCCCTTCAGGATGTCCATCAGCTCCACGAACTTCATGCCGAAGCGCAGGTCGGGCTTGTCGCTGCCATAGTACTTCATGGCCTCGGCCCAGGGCATCCGCAGGAAAGGCTCCGTCAGCTCCACGCCGCGGATGGTCTTGAAGAGGTACTTGGCCATACCTTCGAAGAGGTTGATGACATCGTCCTGCTCGACAAAGGACATCTCACAGTCTATCTGCGTGAATTCAGGTTGACGGTCGGCACGCAAATCTTCATCACGGAAGCACTTGGCAATCTGGAAATAGCGGTCGAAACCGGAGACCATCAGCAGCTGCTTCAGCGTCTGCGGACTTTGAGGAAGGGCGTAGAATTGTCCGGGATTCATGCGCGAGGGGACTACGAAGTCGCGGGCACCCTCGGGCGTGGAACCTACCAGGACGGGCGTCTCCACCTCGATGAAGCCCTGCTCGTCCAGGTATTTGCGCACTTCGATGGTCATCTTGTGGCGCAGTTCCAGGTTCTTGCGCACAGCCGTGCGGCGCAGGTCGAGGTAGCGGTATTTCATGCGTATATCGTCGCCTCCGTCCGTATTGTCCTCGATGGTAAAGGGCGGGGTGAGCGACGTATTGAGCACGTTCAGCGCGGAAACGATGATTTCGATATCGCCCGTAGGCAAGTTGGCGTTCTTGCTGAAGCGTTCGTTCACAGTACCGGTTGCCTGTATGACATATTCACGTCCCAAGTGGTTGGCGCGGTCGCAAAGGTCGGCGTCCGCCTCCTCGTTGAACACGAGCTGGGTAATGCCATAGCGGTCGCGCAAGTCGACGAAGGTCATGCCGCCCATCTTGCGAGTGCGCTGCACCCATCCGGCCAGCGTGACCTGTTGGTTTACATTTTCTATGCGGAGTTCTCCGCAGGTGTGGGTTCTATACATATCTAATTTCTAAAATTGATTCTGTCGCGGTTTTTTTCCCCGCAAAAATACACAAACCTCCCGACACCGCCACACGAAACGCCCGTTTTTTTAGTTTCCTCCCTGCCTTTTCAGTTCCTTCAGTTCCTCGGCAAGGCGCTGGAAATAGAGACGGTTCAGTTGTTTCAGGCCGTTGATGTAGTCCTGGGCACGCTGGAAGACGTTGGGGGAGTCCTTCTCCGCATCGCGGGGCGTAAGCACGCGCAATCCCCGCTGGACGATGCGCACATCCAGGTCTTCGCCCATCATCACGGGGTCACCGTCATAGTGGGCCACGCCGGGGCGGCGGCGATGAATCTTCAGGTGCTGGCAGCGGAAGGTCTTGATACGGCTGTTCTGGTCGATGGTCTTGTGAAAGAGCTGGTAGGCCAGCTGGGGAACATCCAGGGCAGTGAACGGCTCAAGGATGGTGACATCCAGCAGGCCGTCGTCCACAGTGGCCTGAGGCGTGATGTAGGCGTTGTTGCCATATTGCGAGGCATTGCCACAGGCGATGAGAAAAGCCTTCTGACGGGCGGTATATCCGTCCATCTCCAGCTCATAGGTCTCCGGACGGTACTTCAGGCTGTCGAACAGGGTCTTCTCCAGATAGGTCAAAGGTCCCCTGCGCCCTGCCCTGGAGAACTGGAGGCTGACAAAAGCGTCGAAGCCCACGCCGCAGGTACAGAAGAAAGGCGTCCCGTTCAGCGTGCCGTAATCGATGGTCTCCACATGCCCCTCGTTGAGGATGCCGATAGCGCGGCGGGGATCGAGCGGAATCTGCAGATGACGCGCCAGGCCGTTGCCCGAGCCACAAGGGATGATGCCCAAGGCAGTGGATGTGTGCACCAACGAACGGGCAATCTCATTGATGGTGCCGTCTCCGCCCACAGCCACCACGGCATAGGTGCCCTCGGCAGCCTCGTGGGCGGCAATCTCCACGGCATGGCCTGCCCGCTCGGTATACACGACACGAGCCTCGTAGGCCTCCCTGTCCAGCCTCCGGGCCATCCCCTCCATAATCTGGTGCTTGTCCAAGACACCGGAGATGGGATTCACAATGAATGCAATCCGTTTTTTTTCGTCCATACGGGGTTACGTTTGCGTGAATTTTGCATGGCAAATGTACTACAAATCCCCGAAACTGGCAATTTTCCTGCCTTTTAGTGTCATCTTACGCACATTTTTGGGGCAAAATGAAAAACATGACAAGTTTAATTGCTATCTTTGCGCGCTGGATTCAGGAGGAAAAAGCGGGCAGGACGCCCCCACCCGCCTCCCGGGAAACGAAGCAATTGGCAAGCGACCATTGGCCCTTAACAATCAAAAAGGAGAAGAAGTAGCACTCGCTCACACGCACGTTGTCAACGGTCAATTATCAGCGGCCCATTGCCTACTGTCCATTGATAATTATAAATACTTACTTCATATTCCATGGGTTTATTACAAGACAAGTTTGCAAAATACGATGTGCCACAACAATTTATGGCCAAAGGCGTATACCCCTATTTCCGTACGATAGACAGCCATCAGGACACGGAAGTGATGATGGACGGACGGAAAGTCCTGATGTTCGGCTCGAACGCCTACATGGGGCTGACGTATGACAAGCGAATCATCGAAGCAGCCAAAGCCGCCACGGACAAGTATGGCACCGGTTGTGCCGGCTCGCGCCTGCTGAACGGCACGCTGGACATCCACGTCGAGCTGGAAAAAGAGCTGGCCGAGTTCGTCGGCAAGGACGAAGCCCTGTGCTTCTCCACCGGATTCACTGTCAACGAGGGCGTCATACCCCAGCTGGTAGGACGTGGCGACTATATCATCTGCGACGACCGCGACCACGCTTCCATCGTGGACGGACGACGCCTCTCCTTCGCCACCCAGCTGAAATACAAGCACAATGACATGGAAGCCCTGGAGCGCGAACTCCAACGGTGCGAGCCGGACGCAGTGAAGCTCATCATCGTGGACAGCGTATTTTCCATGGAAGGCGACCTGGCCAACCTGCCGGAGATTGTCCGCCTCAAGCACAAGTATAATGCCAGCATCTACGTGGACGAAGCCCACGGCATCGGCGTCTTCGGGCGCGAAGGCCGCGGCGTGTGCGACCACTTCGGCGTGACGGCTGACGTAGACCTCATCATGGGCACCTTCAGCAAGTCCCTGGCCTCCATTGGCGGCTTCGTGGCCGGCGACAAGGAAGTCATCAACTACCTGCGCCACAACGCCCGATCCTACATCTTCCAGGCCAGCAACACACCTGCCGCCACCGCAGCCGCCCGCGAAGCCCTGCGCATCATCCGCACCGAGCCCGAACGCATCAAACGTCTGTGGGAGGTCACCAACTACGCCCTGAAGCGCTTCCGTGAAGCGGGATTCGAAATCGGCGAGACCGAGTCGCCCATCATCCCCCTCTACGTGCGCGACACGGACAAGACCTTCATGGTCACCAAGCTGGCCTTTGACGAAGGCATCTTCATCAATCCCGTCATCCCGCCTGCCTGTGCCCCGCAGGACACCCTGGTGCGCGTCGCCCTCATGGCCACCCATACCAAGGAGCAGGTGGATTATGCCGTGGAGAAGCTGACCAAGTGCTTCCGCCAGTTGGGCATTATCGACTAAGGAACGCCCTTGGCGGCACGCCTTAGCATAGGATTATGAGGAAGAATAACCATCAGGTCATATCCTAACCCGCCAGATGGGAAACAATCCATTTACAGGGCGCTCCTTGCGGGGCGCCTTTTTGTGATAGACCTGAAAATTCGGTAAACCGACCGATTTGCCCCTTTCCCTTCGCTTTTCCTCTCTTTCTGGTCTCTTTCTGGTCTCTTTTTGGTCTCTTTCTGGTCTCTTTCAAGTCTTATTCAAAGCCTATCCGGAAACAGAGGGACAAGAATCGTGTAGCGACCGCGCATAAGGCCGAAGAAAGTTTAGCATAGAACATAGACAATCCGACTATGTTCAATGCCACCAATTTTACCCACCCACGGCACAAGCAGGACGGACACACGGACAGGCCCGCTTCCTCCTCAAAAAAACATCTTTTTTTTCAAATTACCCCCTCTTTTTAGGGGGTATTCCACAAAAAACATCTACCTTTGCGCCCGAAAACCTATAAAAAAGAGACCCATTATGTCCAAAATGCGTTTTTTTGCCCTGCAAGAGCTTGCCAACCGCAAGCCGCTTGAAGTGACTCCTCCCGCCGGCCGCCTGTCCGACTACTACGGCAGCCACGTCTTCGACCACAAGAAGATGCAGGAGTACCTGCCCCGCGAAGCCTACAAGGCCGTGACCGACGCCATCGACAAAGGCACCCCCATCAGCCGCGAAGTGGCCGACCTCATTGCCAACGGCATGAAGAGCTGGGCCAAGTCGCTCGGCGTGACCCACTACACCCACTGGTTCCAACCCCTGACCGACGGCACCGCCGAGAAGCACGACGGCTTCATCGAACTAAGTGCCGAGGGCGACGTCATCGAGCGCTTCTCCGGCAAACTGCTCGTCCAGCAGGAGCCGGATGCATCGAGTTTCCCCAACGGGGGCATCCGCAACACCTTCGAAGCCCGCGGCTACACGGCGTGGGACGTATCGTCTCCGGCCTTCGTCGTGGACGACACGCTGTGCATCCCCACCATATTTATATCCTATACCGGCGAAGCCCTGGACTACAAGACACCGCTGCTCAAGGCACTGGCCGCTGTGGACCGCGCCGCCACGGACGTCTGCCAACTGTTCGACAAGAACGTCACCCGCGTCTTCGCCAACCTGGGCTGGGAACAGGAGTACTTCCTCGTGGACCTCGCCTTGTACAACGCCCGCCCCGACCTCTGCCTGACGGGCCGCACGCTGATGGGCCACTCCTCGGCCAAGGACCAGCAGCTGGAGGACCACTACTTCGGCTCCATCCCGCCGCGCGTCACCGCCTTCATGAAGGAGCTGGAGATAGAGTGCCACAAGCTGGGCATCCCCGTCAAGACCCGCCACAACGAAGTGGCCCCCAACCAGTTTGAGTTGGCCCCCATCTTCGAGAACGTCAACCTGGCCAACGACCACAACCAGCTGGTGATGGACCTGATGAAGCGCATCGCCCGCAAGCACAACTTCGTCGTACTGCTGCACGAGAAGCCCTACCAAGGCGTCAACGGCAGCGGCAAGCACAACAACTGGTCGCTCTGCACGGACACGGGCATCAACCTCTTTGCCCCCGGCAAGAACCCCAAGGGCAATATGCTGTTCCTCACCTTCCTGGTGAACGTCCTGATGATGGTCTACAAGAACCAGGACCTGCTGCGCGCCTCCATCTCGAGCGCGGGCAACAGCCATCGCCTGGGCGCCAACGAAGCGCCGCCCGCCATCCTGTCCATCTTCCTGGGCAAGCAGCTGTCTGCCATCCTGGACGAAATCACCCGCCAGGTGAGCAACAGCAAGATGACCGCCGAGGAGAAGACCACGCTGAAGCTGGGCATCGGCCGTATCCCCGAAATCCTGCTGGACACCACCGACCGCAACCGCACGTCGCCCTTCGCCTTCACCGGCAACCGCTTCGAGTTCCGCGCCGCCGGCTCATCGGCCAACTGCGCCGCCGCCATGATTGCCATCAACGCCGCCATGGCCAACCAGCTGAATGAATTCAAGGTGTCCGTAGACCGCCTGATGGAAGAAGGCTGCGGCAAGGACGAGGCCATCTTCCGCGTACTGAAGGAGACCATCATCGCCTCCGAGCCTATCCGCTTCGAGGGCGACGGCTACTCCGAACAATGGAAGGAAGAGGCTGCCCGCCGCGGACTGACCAACATCTGCCACGTGCCCGAAGCACTGATGCACTACGTGGACAACCAGTCGAAGGCCGTCCTCATCGGCGAGCACATCTTCAACGAAACCGAGCTGAACAGCCGCCTGGAAGTGGAGCTGGAGAAATACACCATGAAGGTGCAAATCGAGAGCCGCGTGTTGGGCGACCTGGCCATCAACCACATCGTCCCCACCGCCGTCATCTACCAGAACCGCCTGCTGGAGAACCTGCGCGGCCTGCGCGAGACGTTCGCGCCCGAGGAGTATGACATCCTCAGTGCCGACCGCAAGGAGCTGATCCGCGAAATCTCCCATCGCGTCACCGCCATCAAGAAGCTGGTGCGCGAGATGATCGAGGCACGCAAGGTGGCCAACCACATGCCCTGCTACAAGGACCGCGCCTTTGCTTACGAAGAGACCGTCCGCCCCTTCCTGGACGCCATCCGCGACCACATTGACCACTTGGAAATGGAGATTGACGACGAAATCTGGCCCTTGCCCAAGTACCGCGAACTGCTGTTCACCAAGTAATATCCAACCTGGCACGTAGCGGATTTTCCAATCGGCTGCGTGCCAGGTTTTGCGTAAATCTTCCTATTTCTTGTTAATTTTACACAACAGGCAATTTCGCCATTAAAAGAAAACTGTATATTTGCGACGCTAACTCGGATAATCCGGACAAACAACAAACGGTATTCACAAATAGGAACAGGTCCATGGAAACCTTATTGCATCCCGAAGAACACCAGAGCTGCCTCAACTATTGCATGAGAAAAGATGCCAATATCAGGCTCTTACACTACCCACAGGGCACACACCAGATAGTTGATACCAGCAATCCCATTATCATCGCCATGCTCGAAGGAGAAGTATTGGT
Organism: Candidatus Bacteroides intestinavium; assembly: GCA_019118325.1. Lineage (GTDB taxonomy): Bacteria > Bacteroidota > Bacteroidia > Bacteroidales > Bacteroidaceae > Bacteroides > Bacteroides intestinavium. The sequence continues at coordinate 15,533 of DWZE01000131.1, forward strand.
TACCTCGGACAATTACAAAGAAATTCACCACACAGCAGGGCATATTTCTTTACAGATGCACAATAGTAGCAGTTATATCCACGTGCTCAAGGCCAGCACTTTCATCAGTTTCCATTCACCGCACGACATCAGTTTGTGCGACCGCTTCTCCCTGCAACAATTACCACAACACATACCGGCGACCTTCAAATACCAGTTCACCCTGTTACCCATTCGCCCCCGTGTCCAAGAATATCTCGACTACCTGCGCCACTGCCTCGAAGACGGTCTGGGATGCATACACTTCCACGAACTGAAAATGCAGGAACTCTTCCTCCTGATGCGGGCCTATTATACCAAAGAAGAACTGGCCACCTTCTTCTACCCCCTCATCGGCAAAAACCGCGGCTTCAAAGATTTTGTCTACGAACACTACCTACATGTCAACAACCTCAGCGAATTTGCAGCCTTGGCCAACACAAGCATTGACACCTTCAAACGGCGCTTCAAAGAAGCCTTTGGTGAACCGGCCTACAAATGGATGATACAGCGGAAAGCCGAACATGTTTACCGCGACCTTATCCTGACCACTAAAACCATCGGGGAGATTGCCGAAGAATACCGTTTCTCGTCCATTCCCTATCTTACCACCTTCTGCAAACAGCATTTGGGCAAGACTCCCCAGCAGCTACGCAACGAAGCCGAAAAAACAAGAGAGGCACTTTTGCACTAAAATTATAATAGATTGCCTTTTTTTTGCAATGCATAAGTGATATTTTTACTCTAACTTTGCGGCCGAAAACAACAAACGGATTAAACAAAGTTAGTGCATGAAAAAAAGGACATTTCTTTATATAATGTGCCCGCTGATTTTATTGCTACACACAGCAAAAACACAGGCACAAGACGTGACCCTAAAGACCAACGGCCTCTACTGGCTGACCACCACCCCCAATCTCGGTGTGGAGATTGCCCTCAAAGACCAATGGACCCTCGACCTCTCGGCCGCCTACAATCCCTGGACATTCAACGGCGACAAGAAGATGCGCTTCTGGCTGGCACAGCCCGAAGCACGCTATTGGTTTTGCGAAAAATTCGAAGGACACTTCATCGGGCTGCACGCACACGCCGGACAATTCTACGGCGGATTCCACTCCAAGCGTTACGACGGTTACCTGGCCGGAGGCGGACTGACCTACGGCTACGACTGGATACTCTCTCCACACTGGAACCTCGAAGCCGCCATCGGCATCGGCTATGCCCATCTCTGGTATAAGGAAAGTCCCCGTATCCACTGCATCAAATGCGAAACAGACCAACGGAAGAACTACTTCGGTGTCACCAAAGCGGCCGTCTCCCTTATATACATATTCTAATAGCTGAGAGTTAATAGCTTATAATGAGATTTGAGCGTATGAAACAAAGAAGCATCATTTCACTCCTGATATGCACCGCGGCTGCAGGTATGCTGACCGGATGTGCCGCACAGCGCCATAACGCCCGGCGGGCCGTGACAACCAGCCCCTGCGACATCGTACTGACACCCGACAGCGCGAACCGCATCGACATGGGCATTGACTTCCACATTCCTGCCCGCTACCTTTCACGCCGCGCCCGGCTCATCATCACGCCCCAGCTGGTGTCCGGCGACACCGTGCGCGACGAGTACCTCCCACTTGTAGTCGATGCCTCCGTCTACAGCAAAAAGACCCTCCGCAAGGAAGTCCTCGAAGACTATCAGGACCCTTATAAGGCACAACGGCAACCCTTAGGCAAGGCCGACAGCCTCACGCTGACCTATCGCCACACGGCCACCCTGCCCGATGGCATTGACGCCGCCCGCCTGCGCGCCGTCATCAGCGAGGACGGTTGCGGCGAATGCACCGGACTGGACACCCTCGCACTGGGTTCCGTGGCCACCCCCGTCACCCTGATGGAGGACGTGAAGGAAAGTTTCCAAGTGACCTGGATAGAACCGGAGTTCGTCGTACGCCCCAAAATGAGGCAGGGACGCGGAGTGGCCCGCCTGCAATTCGTCATCAACCGACATGACATACGCCCCGAACTGGGCGACAACCGCACCGAACTGGAGCACATGGTGGCCGACCTCCGGCCCATCCTGGCCGACTCGCTGGCCACGCTCAACTCGTTCGACATCTACGGCATGGCCTCGGCCGACGGCTCTTACCCCTTCAACGACGCACTGGCCCAACGCCGTGCCCGCGAAGCCAAACGCTGGCTGACCGACCACTTCGGCCTGAGCGACGCGCAACAGCGGCTCATCACCACCGGCTCGCGCCCCGAAGGATGGGGCCCCGTCTACGAAGCCATGCGGCGCGACGGACATCCTGACACCCTGGCCGTGAAACGCATCCTCGATACCTACACCCGGGGCAACGACGACGTACAGGAGCAACACATCCGCCGCCTGGCCTGCTGGCCCGACATACGCGCCAAATATCTCCAGAAAGACCGCATGGTGGAATACGTCTATACCTACACCTTGCGCAGCTTCACCGACGACGACGAACTGTTGCGGATGTACGAGACCCGCCCCGACGCCTTCAACGAAGACGAACTGTTGCGCGTGGCCAGTCTGGCGAAAGGCGACACCGCCCGCATGACACAAGTGTACGAAACCATCCAGCATTACTTCCCGCAGAACCAGGTAGCTGCCAACAACCTGGCCGTGCTCTACATGCGCCGGGGCGACATCGACAAAGCCCGCCAGGCCCTCGCCCTCCCCGGCGAATACAGTCCCGAGACGCTCAATACCTTGGCCGCCAGTTACGTCTGGAAGGGGGACTACGAACGTGCCGTCGAGCTGCTGCAACAGGTGGACACCCCCGAGGCACGCTACAACCTGGGGTTGCTGAAAGCCGCCCAGCGCAAACTGCAAGAGGCCTACGAACTGCTGCGCCCCTACCGCGACCTCAACAGCGCCATCACCGCCCTCAGCGTGAACCGCAATCAGGAGGCCGATGAAGTGATGTGCACCCTCCGGGACGACCGCCCCGTGGCACACTATGTCCGCGCCCTCATTGCCGCCCGCCTCGGCAGGCCCGATGAACTGGAGGAACACCTGCGCGCCGCCTGCATCGACCCGAAACTGAAAAGACGGGCGCAGGACGAGCCGGACTTTATCAATCTCAACCACAGGTAACACAGATGATACACAGATAAGTACAGATCAAGACCGATGAATCACAGTGAGAATCCCTCCAATCTGTGCCATCTGTGGCTTAATAACCCAATATGAACATATCAGACAACAATGAATAACGAACAAGCCCATAACCACCGGCAGAAGGGAAGAAGCGGAACGAAGCTCCATTCTTCATTCCTCATTCTTCATCCTTCACTAAAACTGCTTCTTCTGCTGGTCCTCCTGTCCTCGTGCATCCGCGACGACCTTGAGCCGTGCCCCCCGCTGAGCATCCACCTCAGCATCACGGACAAGAACTACACGAACGTGGCCAGCGTCGAGCGGGCCACCGGACTGCAACTGGCCCTGCCCGAAGACCAGCCCTTCCGCTACTACATACAGCGCCTGTACTACACGCTCTACAACCGCGACACACAGGAGCTCATCACCACCCGCCGCCTGCACGACGTGCAGGGTGACGCCGCGATGGCCACCGTCTACGACATCCCTGCCAACCTGCCCTACGGCAACTACGCCCTCGTGGTCTGGGGAAACATCGACAGCGACGAGGGCATCATGGGCAACGGCGGCGCCTACGACCTGCACCAGGACCGCGTGGAGGGATATGACGTCTACCACGGACTGCTGACCTTCACCTACGACGAGTACAACGCCGACTTCATCTGCCCCCTGCAACGCGTCAAGGGCAACCTCCTCATCTTGGCCGAGAACCTGCCGGAGGACGTCAACTGGAGCCGCAAAGCCGTCACCGGCGTGAGCGGAAACGTGGGATACGGACTGGCCTACACCGAGGGAGATACCGAAACGGTCGTCACCGAACGCAGCTGGCAGGCCGGACAGAACGACGTCAACAGCCAAACCTACCTCGCCCCCACCGTGACAAGCAAGAGCACCGTCTACGTCCGCTTCTTCGACAGCCCGGAGATGCAGGCCCCCACGGCCGAACCCGAACCCGTGGACGTGCAGATGAACCGCAACGAGATAACCGCCATCCGCTACGTCTACGACCCCGCCACCGGACAGTTCCATATCTACCTCTTGGTGGACGACAGCTGGAAGGTGGTGCATGACATGGGAATCGAATAAGCATTAACCCACAGAAATAGGTAATACCATATATCTATTATTAGTAAACCAAATTATTAACTAAATTCATTAACAGTATGAAGAAACAGTATTTACTGATGGCTGCATTTGCCTCCGCAATGGCATTTACAGCGTGCTCGAATGAAGATGACCTGGGCGGCATCGATTCCAACCCGGTTATCAACGAAGTGGTGGAAGGCGCCACGTTCGAAATTTCCATCTCCAACCAAGGAGTAGGAACAAAGGCTGTACGCCCCATGGGCAGCTCTGCAGCAGACAACAGCGTGAACACAGTTGCACTGAAGGTGTATAAATACGACACCGATGCATGGCAGGAAGTTACTTTGGCATCCGATGAGTCTAGTGCAACAGGCGGAAAGATTGCCCTCAAATATGTAGAGGGACAAGCTAAAACTAATGCCGGTTCAATTCTCACAAACGGTGTCATTGAATACGATGCCGATGTAGAAGAAAGCGTGCCCGGCGATGACCAACACATTACGAAAAAAGCCAAAATCGAGGTTATCGGTCTTGAAAACAACGCAAAATACCAAATCGTAGCATATGGTTACAATGATGACAAAGGAAGCAGCAACGTTGGATACCCTTATTCTTCCGGACCGACAGCAGCAGGTACAGGTTTTGAGAACGGCGTTTTCCAAGCCAATGTAGGTACACTCCAGAACCCTGTACACCAATTAGAAGAAATCTTCGCTGCCAGCGATGTAGCTGAAACAACATTGGACAAAGAGAGCAGCCAAGCAATTTTCACTGTTACTCCCAGCTTGACATTGACCCGCCAGGTAGCCGGTATGTTGGCATACTTCAAGAACGTGCCTATCTATCTGAACAAAATGGACGACCCCAGCGATACCCACTATAAAGTAGAAAAACTGGAAATCGTAGCTAACCACAAGAGTGCAGACTTCTACTTCCCTGCCATGCTGCTGGACAATGACGACTTCAACGGAATCATCGCTGCAAACGATGAAGAAGAAGTATTGCTGACCTTCGACTTCTCAAAGATTGCAAAAAACTACCAATCCCCCGAAAAAGGTGCAACTTTCTACACCTTTGACGGACCTTCGGCAACTACTCCTAATGTCGCCCCCTACGCAGAAGGCTATTACGGTACTCCTGGCCTGGAACTGCAGGAAAACACTATCTTCGGCGCTCGCTATCTTCTGCCGTACGACCAGCACTATGGCAACAGCACGACATTGGTTCTGCGCTTCTACGGCAAAGACACTAGTAACAACTATGTATTGCTGGAAGAGCGCGACGTAACCACGGAAAATGTACCCGAAGGAGCAAATATGTACACCTATGATATCCGTTGCAATAACTTCTACTCCATTGGTCAGAAGCTGGCAACAGATACAACTGACCCGGATCCCGATGATCCCGATGACGATGACGACCCCATAGACCTGACAGGTAAGACAATCAACCTGCGCATCAACGACGCTTGGGCCGTCCTCCACAACATGGGTATCGAATAATCATTAATAACCCCACCCGATGCCTGCGGCGCCCCCACGGCCTCCCGCAGGCATCCTATCAACCATTTATCATTAACCATTAACCATTACTTCTCATGGCCAACGAAATCACCTACCAGATTGACGCCTTCCTGCAAGACAACTCCCTGACGAAGGACAACACCGAGGACGTCTACGCCGTGCCCGCCTCGCGCGAGCCCGCCGACGAAGAACGCATCCTGGCCGAAATGAAAGCCGAAGACACCGGCTTGCGGCCCGAAACCATCCTGCACGTGTTTGAACTGGAGAAGCGCGTCATCAAACGCCTCCTCATGACCGGACACGCCGTCAACACCGGCCTCTACCACGCCTCCGTGGCCTTCCGCGGACTCGTGAAAAACAGCACCTGGAACCCCGACGAAAACCAGATTGCCGTCAACTTCAACCCCGGTGCCGACCTGCGCGAAGCCATCCGGCAGACCCGCGTGAACATCCTCGGCCCCAAACCCGCAGGCATCTCCGTCACCGGTATGGAAGACGTGGCCACCAAAGCCATCGACGCCAGCGCCACCGCCGGACGCGCCTTCACCCTCAGCGGGCAGAACATCCGCATCAACGGCGACGACCCCTCCGTGGGCCTCACCCTGACCGACGAAGACGGCACCGAGACGAAAGTCACCCAAGACCTCTGGGTCATCAACAACCCCTCGAAGGTGACCTTCATCATCCCCGCCGGACTCACCGCAGGGACGTACACGCTGCGGCTGACGACGCAGTACGGAGGCAACTCGCAACGCCAACTCAAGGCACCCCGCACGGTAGAGAAAACACTCTACATCGGCACGCAACCACCCTCCACCGGAGGCGGCAGCGGCAGTGAGGAAGAAGGCAGCGAAGGCTCCTTCGGATAAATGTACGACAACCGTACATAGTCATGTACGACACCCGTACATAGCCATGTATGGCAACCGTACATTACCTATGTATGACACCCGTACATAGACTATGTACGCCCTCATAACAACCAGGAGGGCGTGTCAAAATGAGATATGGCACGCAGATGACACTGATTAAAACAGATTTTCGCAGATTTGTTTAACTGTAAATCAATAAGGTATAATCAGTGGTCATCTGTCACATCCGCGTCATCTGCGTGCAATTCTATATTTTGACACACTCCCCCCCCGCTCTTTGACATCTTGAGACGCACGGAAAGAAAAACCGGACGGAAGGAAACGATTTCTGCCCCCTCCGTTCTTCATTCCTCATGAATTATCCGTACCTTTGCCCCGTGATAATCAATCAGAAGAAGGAGGAACAGACTATGGCACGACCCATCAAAGAAACCCCGATACTGTTCGGGAAAGAAGCACGGAGGTTTGAGGAGCGGATGAAACACCCCCGGAAACTAAGCAAAGAGAGACTGGCAGAAATGCAGAGAAACTATGAAGCCCTTAAAAGCGTATTTATAGAAAATGACAACTCACGCGAATCCTGACGGAATAAACTTCATTATACGCCCACTGAAAGAAGGCGAACGGATAACCACGTTCGATTGCGGCGACGATGACCTGAACGACTTCATACTGAACTCGTCCGGATTATACAAAGACGAACTGCTGGCCGTTACCTACTTAGTGCAAGACCGAGACGACGGACACCTGCTGGCCTATTTCAGCCTGGCCAACGACCGCATCTCCCTCACAGACTTTGAAAGCAAGACCGAGTTCAACCGTTTCCGCAAACGCCGCTTTGTCAACGAAAAGCGCTTGAAAAGCTACCCGGCCGTCAAGATCGGTCGATTGGGAGTATCCACCAATGCCCGACATCTCAGATTGGGCACCCGGATATTAGACTTTATCAAAGTACTCTTCACACAAAACAACCGGACAGGATGCCGCTTCCTCACCGTTGATGCCTATATAGCTGCATTGCCGTTCTACCTGAAGAACGACTTCATCGAGCTGACCGCCAACGACAAGGAAGATCCACACACCCGCCTGCTATACTATGACTTGAAGATGAACAAGCCATAACCCTTTTCCCCTCTTTTCCTTTCCCTGCGTCCCAAGATGCCGACGGGCATCGAAAACAACCCAAAACGTAGAACGCATAGAAACGGAAAAGAGAAATGAAGATATTACGCCACAAATTTACCTCCTGCCTGGCAGGGGCCTTGCTCGCCCTTCACTTGACGGGCTGTCAGGACGACCCGCTGTTCTCCGCATCGGGATACGACGGACAAGGCGCAACAAATACGCGGGCAGAAATGACGCAACCCGGGCCGCTGCAACAAGAAGGCGAATATTGGGTAGCGTCAAAACGTGTGCCGCTGGTGGGAGTGGGACGCATCGTGGACAACATATCCCAAGGCTTGGTGTCCATCAGCGAGAATGCCGACTTCAACAACGTGGTAGATACCAATCTGAACAACTACACTACAATCAGTGGCGTAACGCTCAATGCCCTCGGCAACCAAATACTTTCCGTCAAAGACCTCTATCATACCTACCAAGGGAACCAAGCTGTCGGCTTCGTCATAGGCAACGAAGACAGCGGCTCGCTGTTGGATGTCTCCGTACTCGAATTTCTAGTGATATCCACCTACCGTGACGGCCAGTTAGTGGGAACCTATAACGTCAGCTCCAACAGCAACCTGTTAAGCCTGGGCGTGCTAAGTTCGTCCAGCCAAGCCCTGCAAACCATTTCCGTCACGGCAGAAGAGCCTTTTGACGAAATCATGCTGGCCACCACGGGGGTATCGGCCAACGTGAATTGGAACGGTATGAAAATATACTATGCCTTCGTGGGCGAGACACCCATCAATTACGTCTACAAACAGGAAGGCAGCTTCCCAGATGCCGATTTCAGAGACACCCAACTGATGGGAGATGCCGACAAAATCCTCGCCCCCTCACACGACGAAGGTGTCCTTTTCTCCAGCGTCATACTAGAGCTTAGCATCCCTCACAAGACTACCCTGGATTACGGGCAGACCGTAGAGGCTGGAACAGAAGTCGGTTTCATCTACAACACCGGCACCGCCCTTGACTTCAGCATCGGCACAACGGTTAAACTGACCCCGTATGACACAGAGGGAAATGAAATAGAGAACGACATTTACGAGAAGAAAGGACTGATCGGCCTTTCGGTGGCCGGAGGAGGAAACGGTACTTATAGCTTAATTCCTTCAAAAGACATCAAAAGTCTGCAAATCAGTTTCAGCGCAGTCGGCCTTAACCTGGGAGGTACACGCCTCATGCGGGCCTTCACACGCGAAGCCACCACGGTAGACCCCACGGCCTATTTTGTCGCGCCCTACAAGGTAAAAACCAACGCCTCTTCTTATTACTTTATGGCGCCCCAAGAAGGAGCAAGTATGGTAGATTGCCAGCTGGTAAGCAATCCCGGAGGACGGGCGGAGCTGGCCAAGACAGACAACGGAGGCTATGTATTAAAAGGTATGTTGCAAGGACGTACCTATGAAGTCGTGTTCCACTGCAAGGGGGCAGACGGTCAAGAGTTCATCAGCACGACCTACGTAACACGTGTGGCCGGAAGCACCAAAGACTGCCAGACCAGCTACATGGTGGGACAGGGATTCTCAATAGCAGAGACTAACGACATGGCAGGCATCATCATCATCTCCGGCATAAAGGAGGCCGAGAATATCATAGACCCGGATTACACGGGTAACTGCGCTTCGTTCGTATCAGCCATAGATGTTCTGCAACACGGTGTCTACGCAGCCGTCAAATCGGACAATGACTTGCAACCCGCACCGGGCGAGACCTGGCGCGTGGGCTTCACCATCAAGACCGGACCGGGACTGTTGGGACTGCAAGCCCTGAAATTCTTCTCGATAGCCCTTTACAAGGATGGGCAGGAAGTTCAAAACGGCGTAGCGGCCAGCAACAACACCGCCTCGGTAAACCTCATCAACCTCGGAGGCGACAAAGTACGTATCAGCATCGAAACGACCCAAAGTTTCGATTGCATCGCCCTACGGACAGCCGGACTATTAGGACTTAACTTAGAGTTGCTGGAAATCTACAATGCCTTCTACGAAAGTGCCTCGTGCGAGGAATACGAAGTGATGGACTATTGCTCGCAACTGATGACCCCCGCACAGAATAACTTGCGCGTGGACTATGCAAATACAGGATTCACAGGGATAGGTGTCGGTGCAGGTCTCTACAATATTGGAAACATGATGGATGAAAACACCGACAACTACACCACCGTTACCACCGTAGCGGATATCGGCCAATTCAGTCTGGCCTTCCGATTTGAGAAACAAACGCAAGCCAACAAATGGATTGGACTGATGCTTTCAACTCCCTCCGGACTGGCTACTGTGGAGTTGCTGAGCAGTACGACCCTGAAAACAACCCTGAATGGTGTAGTACAAGAAACCATCACCCAAGAACAAGGCGGATTACTTGGGTTGGAACTGATAGGATATGAAAACAGAAGGTATATAGAGGCCACACCCACACAGGATTTCGATGGCATTATCGTGGAATTCAACGGAATCAATGTGGCAGGAGACTGGCTGTTTTACGGCCTGTACGGCATCAAAGATTTAAACCACAATGGTAAGGAAGATTGTACGGAAGAAGAAGAGGATGTGGAAAATCCCGGCAGCATAACCTTGACACCCGTCAGTGAACATATCTGTAACGAAGAAGGATTAGAAAAGGTCGCCTTTGACATACAGGCTACACTGAACAATGGCATCAGCAGCGAAGACACCTATTACCTGAAATGGTTGTCAACCGACAGCCGTTCCGGCGTCATCCCCGTGAAGGTGCGGACAAACATTACCCCCAACCGCCTGGTGGCTGCCGACCCGGCCCTCCCGCTGGCATTGCCGGTAGGAGTCTACAGCCTCACATTATATTGGCAAGACATCACTGATGATGAAATCATGCAAGATGGCGCAACGGAAGAAGACTTTGAAGTCAGCACCGGCTCCGCCCTCCTCATCATCCATCCCCGCCAAACCACCTGGACCGGCAGCAACAGCACCGACTGGAACGACTGGAGCAACTGGAGCGACGGCTCCCCCTGGGGCTGTACCGACGTCATCATCCCCGGCGGCCTCCATAACTATCCCATCCTGACCCAGGCCGACTACGACGCCGGCATGAACAACTGCGCCCGCATCCACATCGAGGACGGCGGACAGATTGTCAACACCCGCTACCTCAATACCTACGACGGTGCCTGGGTGGACATACAGTTGGAGGGAGGACGCTACTACATGCTGGCCTCTCCGCTGAAAGACATGGTGTCCGGCGACTGGTTCATCTCGCCCGATGTCACGCTGGCCACCAGCACAAGCATGGAAGGACTTCCCCTGTTCACCACTTTCAACGAAGTCACTTACCCCGAACAGCGCACGAACCCCACCGTCTACCAACGCCTGTGGAGTACCCATGCCCCGGTGAAGAATCCAGACGGCTATGAAGCCAAAGACAAAGTGACTCCCGATGAAACCCAGTGGACACCGCCCTACAACGCCGTGAACCAGGCATACGGCCTCGGCATGGGCTTCTCACTCATGGCAAACAAAGTGGAAGGGAACACATACCAGTTCCGGTTCCCCAAGCAGCATGTGACCTATCACTACTACAACCTGGCCGGACAGCCCACGGGCATGACGGAATCTGTCAGCCGTCCCAACCGCACAGGCCGCTTCATTGACGAAGCACAGTGGAACAATGATAAGCTGACCGTCACGCAGACAAACACCGAAGCAAGCACTGCCTTCCTGGTGGGCAACCCGTTTGTCTCCTACCTCAACCTGTCGGCCTTCATGTCAGCCAACGGCATCAGTGAAGTGAAACTGTTCGACGGCACCACGAACACCAACAACTCGCTCATCCTGATAGACGGCGAACTGGTGTCCAACGCCGGAGGATACGTCCGCCGCAACGTCATGCCTATGGAAGCCTTCTTTGTCATGACGCCGGACGGCCAGGCAAAGAGCGAGATGACCGTGACCTTCAACGCGAACATGCAGACTACCGATGCAGGCACAACTTCGGCTGTTACCCGCTCCCTCCCCTCCGACTCCTTCCTCCGCCTCAGTGCCACCCTCGACGGCAAGACGACCCACGCCCTACTGAGCGTCAGCCCCACAGCCTCGGCAGGTGTCATCCCCGGCGAGGACACGAAACTGCTGGTGGAGAGCGAGGCACGGCCCGCCGTAGCCATCTACACCGTGGCCGACGGACAGGCGTTGGACATCCAGCAAGTGCCCGACGACGTCCGCCGCATTTCCCTGGGCTTTTACCTGCCCGACGGAGGGAGTGCCGACATCCGCCTGAAGGCCGACTTCACCGACCCGCAGTGGCACGACTGGTTCCTGCTCGACCTGCGCACCGGACAACGCCGACGCCTCAACACCGCCATCCTTACCCTGGAGGATGTGCGCAACGGAAGCGGGCAGTACGCATTGACAAGGGACAATTAAATGAGGAATAAAAATGAAGAATGACTTCCCGTCATCCCGAGCGAAGTCGAGGGATCTCACTAAGTCTTCTCTCGCACAATCTTGAGATGTTTCGACTACGGCCTGCGGCCTACGCTCAACATGACAGGGAGAATGAAGAATAACAACAAAAGGCAATATATAGAATGAACAAAAGACAAGCCCCCGCAAGAACAAGAAGGAGAATGAAACGCCGTTCTTCATTCTTCATTCTTAGTTCTTCCGTATTAATACTTTTGCTGGCTGCCTGCCAGGGCGACGAACTGCCCCTGACACCGCAACCGCAAAACCCGTCCGTCCTTACCTTCACCGTGGCTGCCGAGACAGCCGAGACGCGCTCCGTGCCCGAAAGTCCCAGCACCGAAACTGGCAAGGGCGTGCAATACGTGCAGAATGTCAAGCTCTACCTCTTCAAGGAAGGCGACGGCAGCACGACCTACGTCGGCATGGAAGAACCGATATGGAAGAACCTCAGCATAGAGAGCGGCGGCGAAGCAGTAAATTCGGAGATTGAGGCCAACAAGGCAGGCCACAGCACCGTCTCCAAATCCTATCCCCTCCAAACTGCCCTCGAACCCAACACCACCTACACCCTCCTGGCTGTGGGCTACGAAAAGGATGCAATCTACGACATACAAACAAACGGCCAATCGCTGGAAGGGCTGAAGGAACGGACGGACAACGGGGACGGCACCTACACCGACGGCGCGGAAGTCACCCTCTCCGACCTCTCCAGCGTGCTTACCTCCGGCAAAGACAAATCAAACATACAGTCCAACGAATACTTCACCGGCACGGAGACCGCCACCACCGACGCCGACGGTCGCCTGCCCGAAGGCACCACCGTCACGATGCGCCGCCGCGTGGCCGGGCTGAGCGCCTGCTTCAAACTGACTAACTTCAGCCGGCAACCTGCCGCCGTGGCCATCATGCTTTGGAAAGACCCATACAAAGACGTGCCCACCCTGCGGAGAATCTGGCAACAACCCAACTTCACCGACCACGGCGAAACGGCACTCACCTCCTCCACCGAAGACGCCCCTAATATGTCGCCTCAGTGCCTGCTTTGGCTGGACTTCAAACAAGAAAATACCGGCATAGAAAACTACATAAATACTGACGAAGAAGACCCTGATGACTCAGACGATGAAGATACCTCAGGCATCGACGACAACGATAAGGACAAAAACAGCACCTACATCACCGAAGTTCAAAGTGGCTACGTCCTCCCGATAGAGGCACCCGGCATCGACGAGGAGAAGAACTACACCCTGGCCGTCGTGGTCTACACACAGGAAGGCGAGAAATACCGGGCCATCTGCACCAAGCGTGCCGCCCTGGCCGAGGACGGCAACCTGATATTCGCCACCGACCTGGGCACCGGCATCGTGGACGATGAGTCCTACTACCGCTATCCCATCGTGGCCAACCGCTTCTACCGCTTCGGCACGGGAAGCAAGCCGCTGGAAGTCGAGTATGACGAGAACAACCCCTTCGAGGTCATCGTGGAACCGGGCTGGGAAGGAATGCCGGACTTGGGATTCGGAGAGAATGAGGAATGAAGAAATTATAGGAGGTGCCGCATCCTTGCGGCACATTCACGACGCACCATACAAGCATTCAGAACCAACGTGACAGTGCGCCGCAAGAATGCGGCACCTCCTACCGTTTCATGATAGTATAAACCCAAAAGGAGTGATTACTTATTTGCGAAATTCGCGTTCAAATAAAGAAGAATAACAACAAAAACAACCTATAATAATGAATAACAGACAAGCCCCTGCAAGAACAAGAAGAAGAATGCTCCCCCGTTCTTCATTCTTCATTCTTAGTTCTTCATTATTACTGCTCTTGGCCGCCTGCGAGGACACCCTGCAAAACAGCCTCCCCGCTACGGGCGACGGCCTCCCCGTGACCCTCACCCTCGACAGCCGGGAGGAGAGCGCCGCCACGCGCACCGAACTGGTGAGCGCCGACCCCACCCACCATGTGGAGCAAGTCGAAATCCTTATCTTCGAAGGAGAGGACGACGACGCCAAAAGGATAGACACGGAAACTATCAAGGACTGGCCAAAGGACAAGAGTAGCCTTACATACACCCTGCAACACCCCTTTGTGGAGGGGCAGACCTACACCCTGCTGGGCGTGGGGAAAGACAACGAGTTCTATAATACATATAACATAGATACAGACAAAACTTTGGGCGAGACCTATGCCCGCCTGAAAGCGAACCAATCCCCGGCCCAGTGCGAATTCTTCACCGGCAGCGTCACCTTCACCCACCAAGGCCGCGGCACGCAGATTGACGACCTGACGATGCGCCGCCGCGTGGCCGGGGTGATGCTGTATGTGACGGAGATTCCGCAAGAGGTGGACGGCAAGCGCGTCACCTCCGTCAGGCTGGAGCTGGGAAGCAACCAAAAGAGCAGCGTCCTGCTGAAGCGCGACTTCACCGACCCGGAATGGACGGAACCCGACGGACAGGATGAACTGGCAGACTCAAAAACACTGGCCCAAATAGACTTATCGAACTATACCTATGACGGCAAGGATTTCTACATGGAAGGCGACAAGCCGGCCACCGGATACGCCGGTGTCTACATGCTGCCGCTGAACAAGACTGAAAATGTCAATACTTTCACCGTCAAGCTCTATGGAAAGGAAGTGGACAAAGAAACCGGAAAACCCACAGGCGAGGAAACAGAACTAAGCAAATCCTTCACCGTGACGAACCACAACGCGAACAGCACAACCTTCGACATCCGCAGCAACTACATCTACTGCATCGGCAAGAAGGGCGAAGGCATCGACGAACCCATCAGCCTCTCCGGAAAGCCCATCTACCTGGACGTGACGGAGTGGACGACAATCAACACCAACAACCCGACCTTCGAATCGGCACGGGTGCAGGCGTTGTTCGACGATACGGATAACCCCATCCATAACTGCATGAACGAGGAATTTAGCATAAAGATATTGCCACCGCTGGAAACAATTAAGCGATATGTAACAAAAATCAAACTTGATATCCTACCGAATACGTACGCCTTGAATGACAATGGCGAGACTACCCTCATCCACGAAGACAATGGATTAAGCGAAAATGCAAAAAACTACTATTCAAACTGGCTGTACGTCAAACAATCAAACAATACCTATACAAAAGAATATATCCTATATGATGGTACAGGCAACATTGATGACATGACAACAAATCTTACTCTCTTCCTACGGGATTACGCGCGTTTTCGGTCATGGGGATGGGCCGAACCAAATAGTTTGCAAGACAATCAATATTCCTGGGTAGGCACAAAAGAAGATATAGAACGTATTAACAGAGATTTCCGTTACACAGATATACTTCTCACTACACATATAGAATGGGATAAGAACAATAACAACATCATTGAAGAAAACGAGAAGTCTGACCGAACAGACACGTTACGTATCCATCAATACAATACAATTACTGTAAATTATAGGAACATGGGCGACAATAGTCTAAAACAACATATCGTAACATGCGGATTTAGCCGTCAAGACATTAACCAAAACGCTTGGGGATATCAGGATAGCAACAATGATGTAGTATATACATCAGGTTTGCAGGTACCATTCCAATCTGGACATTTGTCCAACGGAAGCTACAATGTTACCCAGGTAGGGAAGCTCAACAATTTAGTATCATATACAGGTTCAGCCATTGGAGTGGCAGCCCGTCCCATTGAATATATAAATGAATATGGCACTCTCATTCAATCCTTTAACTATCCCGTTACTGACAAAGACCAAAGAGTTGAAAAATGCTGGTATCTTCCCGCACAACTGGAATTGCAAGGCTTCCTCATTCAATGCGCCTCCAATGTCGAAGGAGAATCTATAAAGAGCAACATCTTGTTCGACAATATCTATTTGACATCCACCCTAAGAGACCAAGCAGGTAAAGATGCCATATCCTTTAAGGAAACTACGACCGGGCCTTACATAGAATATGTAGACAGAGGTAATACCAATAACAGATACCATATTCGGCAAGCCAGGCGTTTCCCCGACGAAACAGGATATGACTATCAGTGGTAAATTGTCATGCCCGCCCCGTCATTCTGAACGCAATGAAGAATCTCCAATCAGACAAGTAAGCGGGAGATGCCTCATTTCATTCAGCATGACAGGAACGAAGGCTTTTCTACGACACCCATAGAGGCTCCTCTACGACACCCGTAGAAGCTCCTCTACGGCAGGCATAGAACTTCCGGACACCGGAAAGGAACGGTTGCAAGACACCGCCAACCATAACAACGAAACAGAAACATAACCCGATATGAAAGGAATAAAGAAACTACTCACCCTGCTATGCGCCCTCGCGCCCCTTGCCGCCTGCCAGGACGACCTGTACACAGGCACCACCGGCGGACCGACGGAAGGCACGGTAGACATCTACCTCAGCGGGACGGACATGCCCCGCATCGTCACCCGCGCCGACGACGACACGGACAACCGCGTGGACCACGTCGTCCTCTTCGCCTTCGCTGCCGACGGCACCCTGCTCAACACCCCCGCGCAGCAAAACGTGCACCCCGTCGCCAACCAAGCGGCAGACTACTACTTCCGCGCCTACCTGCCCGACAACTGGGCCACCCTCTACGCCGTCTGCAACTACGACGACCCCGAAGGGCTGACTGACTACGCCAAAAGTGAGGGTGATTTGAACGGCTTCGCAACGGAGATAACCTCCGCCGAAGACGCCTTCAAGGGCGTGTACGTCATGACCGGTTCGCTGGCCGCCAATGACGTGCAGCCGGACAGTAAAATCATCATCCCCCTCACGCGCACCGTGTCGCGCCACACGTTCCGCATCGTGTTCGACCCCGAAAACGCGGGCGACGACTTCAAGCTGAGCAGCGTGTCGCTCATCGACGTGCCCGCACGCAACTACCTGACGGCGCACACGGAAGACGCCGCCTCCACAGGAAATACTTCTTACTATTTAGGCACTGAAGACGCCCCCGCCCTGCTGGAGTTCGCCCGGGGCGAGAAGACAAACACCTACGTGGCCACCACCCACCTCTACGACAACCGCCGCGGGGCCCTGACCGACGACGACGTTGACACAAAGTTAGGCATCACCGGCTATCCCGACGACGAGAAGCCGCGCATCCGCCAGCTTTTCAAACGCGCCCTGGCACAGGGCCAGTCTCCCTACACCATGGACGACGCCCACCCGCACGCCACCTGTCTGGCGATAGACGGCCTCTACGACGGCGGCGATATGAACAGCTTCGAGGTACGTTACTACATCTACCTGGGCAAAGACAACTTCGGCGACTTCAACGTGGAGCGCAACACCGACTACACCTACGAAATCACCATCCGCGCCTGCGACGACATCGACACCCGCGTCACGGCCAATCCCGTAGGCGACATCGAGTTCAACGTCTCGAAAGCCGACCAGCCCTTCGATGCCCACTTCAACGTGCGCGAGGCCCTGCTATACAGCAGTACCGGCTGGACGGTCTACGTCAAAGACCCCGACCAACATCCGTGGCTCGAGGTCTCCACCTCGCCCGCCTACCAATCGCAAGAGCTTGGAGCAGCAGGCAACGACCGCGCGCAGTTCTGCCTGAAGGGTGGGCGCGGCCTGCAATACCTCTACATCCACACGGACGAATACGTGCCTTCGTGCAAGAACGCAGACGGCAGCTTCAACACCGGCAACAACGCCAACCTCCAGCCCCGCACCGGCGAAATCATCTTCCTCTACGACGGGCAGACGGAACAGGATGCCATCGAGAAGGGACAAGTGTACACCGTCACGCAATACCCTGCCCAACTGCTCAGCGTCACTGCCTGGGACATCAGCCAGGCAAAAAATGTCACCCGCTACTTCTTCGTCGAGCGCATCACCGAAGAGAAGTACAAGGACTGGGGCTTCCGCGGCTTCTGGAACCTGACGCTGGACAACCTCATCTCTACCGGCAACTACGACGGACTCTCCAACACCCGCAAGGAGTACGTCTCAGCCATCTGGGGCGACAAGGAGAGCAATTCGTTCAAGGCACGGCAGGCCATCCCCGACCCCGCCCCGCTGGAACTGGACGGCGCGCAGGATGCCGCCTACTGGGGTGATGCCGATGAGGAGACGGACGGCTTTCAGCCACAAGAACCCGCCATCTTCAACCTCTCCACCACCTTCGCCCTGGGCTACGCCCTCGCCAAGAACCGCGACCGCAACAACAACGGCCGCATCGACTACGACGAGATACTGTGGTACCTGCCCGCCCGCCGCCAGCTGGAAGCCATCAAAGACGCGCTGGACGAGAATACCCTCTACGGCCCCAACACCGGCACCGACGCGGACGGCGACGGCATCCCCGACGATACCGCTCCCCTCTCCCTCGAAGGCAACTACTGGAGCAGCACCCCGTCCGTGTCCGACAAGTACGGCATCACCCCGGGCCGCGCCTACTACTACGACATGTCCGGCGGCAAGCACGCCATCGGCCTGCGCGACCAGTCGTACGGCGTCATCGTCTGCCGCGATGCCGACGGCTGGATGGGTCCCGAAACCGGAGGCGGCCAAGGCAACGTGGACAACGACACGGACTGGGACGACAACGAGCATAACATGCCGGGACGATGAAGAACTGAAAATGAAGAATGAGGAATGAGGAATAGTATCTGTCATCCTGAGCAGAGCGGAGCGAAGTCGAAGGATCTCCTTCATGCACTGCCAAAAAACAGCGTCCTTCGGGAGATGTTTCGACTACGGCCTACAGCCTCCGCTCAACATGACAGATACCCCGCCTGAGAATCAACCCGATAAAATTATCATTCATATGAAACAGACATTGACATACCTTTGCGGCCTGGCGGCCGCTCTCTTGCTGGTCGCCTGCCATGACGACAACGCCCCCGCCACAGAGGAGGGCACGGCCAAGGCCACATTCCGCATCTACACCCGCGCCAATGTGTCGCCGGGCACAGACCAACAAGCCGCCCTCTACGTGGCCGAACGCCGCCAGGAAGACGAGCAAGACGAACTCTACTGCTCCGCCCGCCACGACGTGGGCAACGGCAGCTACCTGCTGGAGAACCTGGGCGGACAGTGGTACAAGCTGGCTTTCGTCTGCGTGCCGAACAGCGTCACCTTGCCCGACATCCCCGCCGACCATGCCTTCAACAACCTGCTGCTGGACTACACCCCCGTGCTGAAGAAGCAGAACCAACAGGAAGACGCCGACCTGGCCATCTACCGCCACATCATCGACCGCTGGCTACGGCCCGGCGAACAGCTGACGGAAGACGTCACCCTCAGCCGCATCACCGGCCAGCTCATCCTCGACATGGGCATTCTGAAAGACCAGTTTCCCACCCAAGTGACGAAGATAGAAATCGCGCTGACAGACGTCCCCAGTCAAGTCTACCTGCGAAACAATGCCAACGGGGAAATCATCTACCCCACCGACAACGGGACGGGCACATACACCTATACCTACGAACAGATACAGTGGGACAGCAACGACCACTTCCGCGCCTGCCTCAACCTGCTGCCCCATACACTGAAGGAGGCCAAGGTGACGGTGACCCTCGTTGACGGCACAGATAAAGGAATCACCTTCTCCCTCGTTTCCGGCAAGCACGACGGCACAGAAAAGGCCGACATCGTCGTCTTCGCCAACACCCGCACCACGGTCTACTTCCGCGGCATGGAGGCCGATGAGTTCGAAGTGCGCTACGCCGGTTTCGACGGAAGCGGCATCGGCGTGGCCGACGACGAATGGAACGGATGGAGTTAAATGAAGAATGAGGAATAATAATAAAAAAACAATTACAATGAATAAAAGACATACCAACAAGCCGGAAAGAACAAGAAGAAGAATGACCCTCCATTCTTCATTCTTCATTCTTCGTTCTTCATTATTACTGCTTTTGCTGGCCGCGTGCACCAACGACCCTACGGAAAACATCGTTGGCAACGCCCCCGGCATCCTGCCCGAAGGCACCTTTGTCATCGACTACACCGCCTCGACGGGCAATGCCTCCACCCGCGCCACCGCCGCCGAGCGCATCCGTTCGCTGGACTACCTGCTGTACGAAAGCACGGACAACGGCACCACCTTCACCCTGAAGCACCGCCGCCCCATCCCCGACATCAACGCGAACACCGTTTGGCCCCTGAACCGCGAGACCATGACGTGGGAACAACGCCAGGCACTGAAAGATACGCTGAACACGGCCTGCCAATACAAGATGGTGTTTGTGGCCAATGCGGATAAATCCATTTGGGACGATACAGAAGTCCTGCAAAACGTAGCCGTAGGCAGCACCTTTGACGAAGGTCGCCTCGTCCTGCCCCCGCGCGTCTTTACGGAAAACGATATGTATTATATGTGGAGCAACCACGATACACCCCTCAAGGGCAGCGAGTACAGCAAGGATAATCCTGCGCAGATGGACATCACCTTGCAGAGGATGATTAACAAGGTGGAGGTGAAGCTGGATGACAAGGTGGTGAATGGGATTGCCTCGGCAGGAAGCGTATCGAATTACGTAACCTCCTTCTTGAGTGACTACTATGAGACATTCTATGTCAAAAATGATAACAGCGGTCAATTAGACAAAATTGTATGGGCATACATGGACCAAATAGCTGAAAAGATAACCTACAACGACGGTATTGGCAGCGATAGAGAGGATCGCTCCAAAAAAGCCTTTGAGACTAAATTCATTAATCCTGACGAAAAAAGAAAAGCCGTAGTCCAAAGCATCAACGAGTGTGAAAGCGGATGTACTCCTGATAATTATTGCGTGAAGCATCAATTCATTACAGAGATGAAAGAGTATTTCGCAAAACGTTGCGATTGGAGCCAAATAACCAACTTAACCCTGTCTTATACTACATTATACGCCTCGGCCATTACATTCAATAAAGATACAGAAGCTAAAGCCGATGCTACCACGATTAACGTAGAAAGAGATACAGAAGGACACTACATCTTCTACACCTTTGGAAACAAAGAGAATAGTAATATTAATACCATCAGTTCCATATCTTTTAAGACTTCAGATAATCAAGAAATATTTAATGCTGAATGTAATACTATTCCAGGAAACGGAACTGTTAGCGGCAATAACCATTTCCTACTGACTTATTCGCCTACTTCCCAAGCCAACATAGAGAGCGATAGCGAATTGTACTTTCAATTTACACGAAAAGAATATAATATCCAAAATGTCTTGAATTGGTCATGGGATGATCAAGATTTCGAATATAGCGGAGATTCAGATATAGCGAACATAGGATGGAAGAAATTTAAGATGATACAATGGGTAAACAGTCTATTCAGTGGCTCCAGTAATCAAGATACATTCGTTCCTTATACGCTTACCTTAAATATTCCCAAGGTAAAGATTATCCATCCATGGACAACCTCTTTGATACAATAATAACGAACCAAAACCATACAGAACAATGAGAACTAACCTCTTCATACCACTTTTCATCCTGGCGGCTTTAAGCTTCTTGAGTAGTTGCATCTCTCCCCAGGACGAAGCCAGCGACTGCAACGATTGCAACCAACAGCAAATCATCCTGCAAGTGCAGGAAAACAGTGCTGCCACCACCCGCGCCGGACGTCCCCTGTACAGCAATGAGCCCAACCAGTTGGTAGACCACGTGGCCCTCTTCATCTGCTACTACGGCAATACGGATAAGCCCGACAACCGGATAGTCGCCGTTCAGCACATCACCGATTGGGAAAAAGAAAGTACCGAATACGACAACGGACGCAGCTACCACCTCAACCTGATGGGCAGCAACCGTGTGCCCGAAGGCGAAGCCAATTATAAAATATATGCCATCGGCTACACTGACAGAGAGAAGTATAAAACGGAATACACATACGACGGGAAATCCCTGCATGAATACCTCGAAAGCCTGACAGCAGACAGCGACTTCCCCGAAAACCTCACTCTCAGCCTCAGCAGCACGCCCGGCGAAGAAATCTTTGCAGGCATCAACACCGAAACAAACGGCCTCATCCACAGCAACGAAGCCGGAGGGTTCACCACCCGCGTCGTCCTGCACCGCCAAGTGGCCGGCGTCTACATGTACGTAAAAGACATCCCGCAGCGCGACCAGGCCACCGAGTTGCGCCTCACCGCCGCCTGCGATAATGACGGGCTGGTGCTGGAAGAATTTGACACGGAAGACTACGGACAAAACCGTGGCAAAGGGAAATATGTGGTAAACGGCACCACGCCCCAAGAAGAAATCACCGCCTCCAACCGTGCCATCCTGTGCACCATTGACCTCAATGCCTGGAAAGAGGAGAACGGCACGTGGAAGAATCCCTACGACGCCACCAACCAGAACCCAGCCTTCCAATCCGGTAGCTACTTTGCCGGCAGTTTCGTTATCCCCTTCGCCGCACCAACCGAAACAAGTGCTACATCGTTGCAACTGGAGCTTTATGGCGGAGAGTCTCAGAAACCGTTAAAGACTTGGAACGTCAAACTGCCCCAGGACGATGCACAAGTCCAAACCAATTTCACCCGCTGGACCTGGCAGGACAATGGCTTTACATCTGTTCAAAAGCCTGAAACCCAAGAGGCCTACTCCCTCCTCCGCAACCACCTTTATTGCATCGGCCGCAAAGATAAAGACGGAGATACCACGGACGACCAACCGATTTCCTTGGGCGACAGCAACGAAATCATATTGAAAGTCATTGCCGAATGGGACATCATTTACGACATGCAACTGGAACCAAAGCCAACAAAACAAGGACAATAAAGACATACAATAGACACATCATCTAACGCCGAGAGGCGAAACCCCATCCGGCTCTCTTGACGAAGAATGCCGGACACGACGTGCAAGCCGCGCTGCGAAGCGAGACTGCACTAATTTGTTTGTTTTGTTTGCAGGAACCACAGCTTTCGGGTTGTGGTTCCTATTTTTTCGTCACTTTTTTGTCACAGGAGTGTAATATATGATTTATTCTTACTACTTTTGTGCTCTATAACACAGTTTTTCAGCAGTTATGGTAAAATCGAACATACCCGATATCCGCGTCCCGGAACTGATAGCCGACATGTGGGCACCTCTCAATGAAGAGCAACGGGCTTACCTGTCCGGCCAGTTCACCCTCCAGACTTACAAGAAGAACGAGGTCATCCACTGCGAAGGCGAGACCCCCAAACACTTGATGTGTCTGCTCAGCGGTAAGGTAAAAATCTACAAAGACGGCGTGGGCGGACGCAGCCAGATTATCCGCATGATCAAGCCTGTAGGTTACTTCGGCTATGCCGCCTACTTTGCCGGCAAAGACTACGTGACCGCTGCTGCTGCTTTCGAGGCTTCTACGGTGTGCCTCATCCCCATGACTGCCATCCGACGGCTGATAGCGGAAAACAATGACCTGGCCCTGTTCTTTACCAAACAACTGTCTTTCGACCTGACCGTAGCGGACGAGCGCACCGTCAATCTGACGCAGAAGCACATCCGCGGTCGCCTGGCCGAGTCGCTGCTCTTCCTGAAGGAAAGCTATGGCCTGGAAGAGGACGGCTCCACGCTGAGCATCTACCTCTCGCGCGAGGACCTGGCCAACCTGTCCAATATGACGACCTCCAACGCCATCCGCACATTGTCACAATTCGCCATAGAGAGACTCATCACCATCGACGGCCGCAAAATCAAAATCATCGACGAAGAGAAACTGAAGAAAATCAGCAAAATCGGATAAAGACACATCCCGCCCTTACACAACGATGCCTCCGGGCCTGTTCCGGGATATCGCCGCACACAAGCAGTGATATCCCGAGGCAGGCGCGGAGGCATCGCCTCTCTTGCTCACCCTTACGGGTTTATTCCGGTATCAGCGTGAAGCCCCAACGGTATTCACGGTTGGCGGGGAGGTTATAACCCGGCTCGGGACGAGCGCCCCAGCTGTCATAACCAGCCACACCCTGCTGCATCAGGTCAACGCAAACCTCCACGTAGTCGCGAGGCGTGATATCGTTGATGTGGTGCATACGGCGCAACACGTCTTTGGCCTCGGCCTCGTTGTGGTTGGCCACTTGTTCGGGCGTGAAGTTACTCCACTGGTACGGACGGTTCTTGGCTTCTTCGGAGTCAAAGTCCTCTACAGAATTGCGCAAGGCATTGAACTCTATCAAGCTGTCGCCACGGACAGTCAGTCCACGACCGCTCTTGGGCTCCAGGCTCAACCAGCGGGTAGACGTGTGGTGGCCGTTCTCCTGCGGGCGGACATAGGGGTAGTAGAGTTCTTCAGCAGTGGAAGTATATACATCCACCAGCGTACCGTTGTTGCGGTCCACATAGTTCTCCTCAGGTCCGCGTCCGAAGTAAGTCACGCGGTCCATAGAAGCAGGCAGGCGGAAACGCACACCGATGCGGGGCACTTCGAGCTTGGCGGAAGCCTTGCGGGCCTCGTCATTGCCCGGGGTGAAGGTGGCCGTGCGCGTAGCCTCGGACACTTCAATCTCTGTTTCGCTCATCTCGGTGGACGTAAAGACGGCATCCACCTTGACTGCACCCGAAGGATGCACGCGGTAGGTCATGCGATACAGATTGCCGGCAGGCAGCAGGTAGTCGGCCTTAAGCAGGGCATCCTTGCCGTCCATCTCAATCGAAGCGGAAACGACATTGAAATTCTTGCTGGCTTGCTTCCATACCTGCAAGCGTTTGGGAGCGCCGTTACCATAGTCGTTATCATTGGGAGCACGCCAGAAGTTAGGCTGTATGCCGAAGCCATCCTTGAAGTATTCCTTGCCCTTCACCTGGTAGGAAGTGACAATGCCCGTACGCTTGTTGAAGACAAACTTCACGCGTCCGGACGAAGCCACCAGTTCGTCGCCCTCAGTGGAGACGTTCAAGGCAGGACCGGCGGTAGCCAGCTTGACAGACAACGGCTCTATGGGCAGGCGGAACTGGTCATGGGCGATTTCCCATCCGGCAGGCACGCCCGGTTCGGGCTGCACGGCAAAGAAGCGGAAATTGACAAAGTATTCCGTACCGGCCTTAGGCTTGAGATTGCCCACGGGCACAGTGAAATCCAGGGAAGCTTGCGGAGCGATATCCAACGATTCCTTGCCGCTGCGCACTATCTTGCCATTGGCCTTCACCTCGTATATCATCTGATATTTCTTCAGGTTGGTGAAGTAGAAGCGGTTTTCAATGCGGAACTTGCCGGCAGCGGCATCAACGGCCTCTACCTTCACGTTCTGATAAGCATATTTCACCTCGGCAATGCCGGGATGGGGGGTACGGTCGGGATTGACCAGACCGTTGCACAGGAAGTTGCCGTCGCTGGGCGCATTCACGCCATAATCGCCACCATAGGCAAAGTATGCGCGGCCATTCTCATCCGTTTCGGCGATACCCTGGTCCACCCAGTCCCAGATATATCCGCCTTGCAGGTTGGGATATTTGTAGATTTCCTTCCACTGGTCCCACAGGTTGCCGCTGGAATTACCCATGGCGTGCGAATACTCCGACGGAACCACGGGACGGTCGCTGCCGCGTTTTCCCACGGAAGCGAGCCATGCGGCACCGGGATACTGGGGCACATACATATCGCTGTTCCACTCCCACTGGGCCCGTTCGTAGTTGACAGGGCGGTCCATCCAGTCCTTGTCGGCTTCCTTGAGCCAAAGATAGGTCTGATAGAAGTTATAACCGTTGCCGGCCTCATTGCCCAACGACCAGATAGTAACGGACGGGTGGTTCTTGTTGCGCTCGAACATATTGATGGTGCGATACATATGGGGCTTCAGCCATTCGGGGTTGTTGCCCAGCGTACCACCTTTGCGCAGGTCATAATACATGCCGTGGCTTTCGATATTGGCCTCGTCATAGACGTACAGGCCGTATTCATCGCACAACTCATAGAAACGGCGGCTCTGCGGATAGTGGGCCAGACGCACTGTATTGATATTGTGCTGCCGCATCAACTCAAAGTCACGGCGCATCAATTCCTCAGTCACATAGTGCCCGGTAGCCGGATTGTGCTCGTGAATATTGGTACCTTTCAGTTTGATGGACTGGCCGTTGACCAGGAACAGTACATAGGGTTTCCCATTGGGTCCCATCTGATCCACTTCTTTGATTTCGATACGACGGAAACCGACGTTGTAGGGAATGACCTCACTCACCTTGCCATCTTCTTTCAGCGTCATCACCATCTTATAGAGATTGGGATGTTCCGAACACCAGGTCTGCACATCGGCCAATTGCTTGTCGAAACGCACGGTTTCCGACTTTCCGGCGGGCACACTGACAGACTTTTCGTCCGAAGCCACCACCTGGCCTTGCTTGTCCAGCAATTCATAGCCGAAAGTCAGGTTGGCCGCATCAGACTTGTGGTTGCGCAGGTCGGCCTCCAAGGCAAAAATACCGTTATGATACGTATCGTCCAAAGTGGACTTCACGCGGAAATCGCGCACGGAAGCCTTGGGCTGCACGAAGAGGTACACATCGCGCTCAATGCCGCTCATGCGCCAGAAGTCCTGGCACTCCAGGTAGGAGCCTGTACTCCAGCGGAAGATTTTCAGAGTCAACACGTTCTTGCCAGCCTTCACATAGGGATTGATGAGGTATTCGGCCGGATTTTTGGAATCTTCATTATAGCCTACTTCCTTGCCGTTCAGGTAGACATAGACACCGGACTTGGCACCGGCGATATTCAGATAGATATCATCGTCCATCCACTCGGCGGGAATGTCAATATCCCGACGGTAGACGCCTACGGGATTAGCTTCGGGCAAGGTGGGCGGCTGGGGATTGCGCGGTTTGAACTCATAGCCATGATTCGTGTAAATGGCCGTGCCGAATCCCTGTACCTCCCAGTTGCCGGGCACCTGGATATCACTCCACTGCGAGGCATCCACGGACGGGTCGGTGATATTGTCCGGCAACTGCTTGTAGCTGTCCACGAAGTAGAATTTCCACGTGCCGTTCAGCGAACGGTAGTTAGGACTTTCCTCATAACTGCTGTTCAAGGCCGATGTGCGGTCCTTGAACGTCATGAAGTCCGTACGGGGGTCCTCCCGATTCACGGACACAGTCTGAATGTCCTGCCAATAAGGCTTCTTGTCGCCGGCATCGGAAGCCAGCACAGGGGTCACAAGCCCTGTCAGGCAAACAGCCCCCAACAAGATTTGTCTCCACTTTTGATTGTTCATAATAAGTTGTTTTTAAAGTTAAAAAATAAAGATAAATGTCATGTTCATTAGATGTTTGTCCGGAAGCCGTTCAGCCATTCAGCAGGTAACGCTCAGCCTCAATAGCTGCCATACAGCCCGATGCAGCGGCCGTGATAGCCTGCCGGTAATGCGGGTCGGCCACATCACCTGCGGCAAAGACACCCGGCACCTTGGTGCGCGGCGTGCCCGGCTCCGTGAGAATGTATCCCACTTCGTCCGTATCCAACCACTGCTTGAAGATGTCCGAATTGGGCCGATGGCCGATGCCCAGGAAAAAGCCGTCAATGGGCAGGTCATAGCGTTGCTCGTCCGCCTCGCCCATGCGCTGCACCAGATGTACGCCCTCTACGCCGTTCTCGCCATACAGTCCCACGGCATTGTGCTCGAAGAGGACTTCTATCTTGGGGTTGTTGAAAACACGCTGCTGCATCACCTTCGAAGCACGCAGGAAAGGCTTGCGCACAATCAGGTACACCTTCGAAGCCAGGCCGGAAAGGTAGGAAGCCTCTTCGCAAGCCGTGTCTCCGCCCCCCACCACGGCAACCACCCGGTTGCGATAGAAGAAGCCGTCACACGTGGCGCAGGCACTGACGCCCATACCGGCATATTTCTTCTCGTCGTCCAAACCCAGGTACTTGGCCGTGGCACCCGTAGCGATGATGACGGTACGGGCCTCGATGACCTTGCCATCGTCCATCGTTACCTTGTAGGGCGAGGAAGAGAAGTCGGCGGACATAGCCACGCCATAACGGATGTCAGTACCGAAACGTTCGGCCTGTTTGCGCAGGTCTTCCATCAGTTCGGGCCCCCCGATGCCGGAAGGATAACCCGGAAAGTTTTCTACTTCAGTAGTTGTGGTCAACTGGCCACCGGGTTGCAGGCCGGCATAAAGCACCGGCGAGAGATTGGCACGTCCGGCATAAATGGCCGCCGTATATCCGGCTGGACCGGAGCCGATAATCAGGCATTTCACTTGTTCTGTTTCCATTTCTTTTATATAATATAAATGATAATTTATCGATTAGAGTTTTAGGCGCGGATTACGCGGATTTCACGGATTAAGTTTTATCATAGATTTATGAATTTCAATGGTTTCACAA
>DWZE01000132.1 GCA_019118325.1 Candidatus Bacteroides intestinavium
GTGTACATCGTCGGCAACAAGGAGGCGGAAGAGAAGTTTTTTTTCATAGTTAAGGTTTAGGTTAAAAACAATGAAGGGTAGCTGGGAAGCTGCCCTTTTTTTATGCCCCTGCGTGCGTCTTTTTCCGGAAAAGCATGGCGGACACGGATTTTATCCGTAACTTTGGGCGGAAATAACGGAACTATGGAAGATGTACTGAAATTTTTGGTGATTATCGCCGTCATTGCCGTAGGCATCGTGAAGCAATACAACAAGGAGGCCAGGAAGAAAAACACAACCGCCGCCCCCGCCGGCATGCCGCCTGTGCCCGAAGACGCGGACACCGACAGCCCCCTGCCGCCCCGCCGCACTACGGCGGACAGTGAGCCTTTCATCCCCCGCTACGAGCCCGCCAGGCCGATGCCGCCCAAGCCCCGCCGCACGGCCAGACCCTCGGCCGCCGCAACGCCGCCACCCCGGCCTGCGGACACGGAAGCCGGCGAGGGGGAATATGCCATCCGCTCGGCCGAAGACGCCCGCCGCGCCATTGTGTGGGGCGAGATACTGAAACGGAAGTACGAATGAGCGCCGCCCGGCACCGACACAGCGAACTGTATCATTAACAACAATATAAAAAACAACACTATTATGTCATTCAACCGCATTTCGGCAGCAGAAGCTGCCAGCCTCATCAAGCACGGCTACAACATCGGCCTGAGCGGATTCACACCCGCCGGCACGGCTAAAGCCGTGACAGCCGAACTGGCCAAGATAGCAGAAGCAGAACACGCCAAGGGCAACCCCTTCCAGGTGGGCATCTTCACAGGTGCCTCGACGGGCGAATCGTGTGACGGCGTGCTGACCCGTGCCAAGGCCATCCGCTACCGCGCACCCTACACCACCAACAAGGATTTCCGCGCGGCCGTAAACAATGGCGAGATTGCCTACAACGACATCCACCTCTCGCAAATGGCGCAGGAGCTGCGCTACGGCTTCATGGGCAAGGTGAACGTGGCCATCATAGAGGCCTGCGAGGTGACCGATGACGGCAAAATCTACCTCACCGCCGCCGGAGGCATTGCCCCCACCGTGTGCCGCCTGGCCGACCAAATCATCGTGGAACTGAACGCTGCCCACAGCAAGGCGGCCATGGGACTGCACGACGTGTACGAGCCCCTCGACCCACCCTACCGCCGCGAGATTCCCATCTATAAGCCCAACGACCGCATCGGCCTGCCCTACATACAGGTAGACCCCAAAAAGATTGTGGGCATCGTGGAGACTAACTGGCCCGACGAGGCACGCGCCTTCTCGGCTGCCGACCCCGTGACCGACCAGATAGGCCGCAACGTGGCAGACTTCCTCGTGGCCGACATGAAGCGGGGCATTATCCCCAGCACCTTCCTGCCCCTGCAGTCGGGCGTGGGCAACATTGCCAACGCCGTGCTGGGCGCCTTGGGACACAGCACCGCCATACCGGCCTTCAACATCTACACCGAAGTTATCCAGAACGCCGTGATAGGCCTGATACGCGACGGCCGCGTGAAGTTTGCCTCCGGCTGCTCGCTCACCGTGACCAACGACTGCCTCAACGAGGTGTACAGCGACATGCAGTTCTTTGGCGACAAGCTGGTGCTCCGCCCGTCGGAGATATCCAACAGCCCCGAGATTGTGCGCCGCTTGGGCATCATCTCCATCAATACCGCCATCGAGGCAGACATCTACGGCAACGTGAACTCCACCCACATCGGCGGCACGAAGATGATGAACGGCATCGGCGGCAGCGGCGACTTCACGCGCAACGCCTACATCTCCATCTTCACCTGCCCGTCGGTCACCAAGGAAGGCCGCATCAGCGCCATCGTGCCCATGGTGTCGCACCACGACCACTCGGAACACGACGTGAACATCATCGTCACCGAGCAGGGTGTGGCCGACTTGCGTGGCAAGAGCCCGAAAGAACGCGCACAGACCATCATAGAGAACTGCGTGCACCCCGACTACAAGAACATCCTTTGGGACTACCTGAAGCTGACCGACGGCAAGGCTCAGACCCCGCACGCCATCCGTGCCGCCCTAGGCATGCACGCCGAGCTGGCCAAGAGCGGCGACATGCGCAACACCGACTGGGCACAGTATGCGTAAGGCAGTGATTAGCGGTTAGTGATGAGTGGTTAATGGCAAAAGGCGTAAACAACACCTGCCACTAACCGCTCATCACTCAACACTAATCCCTAAACACTAACCACTTATCACTTAACACCTCCCCCTCTCCTACCCCTATGGAAAAAACTACTTCCGCAGCCTTTGCGGACTCCAAACCCCACTATGAATTGTTGGACGGACTGCGTGGCGTGGCGGCACTGGTCGTCATGTGGTACCACGTTTTTGAAGGCTTTGCCACCAGCCCCATCGACCAGGGCTTCAACCACGGCTACCTGGCTGTGGACTTCTTCTTCATCCTCTCCGGCTTTGTCATTGGCTATGCTTACGACGACCGCTGGAAAAAGACTCTCACCACCCGCGAGTTTTTCAAGCGACGGCTCATACGCTTGCACCCCATGGTCATCATGGGCGTGGTGCTGGGCGCCATCACCTACTGGGTGCAGGGCTGCGAGCGGTGGGACGGCTCACATGTGGCCACCTCGATGGTGATGCTGGCCATGCTGCTCAACCTCTTCCTCATCCCCGTGGCTCCCGGCGCAGCAGCCGACGTGCGGGGCAACAGCGAAATGTATCCGCTGAACGGGCCCAACTGGTCGCTGTTTTTTGAGTACATAGGCAACATACTCTACGCCCTCTTCATCCGGCGGCTGTCCACCCGCTGGCTGGCGGTACTGGTGGCCTTGGCCGGCGCAGGGCTGGCGGGCTATGCCATAGGCAACGGCTCGGGATACGGGCACCTAGGTGTGGGCTGGTCGTTGGCAGGTACCAACTTTCCCGGGGGCATGCTGCGGTTGCTCTTCGCCTTCTCGGCAGGGCTGCTGATGTCGCGCGTGTTCAAGCCGGTGCACATTCGCGGAGCGTTCTGGCTGTGCAGCCTGGCCGTGGTCGTACTGCTCTCCATGCCCCATGTGGGCGGGGCGGAGAGGCTTTGGCTCAACGGGCTGTACGACTCGGTGTGCGTCATCCTCATCTTCCCCCTGCTGGTGTGGCTGGGTGCGTCGGGCAAGGCCACGGATAGCGGCACCTCGCGCGTGTGCAAGTTCTGCGGGGACATCTCTTATCCGGTGTACGTGGTGCACTATCCCTTCATGTACCTGTTCTACGCCTGGCTGTGGGGAGGCGAGGAGAAGATACCCTTCTCGCAGGCATGGCCCGCAGCCCTGCTGGTGTTCTTCGGCAGCATCGCCCTGACTTATCTTATCCTGAAGATGTACGACGAGCCTGTGCGCCGTTGGTTGGCACGGAGATTCTTGAAGCAGAAGTCAAGAAGTTAAGAAGACAGAAGTCAAGAAGAAAAGAAATACGGAATTTATGAAGAAAGCAATACTCAGCCTGCTGCTTGCAGCCTGCACCCTTACCCTTGCCGCACAGGAGGCGGCAGCGGATTCCCTCCATACCGACACCCTCACCCTGGCCCAACGCCTCGACTCGCTGGTGGCAAAAAACATGCCCCAAGGCTCCAACGTGGGCATCGCCATCTACGACCTTACGGCAGGCCGACCCGTCTACGACTACCAGGCCGACCGCCTGTCGCGCCCGGCCAGCACCATGAAGTTGCTCACCGC
This sequence comes from Candidatus Bacteroides intestinavium, assembly GCA_019118325.1. Taxonomy (GTDB): domain Bacteria; phylum Bacteroidota; class Bacteroidia; order Bacteroidales; family Bacteroidaceae; genus Bacteroides; species Bacteroides intestinavium. The sequence goes on from DWZE01000132.1 coordinate 3,711, forward strand.
CATCGCCGCCCTGTCGCACCCCGACGCACGCGATCCCTTCCGCACTGAAGTGTGGTACCAAGGCACCGTGCAGGCCGATACCCTGCGGGGAGACCTCTACGTGGTGGGCGGCTTCGACCCCGAGTTTGACGACGAGGCGCTCGACTCGCTGGTGGAGGCCGTGGCCCGCCTGCCCTTCTCCGCCATCAAGGGCAAGGTGTATGGCGACGTGTCGATGAAAGACTCCCTGCACTGGGGCAGCGGCTGGCTGTGGGACGACAACCCCTCGGCCTTCCAGCCCTACCTCTCGCCCCTGATGCTGGAGAAAGGCGTGGTCACCGTCACCGCCCGGCCCGCCGAGCGCGGCATGCCCGCCCTGCTGAAGTGCACCCCCGCCTCCACCTACTACCACTTAGTGAACCGCACCGAAAGCCGCACGCCCCGGGCCGGAGGCTTCCGCCTGACGCGCGACTGGATGCACAACAGCAATACGCTCGTGGCCACGGGCAATGTGGGCGGGCGCACGGCACGCGTCATCAACATCTACTCCTCGCAAGACTTCTTCATGCACACCTTCGTGGAGCGGCTGCAAGACCGTGGCATGGTGGCCGACCCGCTCTACGGCTTCCGCGAATTCCATCCGGACAGCCTCTCAGTGCGCGTGGCAGTGCACGAAACGTCCATGCAGGCCGTGCTCGACCAATGCCTCAAGGAGAGCGACAACCTCAACGCCGAGGCCCTGCTCTACCGCCTGGGCAAACAAACCACCGGCCGGCGCTACATCACGGCCGACGACGGCCTGGACGCCGTGGCCCGCCTGATAGAACAGCTGGGCCTCAACCCCGACGACTACAACCTGGCCGACGGCTGCGGGCTGTCGCACTACGACTATGTGACCCCCGAGCTGCTGGTAGCCCTGCTGCGCTACGCCTACAGCCGCACCAACGTGTTCCAATCGCTCTACAAAGCCCTGCCCGTCAGCGGCATCGACGGCACCCTGGAGCACCGCATGGGCTACCGCACGCCCGGCTTCCGCCGCGTGCATGCCAAGACGGGCACCTACACCGGCGTGAGCTGCCTGGCCGGCTACCTGCAAGCCAAGAACGGCCATTGGGTGGCCTTCGCCATCATGAACCAGAACACGCTGTCGGGAAGAAAGGCCCGCAAGTTCCAGGACACCCTATGCACCGAGGTGATTACGGGGTTGCGCTGAACCACAGTAATCTATCCTAACACCCTTCGCACCTACCCCATTCGTACCCGAGTCGTACCCCATTCGGTACTCGTTCGGTCGTGCTTCGGCCCTATGGAACGGAAAAAGACCGGACAAAGCAGCACGGGGGTAGAACCGGAACAGGACTGAAACAAAAGCTCCGTCTGCCGCTTACAGCACTTCCCTGAATATCTCGCCCACCGTGGGATGCGGGAAAACCACACGTTTCCACTCCTCTGCCGTGAGGCCGAGGTCTATGGCCATGGCAGCCAGGGTGATGATTTCCGAAGCGGGGTTGCCCAGCACATGCGCGCCAAGCACTTTGCCGTCGGCCTCGCCCAGCAGCACTTTGCACACGCCGTTCACCCCCTCGTTTTCTGCTACAAAGCGGCCGGAGTAGGCCATGGGGAGCCGCACCGCGCGGTAGGGCGTGCCTTTCTGCCGGAGGGATTCTTCCGTTTCGCCTACGCCCGCCACTTCGGGATTGGTGTACACCACGCCGGGAATGGCGCGGTAGCTCATCGCGTCGACACGACCCAGGATGTCGTGCACAGCCACCTCAGCCTCACGCACGGCGGTATGCGCCAGCAGGGAATGCCCGTTGAGGTCGCCGCAGGCATACACGCCGGGCAAGGAGGTGCGCATGCAGTCGTCCACCACGATGTGGCCACGCGCGTCGCGCTGCAGCGGCAGGTGTTCCAGCCCGAAGCCCTGCACTACGGGGCGGCGACCTACACTCATCAGCAGCCGTTCCGCTTCTATGCACTCCGGACAGTCGCCTTCCAAGTGAACGCTGATGCCACCCTCAGTCTGCCCTACCCCTACTACTTTGGCCTTCAAGTGGAAAACAATGCCACGCTTGGCATACTCGGCGCGCAGCAGGGCGGAGAGTTCACGGTCCATGTTGCCAAGAATCTCGTCCATCATCTCCACCACCGTCACCTTTGTGCCCAGGCTGTTGAAGAAGGAGGCAAACTCCATGCCGATGACCCCGCCGCCCACAATGACAAGCGATGCAGGCAGCTGCTTGCACTCCAATGCCTCGCGGTGCGTCCAGTAGGGCACATCGGCCAGTCCGGCAATAGGCGGGATGAAGGTTTCCGAGCCGGTACAAAGCAGCAGGTTGGCACACTCGTACACGGTATCTGCGCAACGCACATGGTGCGGGTCGACTACCTCGGCCTCGCCCGTCACTACCGTTACCCCGGCAGCCGTGAGTTTCGCCTTGACGCCCAGCACCAACTTGCGCACCACCTTCTGCTTGCGCGCAATGATTTTGGGCAGGTCGAACGACACCTCGCCGGCACTGACGGCATATTTCTGCGCATGGCGCGCGCTGTCGTACGTCTTGGCGGAATACAACAATGTCTTGGTGGGTATACAGCCCTCGTTGAGGCACACGCCCCCCAGGCTCCGCTTCTCGAAAAGGACGACACTCAAGCCAGCGCGTCCGGCAGCTTCGGCGGCAGTGTAGCCCGCAGGCCCCCCGCCGATGATGGCAAGTTGATAAGTAGTTTCCATACGATTCAAAGTAATTCCAGGTTTTGAAGCTGCAAGATAGGAAAAGTATTTCAAAGTTCAAAATCTGTCATGGAACTCCATTTTTAATAATACCTTTGCACGCACATACCAAGACCTATGTGGTATTGGCATACATTAATCAACTATTTTAATTTAAGTAACAATGAAGAAAAAAAGCATGAAAAGGCTCAGTAGTGCCGTACGTTTCAAGTACTTCACCCGACGCCCGTATGCTGTTTTCCGCAGCTTGAAACTGGAGGTGAACATCGGTGTGCTTGTCATCCCGATGCTGGCATTTGCCAACACCCAATCGGTTTCCGCACAGGTAGAAAACAAGACCCGGGAAATGCAGTACGAGTTGGAGGAAGTAAGCGTCACGGGCACGCGTGTCCCCACAGCCCTGGGGCAGGCGGCGCGCATGGTAACTGTGCTCGACCGCGACGACATCGCCGCCGCGCCCGCACAAAGTGTGAACGACTTGTTGAAGTACGCCGTTGGCATCGATGTCCGCCAACGGGGCGACATGGGAGTACAAACGGACATCAGCATCCGCGGGGGAACGTTCGACCAAATCTCCATCCTTCTGAACGGCATCAACATCTGCGACCCCCAGACCGGCCACAACGCCGCCGATTTTCCTGTAGACATTAATGAGATTGAACGCATCGAAGTGCTCGAAGGCCCTGCCGGCCGCGTGTACGGCACCTCGTCGTTGGTGGGCGCCATCAACATCGTGACCCGCATCGACGCGCAAAGCGGCATGGAGCTTCATGCCGAAGGGGGCTCGTACGGCTTCTTCCACGGCGGGGGACATGCCAGCTTCGCGGGCAAGGCGCACAGTCACCAGGTGTCGGGCAGCTACGCGCGCAGCGACGGCTTCAGCCGCAATGCCGCCGGCAGCCTGAACAGCGACTTCCGCCGGGGCAAAGCCTTCTACCAAGGGCGGTATGCCGACGAGCGGATGAACGTGCAGTGGCACGCGGGCTTCACCCAGAAGGACTACGGGGCAAACACGTTTTACAGCGCGAAGTACGACGACCAGTTCGAGCATACGCGCAAGTACTTCACCGCCATACAGGCAGAAACAACAGGCACGGCCTACCGCTTCCGCCCGGCCGTCTACTGGAACCGATCGGAAGACCGCTTCGAGTTGGTGCGCGGACGTCCGGAAACCGTGCCCTTCAACTACCACCGCACCGACGTGTACGGGCTGAACCTGAACAACACGCTGGAAACCCCGCTGGGCAAGACGGCCTTCGGCGCGGAGCTGCGCAACGAGGGCATCATCAGCACCACGCTGGGCGAACCGCTGCAAACGCCCCGTCCAGCCCCAGCAGGCGGACAGTACACCGTGGGGCTGAACCGCACGAACCTGAGCTTCCACCTGGAGCACAACATCCTGTGGCGGGGACTGACGCTCTCGGCAGGCGTCATCGCCGTGAAGAACACGGGCAACGAGATGAACTTCCGCTTCTACCCCGGGGCAGACATCAGTTGGCGCTTCGTCCGCAACTGGAAGCTGTATGCCTCGTTCAACACCTCGCTGCGCATGCCCACCTTCACCGAGCTCTACTACACGGTGGACGGATACCAGGCCGACAAGAATCTGAAACCGGAAGAAATGACGGCCTACGAGGCGGGCGTGAAATACCTCACCCCCGGCATACAGGGCACCGCCACCGTGTACCACTACCGAGGCACCAACCTGATAGACTGGATAAAAGACCTGTCGGAAGGCACGGACGCCCCCTGGCAGTCGGTCAACCACGCCCGCGTCAACACTACCGGGGTGGAAACCTCGCTGCAAATGGATTTCGATGAACTGTGGCATGCCCAAAAAGTGCTGCGCAGGCTGTCGGTGGCCTATGCCTACATCCACCAGGACAAGCGGACGGAAAGGGACGTGCAGTCGCGCTACGCGCTGGAGTACCTGCGCCACAAAGTGGTGGCACAAGCCGGCTTCCGCCTGTGGCGCAGGCTGGAACTGCACCTGTCCTACCGCTGGCAGGACCGCACGGGCAACTACGAGCACGACGGCCGCATGCGCCCCTACCGCCCCTACTCGCTGATTGACGCCCGCCTGTCGTGGGACGACGCCCGCTTCCGCCTCTACGCCGAAGCCAACAACCTGCTCAATAAGACGTATTACGACTACGGCAACATCCCGCAGCCCGGCATCTGGGTGCGGGCAGGAGCCGTGTGGAGGATCAGTTGGTAGCCCTACCATCACCCTCCCGGTAGCCTACCATCGCTACCAGCCTGGCTTAGTATCGCTACCACGGTGGCGATACTAAGCTACCAAATAAGCAATATATACTTGAAAATCAAGCTTCCTGCACCCGTTTCCTCAGTACTTGTACAAACTCCTCCTCCTTCACCGGAAGCAGGGTGACGGCCTTCCCGCCCTTGCAGTGCACCAGCACGCAGTGCGACACCAGCAGACGGCCCAGCAGCGGCGACTTGACTTGCTCCACCAGCATGATGTCGGCCACGGCTATTTCCACCCTGCGGCGGAAGCGGCCACGGTCTACCAGCAGGCGGCCGTCGGCCGTCACCGTATATTGGGTGTGGATAATGCGCTCCACCACGAGCACCAGCACCACCATGCACAGCAGCGCCAACAGGGCCGACCTCACCCAAAAGGCGTGGACGAGCAGGTAAGTGAAAAGCAACAACGCCAGCACATAAGCCGGCAGGATACGGGCATGAAATACGCGGTTCATCGTCTCTTTTTTCCGCGAAGGTAGGCATTTCCCGCAATAATCCGCGCAAAGCGGTACAAGAAAAGCAGTTATTCCGTACATTTGCGGCGACAACATACACAGACTATGGTAAGAACATACGATTTCCTCGTCATCGGCTCGGGCATCGCCGGGATGAGCTTCGCGCTGAAAGTGGCGCACAAAGGCACAGTGGCCCTCATCTGCAAGGCAGGCATGGAGGAGGCCAACACGTACTTCGCCCAGGGAGGCATCGCCTCGGTGACCAACCTGGCAGTGGACAACTTCGAGAAGCACATCGAAGACACCATGATTGCGGGCGACTGGATAAGCGACCGCGCCGCCGTGGAGAAGGTGGTGCGCAACGCCCCCGCCCAGATTCAGGAACTCATCAGCTGGGGCGTGAACTTCGACAAGCGGGCCGACGGCAGCTTCGACCTGCACCGCGAGGGCGGCCACTCGGAGTTCCGCATACTGCACCACCAAGACAATACCGGCGCCGAAATCCAGACCAGCCTCATCGAGGCCGTGCGCCGCCATCCCAACATCACCGTCTTTACCAACCACTATGCCGTCGAGATTATCACCCAGCACCACCTGGGCATTATCGTGACGCGCCACACGCCCGGCATCAAGTGCTACGGCGCCTACGTGCTCAACGAGGAGACGGGCGAGGTAGACACCTTCCTCTCCAAAGTCACCGTCATGGCCACGGGCGGCTGCGAGGCGGTGTATCTGCACACCACCAACCCGCTGGTAGCCACGGGCGACGGCATCGCCATGGTCTATCGCGCCAAGGGACAGGTGAAGGACATGGAGTTCATCCAGTTCCACCCCACCGCCCTCTACCACCCCGGCGACCGGCCCTCGTTCCTCATCACCGAGGCCATGCGCGGCTACGGCGCCGTGCTCCGCACGCTCGACGGGCAGGAGTTCATGCAGAAGTACGACCCGCGCCTCTCGCTGGCCCCGCGCGACATCGTGGCCCGCGCCATCGACAACGAGATGAAGCAGCGCGGCGAGGACCACGTCTACCTGGACGTGACGCACAAGGACGCGGAGGAAACGAAACGCCACTTCCCCAACATCTACCAGAAATGCCTCTCGATAGGCATCGACATCACCAAGGACTACATCCCCGTGGCGCCCGCGGCCCACTACCTGTGCGGCGGCATCAAGGTGGACCTGGACGGACAGAGCAGCATCCGCCGGCTGTATGCCATCGGCGAATGTTCGTGCACGGGCCTGCACGGCGGCAACCGCCTGGCCAGCAACTCGCTCATCGAGGCGGTGGTCTATGCCGACGCGGCCGCCAAGCACGCCCTGAGCGTACTGGACCGCTACGACTTCAACACCGACATCCCGGAGTGGAACGACGAGGGCACCATCAGCAACGAGGAGCGCGTGCTCATCACGCAAAGCATGAAGGAAGTGAACCAAATCATGGAAGCGTACGTGGGCATCGTGCGCAGCAACGTCCGCCTGACCCGCGCCTGGAACCGCCTGGACATCCTCTACGAAGAAACGGAACGACTCTTCAAGCACTGCAAGGCCACGCGCGAACTGTGCGAACTGCGTAACATGATCAACGTGGGATACCTCATCACCAAACAGGCCATGGAACGCAAGGAAAGCCGGGGACTGCACTACACCATCGACTACCCGAAGAAGCTATCGGGGGAAACGGGAAAGGAATGACCTGAGGAGTCTTCACAGGCCGGGCATTCCGGATATGACTATGAAGAGAACAGGCAAGTTATTCCCGTCATCGGACCGAACAAAATGTCAGCCAAATGCCTATTCTGCTGACAACCCGGCCGGAAGAAAATCGCCAAACAGGGAGAAAAGAGGAACGGAAACTGCATATTCATGCAATATAGCAGGCCGAACCAGGCATAAAAGTGCATAGATAAACGGTTTTCAGCAGATGCCGGCACAAAGAAAAACTTCAGCGGAGCCTTGACGGGACTTACTCGCGGACTACTCCAAGCAAAAGCGCGGACTACTGCGAGCATGCTTCCCGCCGTCTTCGCCGTCGCCGCCCGACATTCGGAAGGAAAAACAGGCGGTTTCCGCTCCAGATTTTTTGTAAGGATTTCGCTATCCCGCTGGATAACTGAAAAATGAGCCATTCCCGCTCAAAAAAAATCTTCCGACCCGAAGGACGGGCCGGAAGAAACGATTCTCAGCGGTTGGAAAATACAAATTGTCAGCGTGCGCGGCTTACCAGTTTTCTTTCTTCACCTCGAAGTAAGCCTGCGGGTGGAGGCAAGCCGGGCATACCTCGGGAGCTTCCTTGCCCACGAAAATGTAACCGCAGTTGCGGCACTGCCACACGATTTCCTCATCCTTGGCGAATACCTTACCCTGCTCGATGTTCTTCACGAAAGCCAGGTAACGCTCCTCGTGACCCTTCTCGGCGATGGCGATGTTACGGTACATCAGCGCGATTTCGGGGAAGCCTTCGGCGTCGGCCACGTCGGCAAACTTCGGATAGTCGGCTGTCCACTCCTCGTTCTCGCCGGCAGCGGCGGCCTTGAGGTTCTCCAGCGTGTTGCCGATGACTCCGGCGGGATAGCTGGCGGTGATTTCCACCATGCCGCCCTCCAGCCACTTGAACATGCGCTTGGCGTGCTCCTTCTCCTGCTCGGCCGTCTCCAGGAAGATGGCGGCTATCTGTTCGTAACCTTCCTTCTTGGCCGCGCTGGCAAAGTAGGTATAACGCATGCGAGCCTGCGACTCACCGGCGAAGGATGTCAACAAGTTCTTCTCGGTCTGTGTTCCTTTGATGCTTTTTCCCATAATCTTTGTTATTAAATTGAGTAAATACTACTTGGATACATTATCTCTTTCTCCGACAAATATACGCATAAATTCCGGTTTATGCTACGCGCGGGGTGAATTTGTGCATGTTAGTCATGGCAACCTTCTCCGGAACCTCAGAACATGAATTGCAATCCCAGCTGAGCGCGATACACGTTCGCATCCAAGGCGAAGCCGGAGTGCTTTCCCAACCAAGCGCCATACTTATCCCCGTCATTGCTCCAGCCAAGGAAGAGGTATTGGGCTATCACGCGCAGGTGGGGACAGACCTTATAGGAGGCACCCAGGCTGAAACCGGCTTCCTGGTATGTACTCTGTCCTCCATCCACGTCCCGGATGGCAAAGTTCAATTTGCCCTCGACAAACATGCGGAAAGCCGAACCGGTCAGGAAACTGAAGCGGACAAAGGGTGTATAGTGCTTGTAGTCGAAATCAGCCGTTTCAAACCCCATCTTGAAACCCAGCGCCCAGCGGTCGTTGAACTGATAGCCCACTGCCGGAGTCAAGATTGCATAATTTTCAGTATGCTCACTGGCTAGGGCGGCGACTCCTTCCACGAATATCCCTCGTTCTTCCTGTGCCTTGAGGGAAATGACGGACAAGAGAGCCAAGGCGAGAACTCCCAAAAACTTTCTGAACTGCATAAATTTACTATGTATTAAAGGGTTAATGAATTTCTGTGGATTGATCCATATTACAAATAATTAAAGGTTCGTTTGCTTTAAAAACACACGAAGGGCATAAATGTTCAGCGACACGCAAAAATTGTGCAGAAATTGCCCTGTTCTTATATTTCCTTTGCAGAATTTTACCTAATTTTGCGGCTTCTTTCCCATCAGGATAACAAACTAAACAGGTAAGCAATGAAAGCGTTTGAATTCAGACCCAAGCTGTTCGACACACTGAAGAGCTACAACAAGCAACAATTCTCCGCCGACCTCATGGCGGGCATCATCGTGGGCATCGTAGCCCTGCCGCTGGCCATCGCCTTCGGCATCGCGTCGGGCGTTTCGCCCGAAAAAGGCATCGTGACGGCCATCATCGCCGGTTTCCTCGTCTCGCTGCTGGGAGGCAGCCGGGTGCAGATAGGCGGACCGACGGGCGCGTTCATCGTCATCGTCTACGGCGTCATCCAGCAATATGGCGAAGCGGGCCTCATCGCCGCCACGCTGATGGCGGGCGTCATCCTCGTCCTGCTGGGCGCGTTCAAGCTGGGCGCCGTCATCAAATTCATTCCCTACCCCATCATCGTGGGCTTTACGAGCGGCATCGCCGTCACCATCTTCACCACGCAGGTGGCAGACATCTTCGGGCTGAAGTTCGGAGGCGAGACGGTGCCGGGCGACTTCATCGGCAAATGGATGCTCTACTTCCGCCACTTCGACACGGTGGACTGGTGGAACACGGCAGTCAGCCTGGCCAGCATCGCCATCATCGCCCTGACACCCCGGTTCTCCAAGAAGATTCCCGGCTCGCTGGTGGCCATTATCCTTGTCACCGTGGCCGTATGGCTGATGAAGACCTACGGCGGCATCACAGGCATCGACACCATCGGCGACCGCTTCAGCATCCGCGCCGAACTGCCCGGTGCGGCCATTCCCGCCCTGGACTGGGAGGCGGTGAAGAACCTCTTCCCCGTGGCGCTGACCATCGCCGTGCTGGGCGCCATCGAGTCGCTGCTCTCGGCCACTGTGGCCGACGGCGTGACGGGCGACCGGCATGACTCGAACACCGAACTCATGGCCCAAGGCGTGGCCAACATGGTGACACCCCTCTTCGGCGGCATACCGGCCACGGGAGCCATCGCCCGCACCATGGCCAACATCAACAACGGCGGACGCACGCCCGTGGCGGGCATCATCCATGCCGTCGTACTGCTGCTCATCCTGCTGCTGCTCATGCCGCTGGCCAAGTATATTCCCATGGGTTGCCTGGCCGGCGTACTGGCCGTGGTGGCCTACAACATGAGCGGCTGGCGCACGTTCAAGGCACTGCTGCGCAATCCCAAGGCAGATGTCACCGTGCTGTTCATCACCTTCTTCCTGACCGTGGTGTTCGACCTGACCGTGGCCATCGAAGCCGGGCTGGTCATCGCCTGCGTGCTCTTCATGCACCGCGTGATGGAGACGACGGAAATCTCCGTGGTCAAAGACGAAATTGACCCCAACAAGGACACCGGCGCCGACACGCACGAAGAGCATATCGTCATCCCCGACGGCGTGGAGGTGTATGAAATCAACGGACCCTACTTCTTCGGCATCGCCACCAAGTTCGAGGAAATCATGGCCCGCCTGGGCGACCGCCCCAAGGTGCGTATCATCCGGATGCGCAAGGTGCCCTTCATCGACTCGACGGGCATCCACAACCTGGAAAACCTCTGCCTGATGTCGCAGAAGGAAAAGATCACAATCGTACTTTCCGGCGTGAACGAAAAGGTACACCAGGCGCTGCAGAAATCCGGATTCTACGAACTGCTGGGCGAGGAAAACATCTGCCCCAATATCAACGTGGCACTGGAAAGGGCCACCCAACTGCTGGGCCGATAAAATTTCAGCAGCGGAGTAGTCGGATTCCACGGATTTATTCATAACTTGCGTGCCAAAACACAACATCATGGCAAGAAGAAGGAAAAAGAAACAGAAAAGCATCAAAGGGCTGGTCTACACACTGGTCCTGATTGTCGCTGTCTGCCTGGGTTACGAACCCTTGACACGCGCCTTACACGTAGATGCCTCCAAAGGGCTGCCTGCCATCCTCGCGGAAGTGCAGAAACGATTGCCGGAAACTCCCCAGGAGTCCACCACGACCTTGGGCGTTCCTCTGACCGACAAGTCGTTGCTGCCTGCCTCCTTGAAAGACAGGCCCGAAAAAATCCTGGTCCGACGCGGCTATACCGTCTCCTACAACCTGAAGCATAACCTGCCCAACTGGGTGGCCTGGGAACTGACGCCCGACAAGCTCATTGAGCGTGAAAGCCGCTCGGACAAGTTCCTGCCCGATCCCGACCTGCCCAACGACGTGGCCGTCACCACCGATGACTACAAACGCTCGGGCTGGGACCGCGGACACATGTGCCCCGCAGGAGACAACCGCTGGCATTGGCGGGCCATGCAGGAGAGTTTCTACATGACCAATATCTGCCCGCAACACCACAACCTGAACCGGGGCGACTGGAAAGAACTGGAAGAGGCGTGCAGAGACTGGGCACAACAAGAAGGAAGGATATTCATCGTCTGCGGCCCCATCCTCTACCGGCAGCAACACAAGACCATCGGCCACGAACATCGCATCACCGTGCCCGAAGCCTTCTTCAAGGTCATTCTTTGCCCCGACAGCAACCCGCCTCGCGCCATCGGCTTCATCTACAAGAACACATCGGGCAACCATCCGCTGGACAGCTATGTCAACTCTGTGGACCAGGTGGAGCGCATCACGGGCATCGACTTCTTCCCTGCCCTACCGGATGAGGTGGAGGACAAGGTAGAAGCGGGGTATGACTTGAGCCGGTGGAAAATCAGCGATTAGCGATTAGTGATTAGCGATTAGTACTCACGATATACTAAACACTAAACACTCACCACTAAACACTCAATAAGAGACGCTCACCTCGATGCCTGCCTCACGCACCAACGTACCGATACGGTCCAACTCTTCGTGCGTGGCCTTGCGCAGGTCGTGGTCGGGCGTCTCGCGGTCGATGGTGTAAATCATCACCTGGCGGGGAGCAATCTCTTTCACCCGTTCCAGCCAAGGCAGGACGAAGCGGTCGGAGGTATTGTCCATATCACATCCCAGATAGCCTCCCTTCAGAAACATGGTCTGAATGATACAACGGCCTTGGAAAGCCTTCATCCCTTCGATAATGCTCTCCACGGAATAACGGCCCGTGGGACGATCCAAGGCACGGATATAGTCCTCGTCCACGGTGTCCAGCTTCAGGATATTATTATCCACCCGGAGGAGCGCGTCGAACACGGCAGGTTTGTGGATGAAGGTGGAATTGCTGAGCACGCTCACTTTGGCATTCGGGAAGTATCGGTCGCGCAAGGCCAACGTATCGTCTATGATTTCAGGAAAATGCGGATGGGCTGTCGGCTCGCCATTGCCGGCAAAGGTCAGCACATCGGGAGCGGGTCCGTTCTGCTTCATGTCCAGCAGGCGGGCTTCGAGAGCGGTACGTATTTCCTCACGGGTGGGACGCGGCAACTTGGGACGGAAATCCTCGTTGAAACCACATTCACAGTAAATGCAATTGAACGTACAGAGCTTGCCGTCGGCAGGCATCAGGTTGATTCCCAACGAAACGCCCAGGCGGCGGGAATGCACAGGTCCGAAGATAGGGGAAGGATAGATGATGGTCATAATTACACGATTTGTTTTCTAAGGGCAAATGTAGGAGTTTTCCTTTTCACGAGCAACATTTCCGCCTCAGAACTTCACCCGTACCTGCACCTGTAAATCCGTCTTCTGGTTCCCCCGTATCAGGTCATTGCCCGAACTTATCTCATCCCGGTCCCGATAAACCGTATGTCCCAGCTTGGCCAGGAGCATCAGCCTTTTGCCGAAATCATAACGCAGGTGGGCCGAACAACGGAAGCCATTGCCCGAAAAGGAAGGCGTATAAAAGGTATAGAGTAACCCTTTTTCGTAGACATAGACGCGCGAATCGTAATCGTCCGTATCGAAATACGTGCCCTGCACGGACAGGCTGAGAGGAAACCAAGGCAGCGTGTAGGCACACGATTGGGTACACTGCCAGCCCCGGCTGGGCAAGAATGTCTGTTGGCGGAAATTATTGTAGTCTGCCGTTGTCTGGAATTTCCATGCACCGGGCGCATAGGTGAGACGGAAACGGGCGCGGTGATGCCATGTGGGAAGAGTCACTTCCCCACCCGTCCCCGTCACGTCGCGCTCGCGGCGCCGAAAGCGGTAGTTGGCCAGTATCGTAAGGTCTTCGCGAGGCGTATACGTGGCCTGGAATCGCAGGTCCGTTCCTTGCGAAGGTTTGCTGATGCGATAGCGCCACCAAGGAAAGGAAAACAAATCCGCCGAGACAAAGAAACGCCAGCCTCCCCAAGGAACAATCTCCGCAGCCAGGTACCAGCCGTTCTCATTCTGCGGAGTGCTGCCCTCGCCAAAAGAGTGGGCAAACATCGCCCAATAATCGTGGGCATAGTAACGATGAACCAACATCAGGCGGTAATCCGGCGAGAAATCGTAACTCAGGCGGTTGAGGAAGGCATAGCCATGCTTGCCCAACGCCGCCTCGCCCGTCCAGCCGAAACGTCCCAGCCGGTAACGGTAATCCAACCCAAGGTTATAGAAACGGTTGCCCTGCAGGTTGTACTTGGCATACTCCCGCAGATTGGGCCGATAAGGCCGGTCGAAGAAGTAATAGATGCCGGTCAGGCCTACCTGAAAGGGATTACCGCGCCAAGTGACATTCCCTCCCGCCAGTTGCAAGGCAAAGGTATGCCGTTTCTCCACCTCCGACTGCGTGCGGTGCAGGCCCGATTCGTCAATGGACGTGATGACACCGTCCTCCACCCGTCCGTCCATCGTGCGGTGCGAGTAGAAGGCCGATACCTCCCACCGACGTGCCGCCAGCACCGTGGCTGCCACTCCCCGGAAATAATCATATTCACCCGTAGAGCCGTGCTTGCGGATGCCCAAAGCCCGATAGTCGGACGTGGCGAGGGAAAAGGACTTTCCCAATCCGAAGCTGCTGCCCAATACCAGTCCTTGGCCGAACGACAGGCGATAAGTACCCAAGGCCAATGCTTTCAGCCGGCCCAGGTTTTGCAAGTATATATAATAGGAATAGTGGTCATACCCCTGACGGTCGTGCAAGGCAAAGAAAGGCTCGCCCGCATCCTTTTCCGCCGCAAAGCCCGCCTGCACGTAGTCGCCCCGACGGAAGGCGTAGCGCAACGAATGATACCAGAACGGCCCTAAATAGTCCTTCTCATACCCCTTACGCTGATAAAAAGGCACATCAAAGCGAACCAAAGCCTCGTGCTTTCCGAACTTTAGAAGGTCCCTCGGCGAAGGAAAGCCACTCTCCTCCTCCTCCACGGGCTTCACGCAGACGAAAGGCAGCAGGAGCTCGATGGTGCGGCGGTCCATCTCCTCCACCAGTTGGAGTTCATAGAGGGTCTGCATCGGGCCGTGGATATAGACGTAGGCTTGAATCTCCTCCACCTGCCGGGCGGTGAGAAAAGGAAATTGCTCCAATTGTTCGCGGGTAGCGCTATTCAGATTGATGGGTTCCTGGAGGCGGTAAGAAAGTTCCTCCAGTTCATCTTCCCAATCGGTGGTGCCGGTCTCCTCGGCCAGTTCTTCCAAGTTGTCCTCCCAAAGGAAAAGGCTTTGGGCACGGAGGGAAAAGGTGCACAATAATAATAAGGTGGCAAGGATTCCTGAACGGAAGTGCTTCATGGATAGAATAAAGTCATTGGTTACGGGCAGCTAAGTTAATGAAAATAATTGAATCCGCGAAAGAATGGAGGAATAATCTCCAGAAAAAGCGACACAACGCAAGCACGGATTCCCCGACAACCACTGTCCGGGAATCCGCACCCATAGCATTCAAGCTGAACGAGACCGGCTAAGACGCTCTTTCCGCCCGCTCCTTGCGTTGGCAATAACGCTTGCACTGGGCGCAAATGTCATAACCCAACATCGTACCGAGAATGAAGTCCTCTTCGGGCGTCAACTGGTTCAGCGGACGTGTCACCATGCAGCGGATGGCATGGATACACTCCGGCTTTCCGAAGAACAGATTGATTTTCTTTCCGTCGATAGGCTGGATGAGGTAATCAATACGTTGCTTCTCCAGCCGGGAAACGGCAAAAGCCTCGTACTTGCGGTTCACCGTGTAGAGCACCATCTGACGCACCCCTTTCTGAAACTCATAGACATGGTTCAGGAATACTTTCAACTCAGAGGTCTGGATATCGGGCTGTAGCTTGTCCATCGTTCTCAATTATAGTAAGGTAAAGAATCAAAGACTTTTCCGGAGGTCGGCCACCCAGGCATCGATGCGCTCGTCGGTCTTTTCGCTCTCGTTCACTTCGTCCAGGGCCAGGCCCACGAAGCAGCCGTCCACCACCGCGATGGAAGAAGAATAGGAATATCCGTCCGTGCTCACCCGGTTGCCGACGAAAGTGCAACCCGTACTCTGCAAGTCCTCGTAGAGCACGCCAATGGCATCGCAGAATGTATCGCAATAGGACTCGGAATCGCCGCAACCGAACAGGGCTACCAGTTTACCGGACAAATCGGCCGCCTTCAGGACCTTCACGCCGTCATACCAATCGTCCTGCATGTCGCCATCGCCCCAGGTAGAGCTGCCCAATACCAATACTTCATATTCCTTCACCATAGCCTCCGTCAGCTTGCCGGCGCTATGCACGTCCTGTGCGGACACTCCCAACTTGTCGGCTATGCGGTTAGCCAAATCCTCGCACGTCCCTGTGCTGGAACCATAGAAAATACCAATCTTTTTCATTGTCATCATACAGTTAAATTGCTGGTTGCAAAGTAAGGACATTCCCGGCTAAGCCGAAATACCCACTTATCGGGATTTCCACCGGACGTATTCCCCACAATCGGCTAACTAAACATAGGGAATCTAAAATAAAGGCAAGCCGTAGGGAATTATTCCCCGAAATACCGTACATTTGTCCCGTCATGCAAGTATGTATCCGATTCATAGTATCCCTGTTTCTGCTCCTGATAGGACTGGAAGGCTTTGCCCAACAAACGGAAGCGGCTCCGCCCCAACCATCCTACGTGACCCAACTCTGCGTGTACGAAGGAGACACCATCCCCTACGTCTCCCTGCCGGCCGTCTACATCTACCAGCCGCTGCAATTCAAGAACAAACGCCAAGCACGCAGTTACAACAAACTGGTACGCGATGTCAAGAAGGTATTGCCCATCGCAAACGAGGTGCAGCGTGCCATCATCGAAACCTATGAATACCTGATGACACTGCCCGACGACAAGGCCCGCCAACGCCACCTGAAAGCCGTGGAGAAAAGCATCAAGGAACAGTACACGCCCCGCATGAAGAAACTGACTTTCTCGCAGGGCAAGTTGCTCATCAAGCTGGTGGACCGCCAGACCAACTCCACCGGCTACGAACTGGTGAAAGCTTTCCTTGGACCTTTCCGCGCGGGTTTCTACCAAGCTTTTGCCGCTCTCTTCGGTGCCAGCCTGAAGAAAGAATATGATCCGGAAGGAGAAGACGCCCTGACGGAACGGGTAGTGCGGATGGTGGAGAACGGACAGTTATGAACAACCCCTGTTAATAATTCAAGCCGAAAGCCCAAAGGGGAATCACATTGCCATGCCCGGACTCTATGTCGTCTTTCACCACAAACCCCTGTCCGGCTCCCCGAAGTTGTTGCTGTCCTTTTCCACGGCCTCCTATCTCGAAGGTATAGTCCCCTATCCGGAAATCGGCCTGCCGGGAAGAGATGACCTCATTCCTCACCCGCATCTGGTTCATGAAGAACGTCTCGCGTACATTTCCCACGTTGGCACTCTCCTGCCCCAAGACATAAACCAAGTTTGTATTGTCCAGATAGATTTTCTCCACCTTTCCCAAGCCACGGATACCTCCCGTCTCGTCGCGTAACTGGGCAATCATACCCGCCCGCTCCATATAATACAAGTAATCGGCCAAATAATTGCGGCTGACTCCTGTCAAGTCAGCCAACTTTTGCATCACCGGTTTGAAGGGTACACTACGGGCCACTACGGCCAACAACTGCTTCAGCTTACGCCCGGTAGAGACATTCATGCCGGCATACTGGGGAATGTCCACCTCCATCGTCTGATTGATGACCTGCTGTAGTTCGGTGTAGAAATCTGCATCCGGATGAGCAAAAGGATAATACCCCCGCTGCAAATAGTCGGACAAGAGAGGCAACGGATGGTCCACACCGGGAATCTCGGCCTTCTGGTCCAAAATATCCTCCAGCGTAAAGACTGGCACGTCAATGTCGTGGAACAGATACAGGTACTCACGGAAGGAAAGACCCTGCATCTCATATATCGGAGCGCGGCGGCTCAGGTCAGCTAAGCCTTTATAAATATCCAGCACGGAAGAACCCGTAAAGGCTACCTGCATGTCGGGATAAGAATCGTATATCTGCTTCAGCTCAGCAGACCAGTTGCCATATTTATGGATTTCGTCGATAAACAAGTGTTTCCCAGCCTGCTTGTTGAAATTATCCGCCAAATCCACCAAGGTATGATCGGCAAAATAGATATTGTCCGCTGACACATAGAGCGTGTCCCGGGGAGAAAGATGCAGCTTGATATACTGTAGGAACAAGGTAGTCTTCCCCACCCCGCGCGGACCTACCAGCCCCAACATCCGGTTATTCCACTTGATTTCAGCATACTTGTAACGGACAAAGTCTGTGCGGGTCTGTTTCAGCAAGCGGTTGAAGTTATTCCAAAGTCTTTCCATAGTGTCGGCATTATCAAAATTAGGGATTTCTACGCGCAAAGATACTAAAATTGCACTACGGACGTGCAGAATTCGGTTGTTTTCTGCACGTCCGTAGTGCAATTTATACTATTAACACGCTTGCTACCCTACTCCGGCTGCACCTCGTTCTTCGAAGGCAATTCCTTCCAGCCCTCGCCAAAGGTATCGTAGGCATCGGTCACCACCACAAAGGCATTAGGGTCGGCCTCCTTGATTTTCATCTTCAGCCCCGCCACTTCCTTGTAACTCACCACAAGGAACAACATTTCCTTATCCTCCTTCGTATAGAGTCCGCTGCTCTTGATGCAGGTAGCGGTGCGGTCCATATCCTTGATGATATATTGGTGCAAGTCGGTCAACTTCTTGTTGCTGATGACAAAGATGAGCTTATCGTTCTTCTCGCCATTAATGACCCGCGCCAAGACACGGGAGCAGACAAAGATGGCGATGAGCGAATAGAAGGACAGGTGCCACGAAGGCTGGCTGACATCTTCTGCTCCACCCACGCCAAAACCGATGACTACCAGGCCAAAGCATACCACGAGGCCGTCCACCAACAGAATGGCGTTGGAAAAGCGGATATGCGCGTACTTCTGGAGAATCATCGCCACGATATCCGTACCGCCGGTAGTCGCCTGGTTGCGCACCACAATGCCCTGGCCTATGCCAATGACGGCCGCGCCGATAATGGTGGTCAGCATCAAGTGGTCGGTCATGTCAAACACGCCCCCCAGCAGTTGCGAAGGATCCAACGCGTGCAAAGCTTCTTCCGAAGGATAGGACAAGGCGGAAATGACGTTCATGATAAGCGGAGTGGTCAAGGCTGCGGCAATGGTACGGCCACCCAGTTTGGAACCAAGCAACACCACGGACAATATGAGCAACGGAATGTCGAACATATAACCGAACGTACCTACCTGAATGGACGGAAACAAATTGTGCAACACGATACTTGCACCGTACACGCCACCCGGCACCAGATTATAAGGGTTGATAAAAAACACGAATCCGGCCGCCATGATGGTGCAGCCGATAAAGATGTTTATCCAAGAAAAAATGGTCTTACGCATATATCCTATATTTATGCGACAAATATACATAAAATTCAGGAAACAACCTCCCGGATACGATGATTTCTATCATTTCCTATAGAAAACATGAATCAGAGAAAGTGCCGATAACAGCAAGCCGAGTTTATAATGCCACAATCCTGTGGAGGAATTGGGTCCTTCCACACAGGCCAGCAGCCCAATGCCGGTAACTTCCCGACACTTATCCACCCCTTTATCAACTTCCGGCATATAGTGAACAATTGGACTGATAACCTGCGCAATTAATACCCTACTCTATTCATATACAATGAATTAATCATGTTGATAAGTAATCAACAAACAGTGAATAAGCAGTCGGAAAATACGTTGTCAACCAATAGTTGACATTCTTATCAACCATCCGTTGAAACGGGAACCATATCGGCAAGGACAGACGAAGATATCTCCGGGCACGGACAGAGATATCTCCCGACACGGACGGAGATATCTCCGGATAAAGACAGAAAAACCGGAAGAAATCAGAAAGTAAGCTTCTTGAATAAATCCCAGATGACGATGCCCGCCGTCACCGACACGTTGAGCGAATGTTTCGTGCCATACTGGGGTATCTCGATGCAACCGTCGCTATGGTCTATGGCTTCCTGCTGCACCCCTTTCACCTCATTACCAAGCACGACTGCATACCGGCGGCCACGCTCCAGCGTCAGGTTCTGGAGCATCGTGCTACCCTCCGCCTGCTCCACGGAATAGACCGTGTAGCCGTCTGCACGGAGGTTATCAACAGCTTCCACCACGTTATTAACATATTTCCAGTCCACGGTAAATTCCGCACCAAGCGCCGTCTTGTGCATCTCCGGATGAGGAGGCGTAGCCGTGATGCCACAGAGATAAATGCACTCCACACGGAAAGCATCCGAGGTGCGGAATACCGAACCGATGTTGTGCAACGAACGCACATTGTCCAACACCACCACCAGCGGCAGCTTTTCCACCGACTTAAATTCCTCCGCACTGAGGCGGTTCATCTCTGTTATCTTCAGTTTGCGCATAGCTTGTAGAATATCCACGGCAAAGATACGCCTTTCTGTTCACATCCCGGTTAATATCGGTGTAAAACCTGTCAATAGCCACGGGAAAGATTTTCATAATTTCTTCTTGCAATCCTCATAACTCCTGCTATACAAGAAGCGGAATGAACCCGCCAAAAAAGTTAGCCCCGAAATGCAAGCTGATAATAAACTGATTTTTCAGCCCTGACCGCACCGTTCATAATCCGAAAGTTATTAACTTTGCGGCTTATCGACAGGATGTTAATTTTGTGCGGATATATCCGGAAACAGAGATTAGTATCAGGACTTTACCGCCGCGCCCCGATGTTGACAACCGGCGGATAACTCCGGGCCTGGAAGCAATAACTTCTTGTGCAAGGAATAGCTCCGGAAATTATCCACACTATTAACCGCCTATCATCATCAACATAAGCTTTTTCTTTAAAAGAAAAGAAGAGATATAATTATAATGTGTTATGACTGACATCAAGGAAGAAATCGAAAAACTGAAGCGAGAGAAGAACGCCGTCATCCTGGGGCATTACTACCAGCACGGCGAAGTGCAGGACGTAGCCGACTTCGTGGGCGACAGTCTGGCCCTGGCCCAATGGGCCGCACGGACGGAGGCGGACATCATCGTCATGTGCGGTGTGCATTTCATGGGCGAGACGGCCAAGGTGCTCTGTCCGGCGAAGAAGGTGCTGGTGCCGGACATGGCCGCAGGCTGCTCCCTGGCGGACAGCTGTCCGGCCGATAAGTTCGAAGCCTTCATCCAGGCGCATCCGGGCCATACGGTCATCTCCTACGTCAATACGACGGCGGCCGTCAAGGCACTGACCGACGTGGTGGTCACCTCCACCAATGCCCGGCAAATCGTGGAAAGCTTTCCTCAGGACGAGAAGATCATTTTTGGACCGGACAGAAATCTGGGGAGTTATATCAACAGTGTGACGGGACGGAATATGTTGTTATGGGACGGTGCCTGCCATGTGCATGAACAGTTCTCGGTGGAAAAGATGGTGGAGTTGAAGCGCGCGCATCCCGAAGCACTGATCCTCGCCCACCCCGAATGCAAGGGGGCTGTGCTGAAGCTGGCCGATGTGGTAGGCTCTACGGCTGCGCTGCTGAAATATGCGGTGAAGCATCCGGAGAACACATATATCGTGGCTACCGAATCAGGCATTCTGCACGAGATGCAGAAGAAGTGCCCTCAGACCACCTTCATCCCTGCCCCACCCGCTGACAGTACCTGCGCTTGCAACGAATGCAGCTACATGCGTCTCAATACGCTGGAAAAGCTGCGCGACTGCCTGCGCGACGAGTCGCCGGAGATTACTGTCGATCCGGAAATTGCCGCCCGCGCCGTCCGGCCCATTGAGCGGATGCTGGAGATTTCGGCTCGTCTGGGATTATGAACAGGGTTATCAACAGATGTATCCAATAAAAAAGAGGGTGTGTCAAAATAAAGGTTACCTATCATTAGCTTCGCTCAAAACCTCTTTTGACTATTTCATTAAGGTATAGTCTGTCATGTTGAGCGGAGCGGAGCGAAGTCGAAACATCTCACTTAACCAATCTTGAGATCCCTCGGCTACGCTCGGGATGACAGAATGATAGGTAATCCTTATTTTGATACACCCTCTTTTTTCTTCCGTGATGGCTTTCTTACAGCGTGTTGAGGAATCTGCACAGTTTCTGTGCCCCGATGGCCCGATGGCTGATTTTGTTTTTCAGTGCGTCGCCCATCTCGGCAAAGGTCTGTGTATAGCCGTCCGGCACAAAGACAGGGTCGTAGCCGAAGCCCGACGTGCCATGGCGTACCGGGGTGATGTGTCCGTTGACGATGCCTTCGAAGAGGTGTTCCTTGCCGTTCAGGATGAGGGCAAAGGCAGTGCGGAAGCGGGCACGGCGGTTCTCCACGCCTTCCAGTTCCTGGAGCAGCTTGCGCATGTTGGCCTCGGAGTTGTGCGCATCGCCCGCATAACGGGCCGAATAGACGCCGGGTGCGCCGTTCAGGGCTTCTACCTCCAGGCCGGTGTCGTCGGCAAAGCAATCCAGGTGATACGTTTCGTAGATGAACCTTGCCTTCAGCAAGGCATTCCCCTCCAGCGTATCCGCCGTTTCGGGGATATCGGCCTGACAGCCGATGTCTTTCAAGCTGAGGATTTCTATCTTCGCGCCGACGATGGCCTTCACTTCCTCCAGCTTGTGGGCATTGTTAGTGGCAAATACAAACTTTTTCATAACATTTGGTTTCTTGCTGTTTCTGATGTGGGATGTGTTTGCCCGGTATCGCTTAAGGCGCTTGACTTTACTTGGCTTTCAGCCGGTCGAAACCTTCGCCGTAGACGCCGATGACGGAACTTTGCGAGACGAATGCGTTGGGGTCCACGTCCTTCACCAGTTGGAAGATTTCGTGAGACTGGCGTTTGTAGGCCAGCACCACCAGCACCTTGACGTCTCCTTTGCTGTACCATCCCGTGCCGTCCAGCACCGTCACGCCACGGTGTGTCTCGCGGGTGATGCGGTCGGCAATCTCCTCGTACTTGCGGCTGAAGATGAGGAACTGCACGGATTGGCGGGCACTGTTGACGATGTAGTCTATCACAAAGCCCATCACGAACAGCGTCACGAAGCCGAAGATGACGCGCCGCCAATCGTGGAACACGATGTAGCACGAGCTGATGATGAGGCAGTCCACCAGCATCACCATCCGTCCCAACGCCACATCTTTATATTTGTGCACCACGGCGGCAATGATGTCCGTGCCTCCCGTGCTGCCTCCGCAATTGAAGGCGATGCCCAGTCCGGCGCCGCACATCACCGAACCGATGAGGCAGGCCATCGTGTCCTGTCCCGGTCCCAGCAGTTGGGGGAAGGTGCCGTCCGGATTCTTCACCAGCCACTGGGTGAACTCCAGCATCAGCGTCAGCATGATGATGGCATACGTCGTCTTGATGCTGAACTTGGGTCCCAGCACCTTGATGGCCAGCGTCATCAGTACCGCGTTGATGATGAAATACGTGTACTGGATGGGGAAGCCTGTCGAATAGTAGACGATGGCTCCGATACCGGTGGTTCCGCCCGTAGTAATCTGGTAGGGAATCATGAACACGGCCCACGCCAGCGCGTAGCAGAAAAGCCCCAGGGTTATCATCAGATAGTCCCGGCTTTCCTGCAGCATTTCGGCTTTGGTTGGTTTCTTGAGTTGCATACGCTTATTTTACTACAATGTTGATGATCTTTTTCGGCACGACGATGACCTTGACCACCTGCTTGCCTTCCATCCACTTGGCAGAGCGTTCGTCGGCCAGGACGGATGCCTGGATGTCGTCGGAGGTCGCGTCGGCGGGGAAGGCCTGGTTGAAGCGTGCCTTGCCGTTGAAGGATACGGTGTAGTTCACCGTGTTCTCCACCAAGTATTCTTCGTTCCATGCCGGCCATTGGGCGTCGCATACGGAACCTTCCCGGCCCAGCGTTTCCCATAACTCCTCGCAGATGTGCGGAGCGAAAGGCGCCAGGGTGATGACCAGCGGAGTGAGCACTTCGCGCTTGGTGCACTTCAGGGAAGCCAGTTCGTTGACGCAAATCATGAAGGCGCTGACGGACGTATTGTAGGAGAAGGCTTCGATGTCGCCCGTTACTTTCCTGATAAGCTTGTGCAGGGATTTCAGTTCTTCCGGCGTGGCCTGCTCGTCCGTCACCTGCCAGTTGCCGGTACGGTCGTGGAAGAGCGACCAGAATTTCTTCAGGAAGCGGTGTACGCCGTCTATGCCGTTGGTGTCCCAAGGCTTGGATTGCTCCACGGGTCCGAGGAACATCTCGTACATGCGGAGTGTGTCGGCACCGTATTTCTCTACAATCATGTCGGGGTTCACCACGTTGTACATCGACTTGGACATTTTCTCTACGGCCCATCCGCAGATGTATTTGCCATCCTCCAGGATGAATTCGGCCGTGTTGTATTCCGGACGCCAATTCTTGAAGGCTTCGAGGTCCAGGATGTCATTCTGCACGATGTTCACGTCCACATGGAGTGGGGTAGTGTCATACTGGTCTTTCAATCCCAGCGATACGAAGGTGTTGGTGTCCTTGATGCGGTAAACGAAGTTGCTTCGGCCTTGAATCATGCCTTGGTTCACCAGTTTCTGGAAGGGTTCTTCTACTACCGAGATGCCCAGGTCGTGCAGGAACTTGTTCCAGAAGCGCGAGTAAATGAGGTGTCCCGTGGCGTGCTCCGTGCCTCCCACGTAGAGGTCCACGTTGCGCCAGTATTCATCCACCTTCTTGTCCACCAGCGCCTGGTCGTTGTGCGGGTCCATGTAGCGCAGGTAGTAGGCGCTGGAGCCGGCGAAGCCCGGCATCGTGTTCAGTTCGAGGGGGAAGATGGTCTGGTTGTCAATCTTTTCGTTTTCCACCACGCAGTGGTTCACCGTGTCCCATGCCCATACCTTTGCATGTCCCAAGGGAGGTTCGCCCGTCTCTGTGGGGAGGAATTTCTTCACTTCGGGCAATTCCAGCGGGAGACAGCTTTCGGGAATCATGTAGGGCATTCCGTCCTTGTAATAGACAGGGAACGGCTCGCCCCAATAGCGTTGGCGCGAGAAGATGGCGTCGCGCAGGCGATAGTTTACCTTCACGCGGCCCAGGTTATGTTCCTTGACGTATTTCTTGGTCGTGGCGATGGCTTCCTTGATGGTCAGTCCGTTCAGATTCAAGTCGCAATAGGGAGTGGCACCGGCTTTGGGCGAATTGCATACGATGCCTTCCTTGGCGTCGAAGCTCTCTTCGCTCACGTCGCATCCTTCCACCAGCGGGACGATGGGCAGGCCGAAATGCTTGGCAAAGGCATAGTCGCGGCTATCGTGCGCAGGCACGGCCATGATGGCGCCGGTGCCGTATCCGGCCAGTACATAGTCGCTCACCCAGATGGGTACGGCCTCGCCCGTGAAGGGATTGACGGCATACGAACCGGTGAAGACGCCCGTCACGCTCCGGTCGCTGATGCGCTCGCGCTCCGTGCGTTTCTTTGTGCGGTCGAGGTAGGCTTCCACTTCGGCCTGCTGTCCGGGCGTGGTCACTTGGAGCACCAACTCGCTTTCCGGTGCCAGCACCATGAAGGTGACACCGAACATCGTGTCGGCGCGGGTGGTGAAGATGGTGAACTCCAAGTCGCTGTCCTTCACCTTGAATTGCACCTCCGCACCTTCCGAACGGCCAATCCAGTTGCGCTGGGTTTCCTTCAGCGAATCCGTCCATTGGATGGTTTCCAATCCGTCCAGCAGGCGTTGGGCGTAGGCCGATACGCGCAGGCACCATTGGCGCATCTTCTTCTGCACCACGGGGTAGCCGCCGCGCTCGCTCACGCCGTCTACTACTTCGTCATTGGCCAGCACTGTGCCCAGCTGCGGGCACCAGTTGACCATCGTCTCGCCCAGGTAAGCGATGCGGTAGTTCATCAGGATTTCCTGCTGTTCCTTCTCGCTCTTCGCCTTCCATTCCTCGGCCGTCAGGCAAAGTTCTTCGGAGCAGGCGGCATTGAGCCCTTTTGTGCCCGTCTCCGCGAACTTTTGTACCAGCTCTTCGATGGGGCGTGCCTGCTGGCGGTCGTTGTCATAGTAGCTGTTGAACATCTTCTGGAAAGCCCATTGCGTCCAGTGGTAATACTGCGGGTCGCACGTGCGTATCTCGCGGCTCCAGTCGAAGGAGAAGCCAATCTTGTCCAGCTGTTCGCGGTAGCGGTTGATGTTGTTGATGGTTGTAATTGCAGGGTGTTGTCCGGTCTGGATGGCATATTGCTCGGCGGGCAGTCCATAGGCGTCATATCCCATGGGGTTCAGCACGTTGAATCCTTGCAGTCGTTTGTACCGCGCATAGATGTCCGAAGCGATGTAGCCCAACGGATGTCCCACGTGCAGTCCCGCCCCGCTGGGGTAGGGGAACATGTTGAGGACGTAATATTTCGGTTTGCTTTCATCTTCCTTCACGCGATAGGTCTGGTTGTCCACCCACCGTTTCTGCCATTTCTTTTCAATTTCCCTGAAATTATATTCCATATTGGTTTCCTACTAATGTGATTGAATACTGAGTTAGTTGCTATAAACGCTGCAAATTTAAGGGTTTATTTTCAATTTCAGTGTGGTAGGAGGTCAATAATTTCAGTGTCAGGGGGTAAAGCGGAGGTTGCATCAAAATATCAAATTGCACACAGATGACACAGATACAACCGATGACTGCAGATTATATAGTATTGATAAACAACTAAATAAATCTGCGATAATCTGTTTAATCTGTGTTATCTGCGTGCCAATATCCCATTACGATACACCCTCCTGCAAAGTCATTCCCGGTTCGAGACTGCTTCTTACCGGGTTCTAGTCTATCTCTTTGCCCGCGTCAGCCCCATATTCACCAGTCCCAGGAAAACGAAAGACAGCAACGGACCGAAGACGTATATCCACATGTTCAGCATCTCGTAACTCATGTGCAGATGTGCGGCGGTTTCATAAAGCCAATCCATGCAATACCTGTATTGGTCGTACACCGATCCGTCGATGTTGAATTTGTGGAAATAGCAGAGCGATCCCGCGAAAGCACATCCCGTAGCCGCTACCACGAGCAGCAACAGAATAGTAGTCAATGTTTTCCTTTGTCCCCGCAGGAAAATGTAGAACGCCCGTGCCGAAGTCAGCACAAACGGCACTAACATGAGGAATGGGAAAGCGTAGATGCAGACATACACGCTGGTCTCCTGGTAGTTCCAGCCGAACAGGAGGCCGAAGAGATAGAGCATTCCACAGAGGATTTGAAAGATGTATTCCATGATGGGGCAAAGTTAAGTGTTTCAAGTTTTGGATTTATACTTTGAGCGGGATGAATTTGTGCATTTTAGTCGTGGCAGGTGCTGAAAATTCTTGATATCCTATTCTTAATGCGGCATTCTGCTCTTTGCTGAAAGTTTGTTACAAAATTTATTTTTATAAGTATTTTTCTTAATGCAGTGGATTGATAATCAACTTATTACATTTTCTTAAACATCCTTCCAAAAACACTGAACAATTTCTTCCGAAACTGTGAAGTATTTCTTGAGAAATTGCGTAGTGTTATGCGAGAAATTGTTCAGTGTTTTTGCGGAAGTTGTGAACCCTCGAATTTTTCCGTCTTAAAAAGGCATCTATAATATAAAAAATCCATACAAATAAAGCAAAGGAGCATCTGACGTGAGGAGGAATGCGAAGACACAACTGAAGTGCATTTTTTGTTTTGTACAAAATTATGCCGCGCAAAGTATAATTCCGGTACAGGTACCTAGCAAAACCTCCTTGATGAAAACGGTCAGTTGTAACAGGACTTCTTTCTCCAGTTCTACAAAACGGTTATAGGACACACGCCTGGGGAAGAGGTGCAACAGATGCTTGCAGACATATTCCTAACTAATAATGCTTGAAACATCAGAAACCTCCCGAGTGGAACAGAATCAGGATGACCATGATTTCCGAATCGCTCATCCGGTCGGGCTTGTTCCGATGCTTATGATTCTTGTCTTCAACCATATATTCCCACTGACTTTGGCAAATTCTTCGCAAAAATCATCCGCCATACAATAAATTTCCGTAAATCTGTATAAGGAATAAACCTCTTTGGAATCAAGAGAGTTAGAAAAATTACCTCGTTTTCGGGTAATGAGTTGGCAACCGTTCCAATTGCCGTGGTCTGCATCGCTTTGCTTGTTCGGGTAACTCTTTGATATGCAAAGATAAAAAAGTAAATTGAATGTGCCAAAAGATTTTTTTCATTAACTTTGCAAATAAAAAAAGCCGTATGAACGATATTTGGAATGAAATATGTTTTGAGTTGAGCACCTGTATTCAAAATAACGTCTTGGAAAAAGAATATGAGAATGCAGTCTGTAATTGTATGGTGCTTCTTGGTTGGAAAAAATATCGAGGAGAAATTGTAACGCAATACCCTGTACAAGCTGGGCATGAAAACAAATATGCAGATATTGTGATTCTGCAAGACAATGTTGAGCAGTTCGTAATAGAAATCAAACGTCCTAATCACATATTACAAGAAGAAGATGAAAGACAGTTGTTTTCTTACATGCGTCTATTAAAGCACCAAGTTATTTTCGGACTTTATATAGGGGATAAAATTCGTTTGTATTATGATGATATTGCTTCTCAGCAACTGCCCGAACAAGTCTTTTCTATAGACATAGAAGAAAACAATTCTGATGGCTTTAAATTTGTGGAACTCTTTTCTAAGGATTCATTCAATGTGCAGACTGTGACAGATTTCTGTAAAGAGCAAAAAATGATATTTCAAAAACAAAAACAAATACAGAGTGAGGTTGCTAAAATATTGTCTGATACAAGCGGTCAAGTTTTTAAGGATGCGTTAAAGGAAAGATTCCTATATGAAGGGTATTCTGAAGAATGGATAGATTCAGTACTTGATCAAATTGCATTGACTGTTTCATCATCAGCTAAAGGAAGACAACGAACAGAAACATTCTCACCCGCTATATCCACTTATGAGCCTGTTTTACATAAAACCAGCCGCGATAAAACTAAATATGGATTTTTAGGAAGTGGTCCGTTGCCTAAAAGGAAATTTGTATGGAATGTCATTAAGCATTTTGTAAGTGAAAATCCGAAAACATACAATGAGTATGCAAAAATACTTAATGCCCTAAAGCCAGATTCACAAGGTGTAATTAAGACTTATGATTCTTTGTCTAAAACACAAATGATACGCTATTTCACAAAAGCAAGTGAATGCTTGCAAAGTGTAGATGGAATAAAATTTGTTGTTTGTAATCAATGGGGTGATTTTAATATCGCTCCTATTATACAATTTGCGAACTCGCAAGGATATAATGTCATCGAATATAAATCTTAGGTGCTGACAGCACGTTTTGGTCTGCCCAAAACACAAACTTGCTACCATTGAAAAACAGAGTTCCGACTTTGAAGTAACTCATCTGCCTTTGGGTAACCCAAAGGACAACTTGCTGCTTCTTTTAGAAGCAAACGGGGTGTCCAGAGGGGTGTAACCCCGTTGGCTCATTGGGGTGTTTTTAGCATGAGCGAAGCGGTGCGTGAAGAAAACGCCCTAATTAATAAAATCAGGGGTAAGCTCCAGCATTGACATATTATTGCGCTTATAAAAAGATTTGATAAATGCAGCGACGTGGTTTCTTGCCCTCACCCGTGACTGGTAAGTAGCCATAACCCTGTCTTTTCCGACACGTTTCTTGAATACCTCGTTATCCCTGTCAAAGGAATTAAGCAATGTCTCGTACTCACAGCCTATGCCTTGATAGGCGTTGCGCACCATTTCAGCCGTAACATACGCCTCACGGTCGGATATGCGTTGGTAGTGCTTGATGATTTGCACCTTGATGTTGTCAAGCGCAAGGTTCGTTTCCCTCGCTTCACGGCTCTTGCCTTTGACACGGTTGCCTTTTGCGTCCCAAAGCTCCTTTGCGATGCTCCGCTTGCAACTGAACTGCGCCACCGTCCCATTGATTGTAACCCGTCCCATCGTTCTTCTCCTTGCTGCTGTTCGCATAGAACGGCACGCGAAATGTGCTTCTTGTCATACTTGTCCTTTTGGGGTTGCAAAACTATAAATCAACGAGTTAAACCTTGACAAGCAAACCTGTGCAGAACGCAGCAAATAAAACGGTAACTATATCGAACTCACGTTAAATATCGAACTCACGTTAAATAAGTGTATGGATTCCCGATGGGAGTATAGGCAGCCAAAGCCGGTGGCAAAAGACATATTGGATAAATGGCAAAGTATCCAATAATAAATGGCAAAGTATCCAATGATAAAAGGCAAAGTATCCTTGCTTCGAGTTGGATTGAAGTATAAACTCTAATATTTAGGCGCGGATTACGCGGATTGCACGGATATCTTTTTTATAACACAGCTAACCATCCGTCGCGATAAACTTAATCCGTGAAATCCGCGTAATCCGCGCCTAAGGAATTATCCTATTCCGTTTTGACAAAGCTCTTTTCAGTCTTTCTTCTCAAAGCGGAAGGCCAATGATTCGTTGGGCAGTCCTTTAGGCAGGTGGATGGTGACTTGGTCGCCTTGGCAATCATACTTCACACGTTTGCCGTTGCACAGGAGTACCATTTTCCCACGGGGCACATTGCCTGTCCACGAGATGGTGGCCGGCAATTGTTCGCCTTCTTCCAGGGTATAGATGGCATACAGGGTTTTTCCGTCCTTGGCGGCCGTGAACCAGGTCTTTCCGTCATTATATAAGGGGGTAGTGCGGGTATGATAGATGGCTTCTCCGTTCTTTCGGAGCCATTGTCCCACTTTATGCAGGCGGTCCACTACGGGCTGTTCGATGACTCCGTCCGGCGTAGGTCCTACGCCCAGCAGGTAACATCCTCCTTTGGCCACAATTTCGGCGAGAGTGGAGATGACCTTCTCGGCCGGTTTGTAAGGAGCGTTGGGTGTCCATCCCCAGTCGTTGCTTAGGGTGATGCAGCTTTCCCAAGGATAGTTCAGTTGGGTTTCGGGGATGCCGCGTTCCGGTGTCTGGTAGTTTTCGTTCTTTCCGCGGATGCTGCGGTCCACGGCTATCAGTCCGGGATGTTGCTGGCGTGCTTTCTTCAAGATGCCGTCCAGTCCTATCTCGCCGCCGGTAATCCAGCCTCCGTCCAGCCACAGGATGTCGAAACTGCCATAATTCGTCATCAGTTCGTCCAGTTGGTTTTGTGTGAACCGGACGTAGTTCTGCCACCAGTCCGGATGGCGTTCGCGCTTATAGTTCTGCATACGGTTCGGGGTAGCGAAATACGGATTCCAGAACCATTCGCAATGCCAGTCCGGCTTGGAGAAGTAGCAGCCTATCATAAAGTCTTTTTGCCGGAAAGCATCGAAAACATGCCGGGCCACATCCCGGCGGGGATCGTCCTTGAAGGCTCCGTGGGCAATGGAGAAATCAGTGTACTTGGAGTCGAACATGCAGAAGCCGTCATGATGTTTGGTGGTGAAGATGACATACTTGATGCCTGCATCCTGCATCACTTCCGCCATTGTTCAGGGTCGAAGTGGACGGGATTGAATTGGTCTTTCAGTCCGAAGTACCACTTTTTGTACTCATCGTAAGACAGGTCTCCTTTGCGGGAAATCCAGTCGACGTCTTCCGAGCAGATGGACCATGACTCCACGATGCCGGGGACGGAGTACAAGCCCCAGTGGAACAAGACTCCGAATATCTGGTCTTGCCATTGGTCCAGTTTGTTCAATACTTCTGTGTCCGTGGGCCATACGTAGCCGGATGCCTCCGATTGCTGGTGTACGAAGCCCTGTACTTGTTGTGCATGTGCGGCGACCGTCAGGCCCAGGATGGCCAGACCGGTCAAGAGTTTTCTTTTGTATTCCATTTTTTTCTTCATTTAAGTTCCGTATAGTATTAAGTAAGTCGCAAGAATTAAATGATAATTTATCGGTGTGATTCTTTAGACGCAGATGACGCGGATGACGCAGATTCATTTTCTTTATTGACTGATTATCCGTTATCAAAGATTATAGATCAGCGGCATCTGCGGCATCTGCG
>DWZE01000133.1 GCA_019118325.1 Candidatus Bacteroides intestinavium
ATGAACGTGCCTTCGCAGAACTCGCCGAAGATTTCGTCTATCAGCTTGCCCTTGCCCATGGTGTCGTCTATCTCCATCTTCAGTTCCTTGCAGATCTGGCGGATTTCGTCCTCCGTCTTCCCCTCCAGGTCGTAGCCGGTCTTCTCCTTGATGGCCTCGAGGATGGGCAGGCGGCGGTAGGGAGCCTTGAAACTGATGGTCTTGCCGTCAATCTCCGTCTCCGTGCTGCCGTTCACGGCGATGCAGATACGTTCCAGCAACTTTTCCGTGAATCCCATCATCCAGTTGTAGTCCTTGTATTGCACGTACAGCTCCATGCAGGTGAACTCCGGGTTGTGGTTCTTGTCCATGCCTTCGTTGCGGAAGTTCTTGCCAATCTCGTAGACGCCCTCGAAGCCGCCCACGATGAGCCGCTTCAGGTACAGCTCCGTGGCGATGCGCAGGTAGAGGTCGATGTCCAGCGAGTTGTGGTGGGTGATGAAGGGGCGTGCGCTGGCACCGCCGGGGATGGATTGCAGGATGGGCGTTTCCACTTCGGTATAGCCGGCTTCGTCCAGCACGGCACGCATGGTGCTGATGATTTTCGCGCGCTTCAGGAAGGTATCTTTCACGCCGTCGTTCACGATGAGGTCCACGTAGCGCTGGCGGTAGCGCAGTTCGGGGTCCTCGAAGGAGTCATAGGCCACGCCGTCCTTGTACTTCACGATGGGCAGCGGGCGCAGGCTCTTGGACAGTACGGTCAGCTTCTTGGCGTGCACGCTGATTTCGCCCGTCTGCGTGCGGAACACGAAGCCCTCCACGCCGATGAAGTCGCCCAGGTCCAGCAGGCGTTTGAAGACGGTGTTATACATATCTTTGTTCTCGTCCGGGCAGATGTCGTCGCGGGTGATGTACACCTGGATGCGCCCTTTGGAGTCTTGCAGTTCGACGAAAGAGGCCTTGCCCATGACGCGGCGGCTCATCATGCGTCCCGCGATGGACACCTGGCGCGGCTCGGCATCGTCCCGGAAGTCCGCTTTGATGTCGGTTGAGAAAGCATTGGTTACATACTCTGCCGCAGGATAGGGGTCTATGCCCATCGCGCGCAGCTCGTTCAGGCTGCCCCGGCGGATGATTTCCTGTTCACTCAGTTCTAATACGTTCAAGTTCATTTCGCAATAATTCATCAATTTGGGTACAAATGTACGAAAGATTTTTTATAAGTAGGAACAGATGGGCGGTTTATGCTATAATTTAGGTGCGGATTGCGCGGATTTCTTCGGGTAAAACCGCCTGGAGGTGCCGCACGTCGTCATGCGCGGCCGGGTTGGTGCAGGATGCGGCGTAATGCCATGCCTGGCGGGCGTGCGGCAGGAATGCCGCCTATCCCCGTGTCGTTCAAAGCAACGGTGTCATATATAAAGGTAGGTACACAATCCCGTCTTCTGTTCTCACATCCTTGTCGTGAAGCACGTAGGGAGTGGATAATCGGGGGCTATACTTGGCTATGCATTTCTTCAATGAGTTCAGCTGTTTTTTGGGGACGCTGATGACGCTGATTTATAGTTTTAGATGGCAGGTAATCAGTCGATAAAGGAAAATGAATCTGCGTCATCCGTGTCATCCGCGTCTGAAGAATCAATCAGTGGCGGGCATGGCGGGCAGCCTTGTTGCCGCCCGCCTTTGTGCCCGTCACCCATCCTTCATCGTGCTGGTCGCTACTCGCCGGTTTCTCAGCCGAAGCTGCCCTCGTTGCCGTCGTCTTCGCCGGTGCCGCCGCCGGTGCCGCTTCCGGTGCCCTCGTCCACGGTCATGCCGCCGGAGGTGCCGTCGGGCCGGATGAAGATTTCGGTGGTGCCGCCGTAGGAGTTGGTGGCTGTGGACAACATCTGCGTGGTGCCGTGCTCGTCCAGCAGGTCATTGTCCACGACCAGCCTCTGCGAGCTGACGTGCGTCTTGCCGTTCACCGTCCGGCTGTGCACCCAGGCCACGCCTGCCCCCTCCAGTGCCGCGTCCGCTCCCAGCGTCCCGCCGACGGTGCTGAAGCCCGAGGCCGGGGCCACGTCGCGCAGGACGGAGGTGTCGGCCGGGTCGAGGTTGACGCGTGTGGCCGAGACGGTGACGTAGGGGTGCCCGTCCTGGCTGTCCTCCTCCTGCACGAGGCGGAAGAAGGAGAGCTGGTCGCCGTAGCGGTAGCCGCTGTTGTTCTGCACCACGGCCTGTGCCAGTTCGCCCACCGTGGTGTCGTCGCCAATCTCCAGCGCGCCCAGTGCGATGTCCGTGGCCGGCGTGGCTCCGCTCACCTGGATGGCGGGCAGCGAGCCTTGGGAGATGACGTAGGGCGCGACGATGGCGGCTCCCAGGCGCACCTTGTCTTTTTCCAGGTAGACGGGCCCGGCGTTGAGGTTGATGCCCATGAACCGGTTGTAGTCCGTCTGTCCGGCGGGCTTGTTCTCGAAGCAGTCCTTCAGGTAGGGGCTGAGGGTTCTGTACACGGCCAGGATGTTGGGCCACTTCATGCGTTGCTCCATCTGGGCCTCCGTGCGCGGGTTCTTGATTGAGGTGGGGACGCCGCGGATAATTTGTTGCCCACCCCGGACGACGTAGACCAGGTCGCCTACTTTTCCGGATACTTTGCGGATGATGCCGCTTCCTGTTGCCATAATTGAAAAAGTTTAGGTTAAAAATTTGGTTGTTTTTGTAAAGTCCGCTGCATGGGTAACAGCTTTATTTACACGACAAAGGTAATTAAAATTGTGTATATATGCAAGGATTCTTTGTATTATTTGATTTAGAACTGAAAAATATTTTGTGGGCTGCGGAAAGTCCTATTCCCTATAAGACCAAAAAGAGAGGAGAAAGAGAGGAAAAAGAGAGGAGAAAGGGAGGGAAAGGGGCGATGTCCGTCGTTTGTTGATGTTTATTCTATATTTGCAGCGTATATATAAATAGATTATATTTGATAGTTTGTTATTATAATTATTATTATTACAAGGTATATGTTATTGCTTTTACATGCATCTATTCACATCCGTTCTTCAATGTTGGCATTCAAATGCGAATTTCAGTCATTCGTGAATCTCCTTTGTCCTTGGGGAGGCTTCTTTAGTTGTATGCTTTTTTGTGCATAAATGTGCATTCTTGAAAAAATATTGGGGTGTTTCTGATTTTTATTCTAAAAAATCATTGTTTTATCGGATAGGAATCCTATCTTTGCAGCGAAGAAATAACTAACGGACTCTTCTTCGGGATAATTTTTCTTATGGAGTCCATCAAAAACTTTTTTTATGGCATTTGATTTAATAAATGAAAATTCTATTCCTCAGGCCATTATGCCGGGAATCAAGGAAAGTGAGAGTTCACAAGAGGTATTGCAAGGACAGTCTGTACCGGCGGCGAGCGAATTGGCGCAGCGTGTATGGGTGGATGCCGTGCAACGGGACAACAAGCGGCAGAAGAAGGCGTCCGGGGCGTTGGAAACGGAACCGGCCGCTTGTCCGGACACGGACGCGGTGTTGGACAAGGAAGTGAGGAAGGACAGTTTTGTCATCCATACGGATTCTCTGTCCGTGTTCCAGATGATGACCTTGGAACAACGCGGCGCATTGTTCACAGCCGTCGCGGCCTTCCATCGGGGGAGCAATGAGGAACTGGAGGAGATGTTGCGTGACCCGGTGGTCGGCGTGGCGTTCTTGTCCATGAAGGAACGCTTCATCCGCGATGCCAAGGAATATGCCAAACGGTGTGAGGCAAACCGGAAGAACGCCCGTGCCGGCGGACTGAAACGGGCTGAAAACATGAAGTCTGAAAAGGGAGGGAAGAAAGGAGGAAAGCCAAAGGTTGCATCCGCTGCCGATGGCAAGCGACCGCTGCCTGATATTGATATTGATACTGATGTTGATACTGATGATGGTATTGATACTGTATCTACTCACGTAGATGACAAAGAAAGACATACAGGGGTATGTCCAAAGAAAGACGGGCTTTCTTTGCCCCCGTCCCCGCCCGAAGAATCCGAGTTTGGGAAGTTCAACGCTTGGCTCAGGACGAATTGCCCGAATGTGCTGAAGCTCCAGTCGCAGATGACCGAGGCACAGTATCACAAACTGAGAGAAAAGGGATATACCAAAACAGAAATCTGCGAGGCCCTGGAGGACCTGAATAATTGGAAAGATTTCCCCAAGAAAAGAACGAATGTGTACCGCAGCACGTTAGACGAATTGAGGAAGAAGTATGGAGAAAAGAAGTAAGGCAAAGGCGCCGGGATTCAACCCGGAGTATGCGTTGGGCGTCCACGACGATGATTGCGAGCGCCTGACGTTGGGCACCCTGCTGATGAAGCGGAGCGCGCTGGAGCAGGTCCGCGACATTCTGGTGCCGGAATGTTTCTACGTCGACAAGCACCGGGATGTCTATCAGGCCATCCTGAACGTGGCGGACCGGGGGGAAGAACCCGGCATCGTCCTGGTTTATGGCGAATTGCAACGGATGCGGTCGGGCGTGCAGGCTTTTGAACTGGCTGACATCGGGCGAAATGAATCCCTGTCGGACATTTATCCCTATGCCGCCCGGTTGCATGACCTGCACAAGCGCAGGAAGTTCTATCAGCTTGGACATTACCTGATTAAGGCCGGTTCTTGCGAGGAGGAAGACATCGTGGACGTGCAGCAGAAGGCCAAGGAAGGGATAGATGGAATTTTCCGCGAGTCGCCCGGAGGCATATCCACGTTGTATGATTCGTTGGCATGCCTGCACAAAATCATGGCCGACAACCTGGCCGGGACAAACGGGCTGACGGGCACGCCCACCGGGTTCAGCCGCCTGGACGGGAAAGGGGGCTTGCAGAAGTCCGACCTCATCGTCATCGCGGGCGAGACGTCGCAGGGCAAGACCTCCTTTGCCCTGACCCTGGCGGTCAATGCCACTGCGCAAGGCGCGAAGATTGCCTGCTACTCCATGGAGATGCGCAAGGAGCAGCTGGCGGCCCGGATTGTGGCCGGACAATGCGGGGTCTCTTCCAGCGACATCCTCTACAAGCCCCTGACGGACGGAGAGTTGCAGGCTGTGGACCGGGCCGTCGGGGCGTTGTGCGGCGAGAACCTGTTTTTTGACGACCGCAGCACGTCGAACATAGACACGATCCTGGCGTCCATCCGCTCGATGAAAATCAAGCACGACATCGACGGGGCGATAGTCGACTATCTGCAGATTCTGAACGTGAATGCCCGGAGCGACAGCAGCCGCGAGCAAATCATGGGCGACGTGGCCCGCCGGTTGAAGAACCTGGCCAAGGACCTGGACATCTGGATCATTGCCCTGTCCCAGCTGAACCGCAACGCTGCCCAGCCGTTCCCGACCATCAACCGCTTGCGCGACAGCGGCCAGATAGCCGAAGCCGCCGACACGGTGATGCTGGTCTATCGTCCCCAGTATTATAACGAGCACTACGGCATGAACCTGCGTTTTCCCGCGCCGTTCGAGCAGGTGGATGTGCGGGGCGTGGCCCTGGTCGATGTGGCCAAGGGGCGTAACATCGGGACGATGCGTTTCCTCTGCCGGTTCGACGCGCGGTTGACCCGTTTTCAGGACGTGGCGGACTACCGGGAGTTGGAAACGGTGAAGGAGGCGAAGGAGGAGGAGCCGTTCTGAACAGGGGCGTAAGGTCTTTGTGATTTTCCGCGTAGACGGACAGATGTATTAAAATATGTTAGAGCCGGGAGATTTTCCCGGCTTTTTCTTTGTGGGTTTTGTTATCGGAGATAAATTTGTGTATGGATTTCCGATTTCAAGACATATCGGAGGACAACATGGCGCGGATTTCTTCGGAATTGTTGTCTACCTTGCTCAAAGACCATACGACGAGCAGGAACGATGCCGTGTGCAACATTTTTTGGGCGACTTCCGATTATGAACAGCTGGGTGAGGGGTATCGCTACCATGACCCGATATTGCCCGAACTCATTACAGGTGACAACGGTCAGGTCATCATGCCCCGCATCTTAAAACATAAGGATACACAGTCGGCTCGGGTGCGCGACATGGCGGAAGTGTTTACTCCAACCTGGGTATGCAACGCTCAGAACAACCTCATAGACGAGGCGTGGTTTGGCAGGAAGGACGTGTTTAACACGGAATGCACGTCCGAGGACGGCGCACATGGCTGGAGTACGAATCCGGACAAGATAATTTTTCCTGAAGGGAAGACGTGGAAGGACTACGTGTGCGATACCCGCCTTGAAATCACCTGTGGAGAAGCTCCCTATATTGTCAGCCGGTATGATGCCACTACGGGTATGGCAATTCCCATCGGCGAGCGCATAGGGCTGATCGACAGGAAATTGCGGGTAGTCGGTGAAAATACTGTGACTACCGGCGAATGGCTGGCAGCCGCGCAGGAAGCCTATAAGAGTACCTATGCCTATGAGTGGCAGGGCGACAGCCTGCTCATCGCCCGTGAGTCCATGCTTGCCTCCTTTATAGAATACTACCGTGCCAAGTTCGGCAAGGAGCCGTTGGCAAAATCCGTGAACTATATTGCCTACATCATTTCGTGGAACGTGTGGCAGATGGACGGACTGAAAGGCGTCGTGCCCGGCAGTTGTCGCGACAGGGTGGAAACGTCCACAAATCTTTTCGGTGAAACCACACGGACTGTGACCGTCTGCGAGGGATGCCGCACGGACAACATTTTCAGGCACAACGGCACTTACTGTCTTATAAAGGATTGGCATGCCAAAGACCCGCAGACCGGCCGTAAGGGCAAGCGCGTCCGTTTTATTGACCTCCTAAAATGAATGCCCATGAAATATTTTTCTTCCCTTAAACTGAAGCTGATATACGTATTCCGCATCAACGATGCCGAACATAAGGACTGCCTGAAGATAGGCGAGGCTACCTGTGACGACGAGAGCGTCATCGGGCTGGCACCGAACAGCAAGCCGCTGAACGAGGCGGCACGCAAGCGCATCAACCAGTACACGCAGACCGCAGGCATACGCTACGAACTGTTGCACACCGAACTGACACTGTACAACCGTGGCGGCCTGCGCTCGTTCAACGACAAGGAGGTACATACCGTGCTGGAGCGTTCCGGCGTGAAGAGGAAAGTGTTTGACAAGGAGAACAAAGCCAACGAATGGTTCATCACCACGCTTGATGTCGTAAAGCGTGCCATTGCAGCCGTCAAGGAAGGCAAGGAATCCTTGTCACCGGGAGAGGTAACAAACGGGCGCAGCCCCATTGCATTCCGCCCCGAACAGCGCGAGGCCATTGAAAAAACGGAAAGGCAATTTAGGAAAGGCAACCAGATGCTCTGGAACGCGAAGATGCGTTTCGGCAAGACACTCTCCGCCTTGCAGGTGGTCAAGGACATGGATTTCAAGCGGACGCTTATCCTGACCCACCGCCCCGTGGTGGATAGCGGATGGTTCGAGGACTTCGGCAAGATATTCTATGACCGAAGGGATTTTGCTTATGGTTCGAAGAACAACGGTGAAAGCCACGCAAACCTGGAGCGAAGGGCAAAGGCTGACGGACTGCATTATGTCTATTTCGCCTCCATGCAGGACTTGCGGGGTTCGGAACTCGTGGGCGGCAATTTCGATAAGAACAACGAAGTGTTCGCCACGCCTTGGGACTTGATTATCGTGGACGAGGCGCACGAGGGCACGAAGACGGACCTCGGCAAGGCGGTGATGGCAGAACTGGTCAAGGAGGATACGAAAGTCCTGCGCCTGTCAGGAACACCGTTCAACCTGCTGGACGACTTCAAGGAGAATGAAATCTACACATGGGACTATGTGATGGAGCAGCGTGCCAAGCAGGAATGGGACAAGACCCACTTCGGCGACCCCAACCCGTATGCGGCGTTGCCTGCCATGAATATCTACACCTACGACCTCGGACGTTTGCTGAAAGAGTTTGTCGACGAGGACGTGGCGTTCAATTTCCGCGAGTTTTTCCGTGTGGACAAAGACGGCGGTTTTATCCATGAGCGGGATGTTTCCGCTTTCCTCAATCTGCTGACGCAGGAGGACGAGGACAGCTGTTATCCCTTCGCCAACAAGGAATACCGCGACATATTCCGCCACACGCTGTGGATGGTGCCGGGCGTGAAGGAAGCAAAAGCGTTGAGTGCCTTGTTGCAACGACACCCCGTATTCCAATTTTTCCACATCATAAACGTGGCGGGTGACGGCGACGAGGACGAGGAAAACCGCGATGCGTTGGAAATGGTGAACGAGGCCATCGGCAAAGATCCGGACGTGACACGTACTATTACCTTGTCCTGCGGTCGTTTGACTACGGGGGTGAGCGTTCCGGCGTGGACCGCTGTGTTCATGCTGTCCGGTTCGTACAATACGGCGGCATCCAGCTATATGCAGACCATCTTCCGCGTGCAGACGCCTGCTACCATCAACGGACGGGTGAAGGAGCAGTGCTATGTGTTCGACTTTGCGCCCGACCGCACGCTGAAAGTCCTTGCCGAGACCGCCAAAATTTCCGCCAAGGCAGGCAAGACCTCGCAGGACGACCGCAAGACGATGGGCGACTTTCTCAATTTCTGTCCGGTCATCTCCATAGAAGGCTCGCGCATGGACAAGTTTGACGTGCCTCGTATGTTGGAGCAGTTGAAGAAGGTTTATGTGGAGCGTGTGGTGCGCAACGGATTCGAGGACAACAGTCTGTACAATGACGAACTGTTGAAACTGGGCGATTGGGAGTTGCAGGAGTTTGACGACCTGAAGAAAATCATCGGTCAGACCAAGGCTATGCCCAAGACCAATCAGGTGGACATCAACAGCCAAGGGCTGACCAATGAAGAATATGAGGAGTTGGAGCAGTTGAAGAAGAAGTCTAAAAAAGAGCTGACGGAAGAAGACAAACAACGGAAAGAGGAACTAGACAAGAAAAAGAAGAACCGCGAGGCTGCCATCTCGATACTTCGTGGCATCTCCATCCGCATGCCCTTGCTCATCTACGGTGCGGAACTGGAAGGTAGGGATGAGGAAATCACCATCGACAACTTTGCCGAGAAGATAGACCCGCGCTCGTGGGAAGAATTTATGCCCAAGGGCGTGAGCAAGCAGAAGTTCAATGCCTTTAAGAAATACTACGATCCCGACATCTTCCGTGCAGCGGGCAAGCGCATCCGGGCAATGGCGAAAGCGGCGGACAAACTGAGTGTGGAGGAGCGTATCGGGCGCATCACGGATATCTTCAGTACGTTCCGCAATCCCGATAAGGAAACGGTGCTTACCCCGTGGCGCGTGGTGAATATGCATTTGGGTGACTGTCTGGGAGGCTACTGCTTCTTTGACAAGGATTATGAGCATACCATCGATGAGCCGCGCTTCATCGACCACGGCAAGGTGACGGAAGAAGTGTTTACTTCCGATTCCCGGATATTGGAAATCAACTCCAAGTCGGGTTTGTATCCGCTTTACATGGCTTACGGCATTTACCGTTCCCGGTTGAAAGACAGCACTATTTCTGCCGATACGCTTGAAGAACAGCAGGCGGTATGGGACAAGGTCGTTGCTGAAAATATCTTTGTGGTATGTAAGACACCGATGGCGAAGAGTATCACCAAGCGGACACTTGTGGGTTTCCGCAAGGCTAAAGTAAACACCCGTTATTTTGAAGATTTAATCAATCAAATCAAGAACAAGCCCCAGAACTTCATTGAGAAAATGGCGAAGGGACGTTCGTTCTGGAAAGCTAATGATGATGACAATATGAAATTCAATGCAATAGTAGGTAATCCGCCGTATCAGGTTATGGATGGAGGAGGAACAGGTAGTAGCGCCCAAGCAATTTATAATAAATTTGTGGATATTGCTCGTTCTATTAAGCCACGATATATTTCAATGATAATGCCCTCACGTTGGATGACTGGTGGAAAAGGACTTGATAAGTTTAGAGAATCTATGCTTGATGATAAGCATATTAGAGTTCTTCATGATTATATGGATGCTCACGATTGTTTTCCTACTGTTGCTATCGAAGGAGGCATTTGCTATTTTATGTGGGATAAGGATTGTCAAGGTAAATGTGATTTTATATCACATACAAATGGCTCTGTTATTAGCACAGAAAGATATCTATCAGAGGATTCTACAGATGTGGTTATTAGAGACGCTGGAGCATTATCTATTCTTGCAAAAGTTAAATCCTCAAACGGTAACTTTTCAGCTTTGGTTTCTCCACGTAATCTATTTAAAATCGATGTTAGTTGTCTCGAAACGGATTATGCTCCATCATATTATAAAGTATTTGGACGCTTTGATGGCATAAGAGGACTTAAATTCTTAAAGTCATACGAAACTAAAGATGAGCGGGCACAAAAATTCTTAGGTAAATGGAAAGTTTTT
Organism: Candidatus Bacteroides intestinavium; assembly: GCA_019118325.1. Taxonomy (GTDB): domain Bacteria; phylum Bacteroidota; class Bacteroidia; order Bacteroidales; family Bacteroidaceae; genus Bacteroides; species Bacteroides intestinavium. Next base: position 10,353 of record DWZE01000133.1, read on the forward strand.
GTTTCCAAGGCTGACGGTGCGGCAGGACAGCTTGGAAATCCTATTCCTGCCCGTATTATAGGCAAGACTGTATTAGGAGACCCCATGACAATATGCACAGAAACATTCTTAGCTATAGGACCTTTTGTTAACAAAAATGAAGCTAATAATGTATTAAAATATACTGAAACGAAATTTTTCCGCTTTTTAGTAGGAACACGCAAATTAAAAAACATGACACAAGACACATATTCTTTCGTTCCGCTCCAGAACTTTACGGAAACAAGCGATATAGATTGGAATAAGGCCATATCTGTAATAGACCAACAACTCTATACCAAATATCATTTAACCAATGAAGAAATCGCATTCATCGAGAAGATGATAAAGCCAATGTAAATGATATTTGGAGTGATGTGCTTTGGGATATTACCATACTTAATAGAGGCATATTTGCCGCTACCACCCCGCCCGTTGGGCACCCCTCCTCCCCGGAGGAGGGGAATTCAGTTATTCTTTGCGTTCTAACTAAATCCTCATTCATGATATAAACTAAATGTAAACATCTACTTATAAACTAAATATGAACATCTGTTTATCATTAATTTGTTGATATATTTATGAAAAATCTTTTTATTATCGCCTTGGCAATCCTGACCCTTTCCGGATGCCGTTCTTTAGGCTTTTACGGGAGTTATACTTATTCGTTTGTGGGCGTGTCGGACTACACCAGTCTGATACGGTGGTGCAAGGCAATTCCTATTCGGACAGTCTGATCACCATGAAGTGGGAGTTGGTGGGTGCGCGGTTCCGTTTCGATTTGGCCAATGAAACTGATGAGAATATAGAAATCGACTGGAGGAAAGTGTCGCTGATGAAACATTTTTAATGACAATGCATCAAGGCAGGTTGTGAATATATGGCGTCCTCTTAACGAGGAGTAAGGAATTAAATTTGGTTTTAAATTTCTTCATGGCCAACTGGACAGTCGAGTTTGTTAGTGGATAAGGCTTGGTAGAAATTACAAAGGCCATTTTTGCTTTTTTCGTGACATCTGCACTTAGTTGCTTTATCGATGCGCGTAACTGGTCTATGGCATGTCCGACATTACACCCTTTCAGTTCGATGAAATATTCCAGTTCCTCTTCGCTTCGCCTAAGCAGATAATCACAGCGGATACCGTCTGTTATGGCACAACCGTCCACCCTGATACATTCATACTCCTTTTGCGATAGATTGTGAAACGTGACTTTACTTTTGTTTTCTTCAAACTTTATGATTTTATTTCTCGTGCATTCTATGCACTTTAAGTCTATCTTGTTCATAAATCCAGCAGTTTTTCAAATTTGCTTCCTATATAGTCTGAAATAGAATCAAGTTCATCCGCAGAAATAAGCCCCATTTCGTGATCCATAATGTCATGCACTTCGCCATCTTTAACAGCATAAGCACTGAAATCTTCATGGTAAAGTAATGCCTTATGGTCAATGATATCAGCCACTTTCTTAGCTTTCTCTGGGTGTAAAGTCTTTATTTCCCCGCCTTGCAACAGATTATTGAACGATGACATGATGTAAGGACTATGTGTGGAAACAAACAAAGAGTGTGCATCGTGTTCATTTATCTTACTTGCCAACCAGTTTACCAATTCATATTGCGTTTCAGGGAAAAGATTTTCCTCTGGCTCTTCCACGAATATGTCACAATGGTCGTTTTCAACCAGTCTTTTATACAACTTCTGCAATTGGGCAATACTATTTTTGTTTGTTATATCTATGAGGTCTTCCAGTTTTGCGTCATTTGTACCCATGCCTTTTAGAAAGTTAAGCATTAACGTTGTATACATTCGTGAAATATTGTTTTCGTCTGCGATACTCGCAGCCTTTTGTGTCAGACCTTTCCCCGTGAGATAATCTAAATGTACGTATAATGGAATAAGCGACTGTAATCCACTTGATGTATTAGTGAACGCCATGGTTACGCCGTCATCCATGTCCACTTTATCCTCATTGTTATTGGCATCATATCGATAGGAAACTTTGAGATTTAATATATCAATCTTTTTTACTCTTTCTTTTCTTGCTGTTTCCCAGTCGGCCATAAAACTGCGTATATTATTATCGTCAAACTTTACTTCATACCAATTGGGTATAACAGCAACTATATTTCGTTCAGCTGGAATATAAGACAGTAACGGACGCTTGTATTCCCAACGTTTTTCTTTCCACGAAAAAGAGAAAGCGGACTTGGCGTATGTAAACGACATTTGGTCAGATTCATACTGTATATATGAATTGTCTTTCAAATATCCTTCTAATTTATGGAAGTGTAACAAGCCATTGATGAATTTATCTTTTTTCTCAAATTCTGTTGGTGATTGGGATAATTCAATACGTTTTTCAACCCAACAGCAATGGCATGCTATTTTAAGAATGCAGCTTTTTCCAGAACTTTGTGGACCAATAATGACATTGGCCTTTCTCATTTTGATAATGGCTTTGTTTATAGGACCAAAATTTTTAACCGTTAAAGTTCTCATAATGGAAATTATTTTACAGGAATGATTGTAGCTTTAGTATTATCTTGTATGTTCAACTAATCCTAATTTACAAAGATACAGTTTTTTCTTTAGCTGGCAAATAAAGCTTGTCATATTTGCAGATAATGCAAGTATCTCTTATCCTAATACTGATGGGACAGATATAATTTCAGGGCAGTTAAAAGATAATTCCTGCAATAATAAGAGCACCAACAATCATTAGACTGTTGATGCTCATAAAATTTTAGTTGTCCATCATAATGGACTTAAATTTTGACACGTCCTTTTTCTTTCCCCTCATGGTTTACCTGGCATTCTGCACCATATTCGGATTGGCATCCATCTCCGTCTGCGGGATGGGCAGGGCGATGCGCAGGTCGTTGGGCTGGATGGTCCAGGCATCGGAGGTGTCCAGCGTGATGAGGTGCCAGCCGCGGTTGCGGACGATGGGCTGTCCGTTGCGCAGGAAGGCGAAGAACACCTGGCCCTCGCCCACCAGCTCGCGGCGGTATTCGTCCAGCAGGCGCGTCAGGGTGAAGCCGTCGGCGGAGACTTGCATGGCGGCATTGGAGGTGCGTTGGGCGATGAGCGTGTTCAGGTAGGTGCGTCCCCCTTCGGCTTGTGCGCCGCCCAGGTGCAGGCCGGCTTCAGCGGCATTGAGGTAGACTTCGGAGAGGCGGATGATGCAGATGTCGTTGTCCTGCGGTGTGCCCGTCTTGCCGGGGAACTTGGTCAGGAACACGTTGCGGTTGCGGGCTTCGGCGGGCAGGCGCGGCATTAGTCCGTGTAGCCCATGGAGGGGCGGGCGGCATAATTGTCTATCAGGCCGTCGGCGTAGGCCGTGGGTGATTCCATGCCTTGATCGGTGGCATAGTTGACCAAGCCCTCGTAGAGCAAGTCGCGCCGCTGGTCGCCGTTCAGCGTGGGGCGGAAGTCGACAGCCGAGTTGGAGAAACCGCCGGAGACGTTGAGAGTCACCCGTGCCTTGCCTTGACGTCCCTGCTTGGTGGTGATGAGGATGACACCGTTGGCGGCACGCGAGCCGTAGAGCGAGGCCGCCGCGGCATCCTTGATGACGGTGATGTTCTCGATGTCCGAGGGGTTCAGCGTGCTCATGATTTGGTCTTCGAGTAAATGTGGATGGGATAGGCAAAAAAATACGGCAGTTCTCATCCTTCCTAAGCATCGGTCTGCTCCGTTTGCCCTGCCTATTCTATAAATCATACCGTATGATGGATGGAAAGGTAATTTATGATATGTACATTGGACAGGGCTTAGTTATCAAAAGGATAGGGATGTTCAAACCTTTATTGCGCAGCATGGCCTGAATATCCCTGATTTTAGTAGTGCGTCGGCCCGGATGGTGCCCGTGTTGGCGTGTGACGGTAGTCGCGTCGCAGGCTCTCTGTTTTTATATTGGGAGATACATTTTGCCACTTGGGGGATAATTACTACTTTTGCATCCATCATCAAAGCACTTAGTTATTCATCCAATGGAAAAGAAAACAACCACGAAGGATAAAACCGCTCTCCTGCCTTTTCTGGGCAAGGTGACGGGCATTTTCCGAAGCGAGACCGTCCGCTTCATCATCGGCCTGCTGGTCGTCATCTTCTCGGTCTATTTATTGCTGGCTTTCACGTCGTTCTTCTTCACCGGTGCGGCCGACCAGAGCATCATCGACAATGCCACGGAGGCGGAACTGGCCTCGGTGGACAATGGGGTGGAGAATTCTGCCGGTGCGCGTGGCGCCCAGTTGGCCAGTTATCTCATCAATGATTGTTTTGGCGTGGCGTCGTTCTTCATCATCGTCTTCCTGGCTGCGGCCGGGTTCAAGCTGATGAAGGTGGGGCGCGTGCGCCTGTGGCGTTGGTTCATCATCTGTTCCGTGCTGATGGTGTGGTTTTCCGTGTTTTTGGGCTACGGTCTCCGGCATGTTTATCAGGACTCCTTTGTCTATCTGGGGGGGCTGCACGGGTATAATGTGGGCAATTGGCTGGAGTCGCAAGTGGGGGCTCCGGGCGTATGGCTCATATTGCTGGCTGTGGCGGTCTGCTTTCTGACCTATGTCAGCACGCGCACGGTGGTGTGGATGCGCCGTCTTTTTTCGCTCAGTTACCTGAAGAACAGGAGGAAAGGACAGGAGGGAGAGCCGGTCCCGACGGCAGGGGAAGTTCCGGAGGAATTTGACTCCTCGTGGGGCTTCAAGCGGAAAAAGAAGAAAGAGGAACCCGAAGAAGAACCGGTGTCGGAGGACGAGCCGGAGCCGGTGGCAGACCCTGTGGCGGAAGAACCTGTCGAGCCGTCCCGGAAACCCCGGCCTGTCCGTGAGGAGGTGACCATGGACATCGAGGTGCCCAAGCCCGATGAGGACGTCGTCCCCGTGGCTCAACCGGCCTCCGCATCCGGCGATCCGGCTTTCAACGTGGAGGTGCATCAGGATGAATATGTCCCGCATTTGCAGGAGCCGTACAATCCCCGGCTTGACTTGGAGAATTATCACTTTCCCACGCTCGACCTCTTGAAGGAGTTTGATGAGTCCGAGCCGATTGTGAACATGGACGAACAGAACGCCAACAAGGACGAGATTGTGACCACCCTCCGCAGTTTCGGCATCGAAATCAACAGCATCAAGGCCACGGTGGGACCCACGGTGACGCTCTACGAGATTACGTTGGAGCGCGGTGTGCGCATCTCGCGCATCAAGGGCCTGGAGAACGACATCGCCTTGGCTCTCTCCGCCCTGGGCATCCGCATCATTGCGCCCATACCGGGCAAGGGAACCATCGGTATCGAGGTGCCCAACAAGAAACCCCGCATCGTGTCCGGACGCAGCATCATCGGCAGCAAGAAATTCCAGGAATCTACCTACGACCTGCCCATCGCCTTGGGCAAGACCATCACGAACGAAGTCTTCATGGTGGACCTAGCGAAAATGCCCCATATCCTTGTGGCCGGTGCCACGGGACAGGGTAAGTCTGTCGGCTTGAACGCCATCATCACCTCCTTATTATATAAGAAGCATCCGGCGGAACTGAAATTCGTGCTGGTGGACCCCAAGAAGGTGGAGTTCAGCATCTATTCCGTCATTGAGCATCATTTCCTGGCCAAGCTTCCCGGCGACGGAGAGCCCATCATTACGGATGTCACCAAGGTGGTGCAGACCCTCAATTCTATCTGCGTGGAGATGGACACGCGCTACGACCTCCTGAAGCTGGCCCACGTGCGCAATGTCAAGGAGTATAACGAGAAGTTCATCAACCGCCAGCTCAATCCGGAGAAAGGACATAAATACATGCCCTACATCGTGGTGGTCATCGACGAGTTCGGCGACCTTATCATGACCGCCGGTAAGGACGTCGAGCTGCCCATAGCCCGTATTGCCCAACTGGCCCGCGCCGTGGGCATCCATATGATTATCGCCACGCAGCGTCCTACGACCAACATCATCACGGGTACCATCAAGGCCAACTTCCCCGCGCGCATCGCCTTCCGCGTGTCGCAGATGGTGGACTCGCGCACCATCCTGGACCGTCCGGGGGCCAACCAGCTCATCGGGCGTGGAGACATGCTCTTCCTGCAAGGGGCTGACCCCGTGCGTGTGCAATGTGCCTTCATCGACACGCCCGAGGTGGCCGACATTACCGAATACATCGCCCGCCAGCAGGGTTATCCCACGGCCTTCTTCCTGCCCGAGGTGGAGGACGAGACCGCCAGCAGTCTGGACGATGTGGACATGGACCGTCTGGACCCCCTGTTCAAGGATGCCGCCCGGCTTGTCGTGTCCAGTCAGCAGGGGTCTACCTCGCTCATCCAGCGCAAGTTCTCCATCGGCTACAACCGGGCGGGACGCATCATGGACCAGCTGGAGAAGGCCAATATCGTGGGGCCGGCCCAAGGCAGCAAGCCCCGCGAAGTGCTCTTTGTGGACATTGTGGCTTTGGAAGAGTATCTGAATAACTTTTGATAAAAATAATCGTTGCTGAATCTATGAGGAAATTCGTTGGAACCATAGGGTGTATGTTGCTTTGCCTGGCTTTGCCAGTTCTTGCCCAGCAGGAAGGGGCAAGGGACATCCTGCGCCGGGCGGCCGATACTTTCCTTCGCGAAGGGGGTGTCTATGTTTCGTTCAGTCTCCGCTCTTCCGAAGGATTGTCTTCCGGCACCCTCCGTTTGAAAGGGGAAAAGTTTGTGCTGGAGGCCGGAGGTATGACTACCTGGTTCGACGGGCATACCCAATGGACCTATCTGCCTTCGTCCGACGAGGTGAACATCTCAGAACCGACGGACGAGGAGTTGCAGACGCTCAACCCCTATGCCTGGCTCTACCTCTATGACCGGGAGTATGACCTGAAGTCATTGCCGGCCGAGACATCCGGTCAATACAAGATAGAAATGTCTGCCCGCTCGGCCGGGGAGCAAGTGGAGCGGCTGGTGCTTTGGCTGGATAAGTCCGGCTTGCATCCCGTGAAGTTCAGTCTCACCTTGGCAGGCAATGTGGAGCCGACGCTCATCACCGTCCGGGACTATCGCACAAGGCAGCCGTACACGGATGCCATGTTCGTCTTTGATCCGGGTGAGTATCCGACGGCGGAGGTGATAGATTTGCGATAAAATAGGAATTTAGTTTAGGCGCGGATTACGCGGATTTCACGGATATATTTATTTGTGAAACCATTGGAAAGCGATAATACTCACTATCACGCAACTCATCAGGCAAAACTGTACTGCCGAACAGACTAACTAGGCTCTTGCCACCACCGTCTATCTGTACT
>DWZE01000134.1 GCA_019118325.1 Candidatus Bacteroides intestinavium
ATTCAGCTTTTGAAGAAGCCACCGTTCCAATCTGCTCTTCTTGGGAACTCGAAGGTCTCATACCGCCAGTCCACGTGCAGCTTGCCTTCCGGCTCCACGCCGTATATGGCCTGGTCGTGCAGCACGCGGCCATAGTCGCGGAAGAAGGCGCCGTTCTTTCGGCTGACGTAGACCAGCATCGAGGAGAATCCCGTGCTGCCCGTGCCGCCCTCGGTCCACAGCGTAGGGGTGGTGCGTCCGGCGTTGCGGTGACAGCTGCCGCAAGAATAGCCTGCATAGACCGGCCCCAAGCCGCCGCCATCGGTATTGCCGCTGGTACGCACGTCATCGTAGAGGCCGTCGCCGCTATTGAAGCGCGAGTTGTAGGTGCCGGTCACCCAACTGGCAGGCATGTCATACGCCTTGGACGAACGCACGAAGAGGGTGGATGTACCTGCCGATAACTCGTATCCGGCGGGCACCTCGATGTCCAGCACGTCATACGTGTCCTCGATGTCACAAGCTCCCAGCAGACTGGCTACGCACGACAGAGCCAAGAGTGATTTGTTTAAGTATCTCATAATCAGTTAACTTTATTACAAAAAAGTCAGTACGCAACAAGAAAGCAGAGGAGGCGGCCAAGCTCTCCCCTACTTTCCCAAGCTTCAAAAAGAGAAAGGGTATCCCCTCAGGGAATTATTCAGCGGGCACCGTGCGGGCCTGGCCGTCCTTGAAGAGCAGGAACTCCAGCGTGTGGAACCCGCGGACGTTCTGCGCATCGGCAATGGACGAAGAGTTCTCGTCGTAGTCGCCGCCCCAGATCAGCTGGTCCAGGTCGCCCGTGTTCAAGATGTTGACAATGGCTGTAGCGTCCAAGGGCCAGCTGTCCATGTTGGGGTCCAAGCCCTTGTCGGCCACGGGGCCGAAGAGGAAGGCTTCGCTCTTCTCCCACGGTGCGCGGGAGACGATCCATTGGTCGGCCACCGTCTCAAAGCCGCTGTCCGTGGGGTTCTGGGCCAGGGCGTTCACATCGGCATACAGCTCGGCTGCGGCATTCTTCAAGTCGAGGTAGGTAGGCAATACGACATCGTCCACATAGGTATTGACCACCTCGTTAAGCAGGTCGTCGCTGGCCAGGGGCTGTCCGGCATCGAAGACGCCACGCAGTTGGTTTTGCAGCAGGGTAGCCAGTTCCAAGCAAGCCTCCTGGGCATCCAGGGCCTCCTGGCTGTTGATGTGGCTGCGGAAGGGGGCGGGGATGGCCAGGATGGCATCGTGGGCGTTCTTGATGGCCTGCATGGTCTGGTCGGCCAGTTCGCCGTAGCCGTTGTTCTTCAATACATTATAGACCGAGTTCTCTGCCACGGCGGAGCTTTCCAGATTCAGTTGGTCGCTGGTCACCACCACGTCTCTCGACCCGGCAATGGCGCTGTAGATGGAGATGATGTTGTTGGAGTAGTCCTCGCGGGAGTGCCAGCTGAACCAGGACTCCACGGCGTAGAGGGCGCCTTGCGTGTCGCCGCTGACGTACATGTCATACGGGTCGCCAATCTTGGCATCGCCCACCTCGTTGGCAATGTCATAGCAACCGTCGATAATCTGCTGCACACAGAGGGCTGCGGTCTGGAAGTAGCCGGAGACGTTGTGGTTCTTGAAGATTTCGGCATAGCTGTGGCCGCTGTTGTTATACTCCACGTTCCAATAATCATACAGGTCGGAGGCATCGCGGTTGAGCAGGCGAGCCACTTCGCTCATGTAAGCATACCAGTTGGAGGCGTTCTCCGCGGTGATGTCAATCTCTTCTACGTTAGAGCCGCCGGTGTTGCCACCGTTGTCGTTGTTGTCGTCGCTGCAAGCCGTGGCAGCAAAACTTATGCAGAGCGTCATGGCTGCTGCATACAGGAAATTCTTCTTCATGTTCTTTTCTGTTTATTACGTTAATTGATAATGTAGCAGTGATTAGTGATTAGTGTTTAGTGTTTAGCGATTAGTGATTCGTGATTGACAAAGCGTTCAATGACAGGGTACTAACCACTCATCACTAACCGCTAATCGCTAAACTAAATTCCTATTTCTTGAAGAACCAGCCCACGTAGGCAATGCCGATGGAGAACTCGTTCTCGCTGTTGTAACGGCCCTTGCCGAAGACCTTGCTCGTGCCGATCTGGCGGGTCATGTAGTCGGCCTTCACCACCAGGTTGGGCAGGGCAAACCAGTTGAGGCCGAAGGTCCATAGGCTGACCTGGTTGCGCGGATCCATCACCTGGCCTACTTCGCCCTCCTCCTGGGGATTGTAGTATTCATAACGGGCAAAGGGATAGATGACGGGCACCTTCGGGTTGCTGCCGCAGATGGAGCGCAGGTTCAGGCCCACCTCGCCGGCATAGCTGACGGCACGCTTGGCCACGGGCACCACACGGGTATAGGGCGAATTGCCCGATTGGCCCGCATTGGTGCTGCTGATGGCACGGGAGTTGGTCAGGTTGCCGAACACGAAATTGGTACGGGCGGTCACATACTTGTTCTTGTATTCTCCGTCCACGGTGTAGATACGAAGGGGGGCACGCTTGATGCTGGCGTAGGTCTGCAATTTGTCCGAGTTGGAGGCCGTGTTGGCGCAGTAGTAGAACGAAGAACCCACACGCAATCCCGGCACGCCCCGGTAATCCAGGCGCACGACGTAGGCGGGAGAGGTGAAGTTGTCTTCCTCGAAGAAGCCTTGCTTGCCGCCGCCTACCCAGGTGTTACGGTCGAAACCGTTGGCATTGAGGCCGGCCGTGATGTAGGCCTGGTAGTCGAAGGTGGCGTAGCCGCTGCCCACGGTGCCGAAGAACTCGATGCCGGTCTCGTGCCACGTGGAAGGCAGGATGGTAGTCTCGCCCTCGGGACGCACGGTGCCGAAGAAGTTGATGGGTTCGTGATGGGCATTGGTCAGGCCGACAGGCAGCACCATGTGGCCGACGCGGACGTTGAAGGCAGGATGGATGAGGCGCGTGATGTGGAATTGCTCCAGAGCCACTTCGCCGCCCTTCTCCAGTTCGGTCTCGTATTCGCCGTTCTCGGCGTTCTCCAGTTCGAGGGCCGTGCCCGTGCCGCCGGACTCAAACTCGATCTCTGCGCCCAATATCCATTTGGAGTTGAACTTATAGTCAAAGGCCAGCACAAAGCGGGGGATGGAGATGGTGTTGCGGTGCGTCTTGCGGTTGCCGTTGTCGGTGCCCGTGAAGCGGTTAATACCGTAGTCTTTGAAAGCGGCCACCATTTCGCCATAGCCGCCCACGCGGAATTTCTCGTAATCGTCTTCGGCCGTGGCCGCGATCTTCTGCTTGGCCTTCTGCACCAGACTTGTCTTGTTGGTTTCCCCGGATTCTGTCTTCTCCGGTTCTTCCGCCCGCACCTCATTGAGAGAGAGGAGGAAGCACAACATAAATAAACCTGTTAATCTTTTCATTTCTTACCTTACTATTTGTTGCTTTTATCGGCAGCAAAGGTAGGGTGAGTTAAAAAGTGGGACAATACCTAAAAAATGGTATAATCCGGCGGGATGTGGTAACAAGTAGGTAAGAAAAGGGGAAGAGGTTTCAGCGATGCCGCCACGCCAGCACCATATAACCTGCAAAAGCCACGAACAACAGGACGAGACAAATCGTAGCACCGACGTTCGCCCAAGCATGGCGGATGGAGAGGGTGATGAAGAGGAATTGCGCGCAGAGGATGATGTTCACCACCCGTACCAGGCGAAGGGCCAGGACGTATTGGAAGGCCACATTGTGCCGCCCCACGCGGAAGGGGAAGTTGATGGAGCGCGAAGGCAAATACCCGCCAATGCCCAGCAGGACGAACAAGGACAAGGCCGTCCCGCCCGACTCATAGAATTCGGATGAAATGTCGCCGCCGGACGTGCGGTAACTATATAGTATGTATATCCAGTTGGCCAGCACGAGCAGGAAGGCGGCCAACTCCAACAGATGGTCGATAAGCGCAGGACGGAAGCGCACGTTGGGCACGTCCTGCGGGGTACGGGAGCCAAGATTGATAAGTTTCATAAGCAAGGTCATTCTTTAGGAGGTTCAGACGGAGTTTGGCGCGACTTCTTCAGCCGCCCGTTCTTGCGCAGGGCTTCGGTGATGATCCACTGGAGCTGGCCGTTGATGCTGCGGAACTCATCAGCGGCCCACTTCTCGAGGGCGTCCATCGTTGCGGCATCCAGGCGCAAGACAAAACTTTTGGTTGTCGATTCTTTCTTTGTTGCCATTCACCATTCACCATTAATCATTAACCATTCATAGTCGGCCGGTACGGACAAAACGTGCCAGGTCGTCCAGCACATAGGCGGGGACGGACGAGGGCTGCTGGTATTCGTCGGGCGTAGCCTTGCCGGTGCCTTCCTGCAAGAGGTGGTTCAGCTTGGGGTAGGACTTGAACGAAGCGTTGCGGCACTTCAACAAGCCCGTGCGCCACAGGCCATAGTCCTGCATCGTCACCTGGTAGTCGCGCTCGGCCTGCAGCACCAGCAGAGGCTGTGCGAGGCGGACAGCCGTCTCCACGGGACGATAGGACACGATGTCGGCCCAATACGAGCGGGGAGCATCGAACGGGAAGGGGATGGTGTCGCAGAAGGCGGACGTGCCCAGACGCTTCACATTCTCCACCCGGCGTTGCAGCTCGGCCACTTGCTGACGGCCCTTCGCCGAGGGAGCGAGGCTCTCCAAGTAGGTGACTTGCTCCAGCAGGAGGTCTTCCAACGGGCGGGCGGGAGCAGCCAGCAGGATGAGACCGGCCAGACGGGAGTCCCGAGCAGCGATGCGCGGCGCCAACCATCCGCCCTGGCTATGCCCCAGCACGTAGACGCTGTCCGCAGCCACCCCGGACAAGGTGCGGGCCAACGCCGCCGCGGCCACGGCATCGTCCACGGTCTCCACGTCGAGGTCGAGCTGACGGCCTTCGGGCACACTGCTGGCGCGATAGACATAGGTACGCTTGTCGTAGCGCAGGGTGGCGATGCCCCGTGCGGCGAGTCCCCATGCCAGGTCGCGGAAGGGACGGTTGGGGCCGATGGTCTCGTCCCGATCGTGCGGGCCGGAGCCATGCACCAGCACCACGCAGGGCACCCGCCTCCCCTCCTCCACCGCGCGGCGGGGCAGGGTGAGCGTGGCGGGCAGGCGGAACGTGCCGCACACAACGGCCGTGTCCGTCTCCACCACCGCCAGGCTGTCGGGCGAGGCGGCAGGAGCCGGGACAGGCTTCGGCGCAGGCTTCACAAAGAGGCCCGCGATGCGCCCGTCTCCATCGAACGCCGCCTGGAAGCGGAGGGCGTATTTCTCGAACGTCAGGTCGCGGTAGCAGACGGTCAGCCCCTCGGCTTCGACCTGGTGCCACTCGCCCGCGGATTGCAGGGGGCCGAACTGTGCCACCAATTGGTTGAACATCGCGCCCAGGGCATCGGCGGGCAGGGCGGCCTGCATCTCGTCGCTCAGCATCGAGCGGAGGCTGTCGCCCTGTCCCGAGGAGAAGTAGAGGTAGGCACACTTGGCCAAAGGCAAGCGGTCGGCCTGCTGGGCGCGGATACAGAAGGCGAACAGGCAAAGGCTGAGGGTAAGCATCAAGCGTCTCATCGTGGCATCAATGGTTAAGGGTTCCTGTATTCAGCACGGGCTGGGCGGACTCGTCGGCACAGAGCACCACGAGCAGGTTGCTCACCATGGCGGCCTTCTTGTCCTCGTCCAGTTCTACCACGTTGTCTTTCTCCAGCTTCTCCAGCGCCATGTGTACCATGGACACGGCGCCTTCCACAATCTTCTCGCGGGCGCCGATGATGGCCGATGCCTGCTGGCGGCGAAGCATGACGGCGGCAATCTCGGGCGCGTAGGCCAGGTAGTTGATGCGGGCCTCCACCACCTCCAGGCCGGCCATGACGAGGCGTTCGTTCAACTCCCGCTCCAGCTGTTCGTTGATTTCCTCGCCGCCCGAGCGGAGGGTCAGTTCGCCCGCCTCGCCCTCGTTGTCGTCGTAGGCATACTGTCCGGCCACCTGGCGCAGGGCGGCATCGCTCTGCACACGCACGAAGTTCTCGAAGGCGTTCATGCGCCCGGCCACGGTATTGCCGGCGTTGAGGGTCACTTCCTTGCCGTTCGACGCCGGAGCCGAGGCGGAAGCCATCGTCTGCGAATCAATCTCGAACATCGCCTTGTACGTGTCCCGGAGTTTCCACACCAGCACCAGGCCGATGAGTATCGGGTTACCCACCTTGTCGTTCACCTTGATAGGCTCCACGTCGAGGTTGCGGGCACGGAGGGAGAGCTTTTTCTTGTCGTAGAAGGGGTTGACCCAATAGAAGCCCGTCTCCTTGAACGTGCCCCGGTATTGGCCGAAGAAGACCATGGCGCGCGCCTCGTTGGGCTCCAACTCCATGTAGCCCCCACAGAAGATGAGCCAGACGATAATCAGCACACCGCCCGTCACATAGAGGGGCACGCCGCCCCATACGAAGCACGCCACGATGGCCGCCGTGAACACAATCAGATGAAGAAACAGCATCAGAAAGCCGTTTGTCTTGAAACCTTTGAAGATAAATTCCTTTGTTTCCATAACCGAGTATTTAGAGTGATATCATTTTGATGTCACAAAGATAGCGTGAAGGACGGACATACGCAAGGGGGAAAGGGGATAAAATCTGTGATATATGTTGCAAAACATACAGACAAGGGCGAACCTTCCCGGCGGGAAGGGCACTTCTTCTCCACACCCGGACGAGGCCTTGTCCGTACCTTGGGCGGAAAGAGGTGCCACCTTTTCCCTAAAGAGGTGGCACCTTTTTATAAAAGAGGTGGCACCTCTTTCTGTTCTGGTTCGGAAGGAGGCCGCCCCGCCTTACGCAAGAGGCACGGTCAAGATGCCTTGTAGGGCTACCTACGGTTGCCGCCGTACAGGGTCAGCGGGGCAAGGCTGGAGCGGGGCAGGCTGAAGGTGTTTTCATCAACAACTTGGGTCAATAATGGCGGCAAATGCATGAAATCTCCTCTTATTTTCTTACTTTTGCAGACGCGAATCCGCCGGAAGGAAGACGGCTTCAGCCCGTGGATTCGCCGCCTGCGGACGGAGATACCTGCGGGCACGGGCGGAGATATCTGCGGGCACGGACGGGGATATCGCTGCGGCCGCCCGTCAACGAGACCGCATAACCAACAGTCATACAGACAGTTGAAAAAACGACATCATCCATCGGATTTTAACCATACAGCATTATGACAAAAGCGATATTCTTTGACATAGACGGCACCCTGGTCAGCTTCGACACGCACCAGATTCCGGCCTCCACCGTCGAGGCCATCGCCGCCGCCCACGCCCGCGGCATCCGCATGTTCATCGCCACGGGCCGTGCGCCGGGCTTCATCAACAACCTGGGCGCCCTGCAGGACCGCGGCCTCATCGACGGCTACGTCACGATGAACGGCGGCTATTGCTACGTGGGCGACGAGGTGCTCCACAAACAGGTGATTCCCGCCCCGGAGGTGAAGGCCATCCTGGACTACTGCGAGGCGCACCGCATCACCTGCACCGTGGTGGACGAGCACCACATCTGCGCCTGCTACCCCAGCGAAGCCCTGCGCCGGGTGTTCGTGGAATACCTGCACGCCAAGGAAGTGCCCGGCGTGACCCCGGCCGAGGCCCTGCGCCTCATCCCGGACGTCTGTCAGTTGTCCCCCTTCTTCGACGAGGAGCAGGAACGGGAAATCCGGCCGCTGCTGCCCAACTGCGAGATTGGCCGCTGGCACCCCGCCTTCGTGGACGTCTCGGCCCTGGGCTGCAACAAGCAGTTGGGCATCGACCTGATGTGCCGCCACTTCGGCATTGACGTGACGGACACGATGGCCATAGGCGACGGGGGCAACGACATCCCCATGCTGCGCCATGCGGGCATCGGCGTCGCCATGGGCAATGCCAACGAGACGGTAAAGGCCGAGGCAGACTATGTGACGGACACGGTGGACCAAGACGGCATCGCCAAGGCCCTGCAACACTTCGGCCTCGTATGACCTCCTTCCAGCCCGATACCTCCAACCGCGAGTTCCGCCAGGCGCTGGAGCTCATCAAGTACACCCGCCAGTCGCTCTTCCTGACGGGCAAGGCAGGCACGGGCAAATCGACCTTCCTGCGCTACATCTGCGACAATGTGAAGAAGAAACACGTGGTCCTGGCTCCCACGGGCATCGCCGCCATCAACGCCGGAGGCAGCACGCTGCACAGCTTCTTCCGCCTGCCCTTCCACCCGCTGCTGCCGGACGACCCCAACCTGAGCCTGCAACGCGGACGCATCCACCAGTTCCTGCGCTACACCAAGCAGCACCGCAAGCTGCTGGAGGAGCTGGAACTGGTCATCATCGACGAGATTTCGATGGTGCGGGCGGACCTCATCGACGCCGTGGACCGCATCCTGCGCGTCTATTCACATAATCTGCGCCAGCCCTTCGGCGGCAAACAACTGCTGCTGGTGGGCGACGTCTACCAGCTGGAGCCGGTGGTGAAGGGCGATGAGCAGGAAATCCTGAACCGCTTCTACCCCAGCCCGTTCTTCTTCTCGGCACGGGTGTTCAGCCAGATTGACCTCGTGTCCATCGAGCTTCAGAAGGTGTACCGGCAGAGCGACCCGGCCTTCGTCAGCGTGCTGGACCACATCCGCAACGCCACCCTGAGCGACACCGACCTGTGGACGCTCAACGCCCGTTGTGGCACGCAAATAGAAGACTCGGAGGCAGACATGTACATCACCCTGGCCACGCGGCGCAACACGGTGGACTACATCAACGAGCGCAAGCTGGACGAACTGCCGGGCGAACCGGTGGTCTTCAAGGGCAAGGTGACGGGCGACTTCCCCGAAAGCAGCCTGCCCACCACGCTCGACCTCGAACTGAAGCCCGGCGCACAGGTCATCTTCGTCAAGAACGACCCGGAACGCCGCTGGGTGAACGGCACCATCGGCGTGGTCAGCGGTTTCGACGAGGGCGAGGACGCGCTCTACATCATCACCGACGACGGGCACGAGTGCGACGTCCGTCCGGAATCGTGGAGCAACATCCGCTACAAATATAATGAGGAGAAGAAGGAAATCGAAGAAGAGGTGCTGGGCACATTCACCCAGTTCCCCGTGCGGCTGGCGTGGGCCATCACTATCCACAAGAGCCAGGGGCTGACCTTCAGCCGCGCCGTGGTGGACCTGACGGGCGGCGCCTTTGCCGGCGGACAGACCTACGTGGCCCTGAGCCGCTGCACCTCGCTGGAAGGACTGCAACTGCGGCAGCCCATCCGGCGGAGCGATGTCTTCGTGCGGCCGGAAATCACGCAGTTCGCCCGCCGTTTCAACAATCCGCAGGCCATCGACCGTGCCCTCAAAGAGGCCGAGGCGGACATCCGCTATGCCGCAGCCGCCCGCGCCTTCGACAAGGGGGACTTCGACACCTTCCTGACGGAGTTTTTCCGCGCCATCCACTCGCGCTACGACATCGAACGGCCCGCCGCCCAACGCCTCATCCGCCGCAAGCTCAGCGTCATCAACCGCCTGCGTCAGGACAACATGCGCCTGCGCCAGGAGGCCATTGACAAGGAGAAAGCCCTGGTGAAATATGCCCGCGAATACATACAGATGGGCGACGAGTGCCTGCGTGTAGGGATGAAAGACGCGGCCATGCGGAATTATGAGAAAGCCGTGGCCCTGTGCCCCAAGTTCAAGGAGGCGTGGACGAAAATCAAGAAACTGGAAAAGGAGATAAGAAAGGAAGATTAACCTGCCAGCCCATTCTTTCTGAGCAATTCCGCTATCTCCTTCCGGCTGATGGAAGAACGCTCTGCTTTGTCATAGATATACAGCAGGTTGATTTCTGTTTCTTCCACAGCAACAACCACCGTAAAAGTAATGACACGCGCACCACCGCTCTTGCCCCGGCCTTTGGGGGTGATGGCCATACGGATTTTGCGCAGGCCGCCGCCAAGGTCGGTACCGAGATGTGGATTAGCATAGAGTTGCTGACACAGATTGGCCAAATCGGCTTTTAATGAAGCATAACGCTTGCTCAAGCGCTTCACTTCCCGCTCGAAGCTATCATCAAGAACAATCCTATAGTTCATCAATCAGTTCCTCTAAAGTCTTGGCCTTTCGGCCTGTCCGTTTTCGTTCCGCCATCTCTTTCAGGCCGGCATCAATCCCCGCCAGCACCTCTGCTTTGCTGATGTACTCCGTTTCTTCCTGACTCAAATCCTCCTGCAACTTCTCAGACAGCCATTTCTTGTTGCTCTTGGGCAGAGATTGCAGGTAAAGCCAAAGATTTTCCATTGCTACGGACGTTTTCATGTCAGTTCCTCCTAATTCTATGGTTAGCAGGGGCAAAGTTACGGTTATTTTCTTGGCTACACAAAGGATTGTCAGTACATTTGCGAAAGAATAAGTAAATCTTCCGACTTATGCTACTAAAACTCTACAACAAGAACAACGACCCGGCCGACCTGCAACGCGTCATCGACCTGCTGAACGACGGCGGTCTCCTCATCTACCCCACCGACGGCAAGTATGCCATCGGCTGCCACGGCCTAAAGGAGCGCGCCATCGAACGCATCTGCCGCCTGAAGGGCATCGACCCGAAGAAGAACAACCTCTCCATCATCTGCTATGACCTGGCCGCCATCAGCGAGTATGCCAAGGTGGACAACACGACCTTCAAGCTGATGAAGCGTAACCTGCCCGGCCCCTTCACCTTCATCCTGAACGGCACGACCCGCCTGCCCAAAATCTTCCGCAACCGGCGCGAGGTGGGCATCCGTATGCCGGACAATCCCATCATCCGCGAGATAGCCCGCCTGCTGGACGCCCCCATTATGACCACCACCCTGCCCCACGACGAGGACGATGACCCGGAATACACCACCGACCCGGAACTCATCGACGAGAAATACGGCGACCTGGTGGACTTGGTAATTGACGGCGGCATCGGCGGGCTGGACGGCTCGACAGTGGTGGACTGCACGGGAGACGAGCCTGTCATCGTGCGCCAGGGAGCAGGATATTTGCAAGAATAAAACAGCCCCTGCGTGAACAACCGGGGCACACGGCGCGTTTATCTTATCGTAACCAATCCCCTTATGATTATGAATAAGAAAAAACTATCCCTCGCCTTATGGGCCACCGCACTCCTGGCCATGACCGTCACACCCGCCGATGCCTGCACTGGCATCACACTGAAAAGCAAGGACGGACAGACCGTCGTGGCCCGCACCATCGAATGGGGCGGCAGCGACCTGAACAGCCAATACGTCGTCGTGCCGCGAGGCTACAAACAACAGTCGTTCCTGCCCGGCGGCGCAACAGACGGCATGACCTTCACCGCCCGGCATGGCTATGTGGGCCTGTCCGTAGAACAAGAGCAGTTCGTGGCCGAAGGCCTGAACGAAGCAGGCCTGTCCGCCGGTCTGTTCTACTTCCCTGCCTATGGCCAATATGAGAGCTACGACCCTGCGGAAAAAGCGACCACCCTTGCCGACCTGCAATTGGCGGCCTACATCCTGGGCGAATGCGCCACGATTGAAGAGGTGAAAGAAGCCGTGAAACGCGTACACGTGGTGCAGATAGACCCGCGCGCCTCTACCGTGCACTGGCGGTTCACCGACCCGACGGGACGCCAAGTGGTGCTGGAGATTGTGGAAGGCGGCCAACTGCGCTTCTACGAAAACCCGCTGGGCGTATTGACCAACTCGCCCGACCTGCCCTGGCACCTGACCAACCTGAACAACTACGTCAACCTGTTCCCCGGCCCGGCACCCGCCCGCCAACTGGGCAGCATGGAGCTGAAGCAATTCGGCGCGGGCAGCGGTTTCCTGGGGCTGCCGGGCGACGTGACCCCTCCCTCACGCTTCGTACGGGCCGCTTTCTACCAGGCCACAGCCCCGCAACAGGCCACAGCGAAGGAAGCCGTCTTGCAGGGGTTCCAGATCCTGAACAACTTCGACATACCCGTGGGCATTGAATTTGCAGACGCGAAAGTGCCGGCTGACATACCAAGCGCCACGCAATGGACCTCGGCCACGGACATGGCAGGACACCGCATCTACTTCCGCACCATGTACGACAGCCGCATCCGTTGCATTGACCTGAACGGCATTGATTTCACGAAGACTGCGTACCGGGCCGTACCCATGGACCTCGTCAAAGAACAGCCGGTCGAAATGATTCCATAAGTCAACCCCTGCGCGTCACCGCCTCCCGGCGCCTGAGCACCAATAACGGCAGGAAGAAAAATATGCCTACGATGGAAAGCAACAGGCCGCCAATGGTGCCTGCCGCCAAGGGGAACCAGAAAGCTTCCTTGTCCGTACCCACCATGAAAGGGATGAAACCCAGGATAGTGGAAATTACCGTCAGGAAGATGGGCACCACCTTGGCGTTCCAGGCCCTGACATAGGCGTGCAGCGCCCCAAGCCGCGGGAAACGACGGCGCAGATTGTTATATTCGTTCAGGATATAAATGCTGGCGTTCACCGTGATGCCACACAGCAGGACGAACGAGGCGAAACCACCTTGGTCGAAATTCAGGCGGAACACATAGAACGTCAGGAATACCCCGATATAGGACACCGGAATGACCGAAATGATGGCCAACGGCTGCTTCAACGAGTTGAACAGGATACCCGTGAGCAGGAAAATGATGGCAATGACCACGCCCAGCAACAGGTATTGCCGCCCGCCGTCCTTGCCCCACGACCAATAACTGTTCTCCGACTTGGCGGCATAGCCCATGGGCAGTACCTGGTTGAACTCCTCCAGGTCCTGCTCCAGCAGACGGCGGCCCATTTCGTTCGAACCGATATACTCATACTGCAGGCAGAGGCGGTATTGCTGGTCTTCCTTGGCTATCTGCTGCGGCATCTGGCCTTTCTCCACTACTGCCAGTTCGGAGAGTTTGTAATGCTTGTCCGCAGCCGTCGTGCCGTAAGGATAAAACTGCATGGCCCAGATGTCATAGTCGCTGGATTGCCGTGAAGAGAGTTTGATGTCTTCCGTCCCTTCTTCCGTAATGACGGAACCCACCTGCATGTCACGTCCGAAGATAGGCCGTACCAGGGCGAACAGCGTGGAGGCATCAATCCCTTCCTGCGCCATGCGCTTTTTGTCCAGGTCGAAATAGTATTCCTGGTAATCGTCCTTCCAATAGGTATGCTCCGAATTAATCAGGACTTCCTTGATGCGGCGATGGGTCAGCAGTTTCGCCTTGAGGCGTTCGGCCCATTCGTACAGTTCATCGTAATTGTAGCCATACATCTCCACCCGGTAGGAACCGGCCCCCTCGCGCACGTCGTTGCTGAAGCCCTGGTCTTGCAGGCCGTAGACGCTCCAGCTGCCTCCGCCCAGTTGAAGGGCCTTGCTGATGATGTTCGCCTTGAGCGTATAGGGGAAACCGCTGTGCTGGTAGTCCTTCTTGAAATAGATGCTGATAAGGGCACGGCGGGCACTGTAGACCGACGTATGGAACTGGCGGATTTCCTTGAACTGGCTCAGATAGGTCTCCATACGCTTCATCAACGCATTCATCTGCTCCAGCGTGCTGCCATTGGGCAAGGTGGCGTTGGCATAGAGCACCACTTCCTCGTTGCGCGTGAAGTAATAGCCATTGTACACCTTCTCGGCAAAGAGACGTAACGTGCCGCCCAAAGCCTTGTCCACAATGGGCTTGATGTCCTCCTTGTACGTGGACGAACCCAGGGTCTGGTTGTACCACTCCGCCCAACGGCTGTCTCCCTCCACTTTCTCGGGCAACAGGAAAACCGGCAATCCGAAGGCCAGCACCAGCACCACCCACACCGCCCAGCGGCGGCGGCGCAGCAGGCAGATCATGCGTTCGTAGAAACGGGTGAAATAGACCGCAGGGCGACGGCCGGACAGGCAACGGGGCAAACGTAACCGGACACGGCTCCATAGCCGGAACGGCTTGTTGCGCACCAGCCCTATCTTCTCAATCAGCGAAGGCACGAAGAACAGGGACACGAGCAGCGAAACGCCCAGATTGATGATGACAACGGCGGCAAAATCCTGCAGGTTCAGACGGATTTCCTCCTTCAGGAAGAAGATAATCACCAGCGCCCCCATGGTAGTCAGCGTAGCGGCCAGGACCGAAAGGTAAGCTTTCAGGTTGTGGCGGTGCAGGATATGATCGGTCATGACAATTGTGGCGTCTATCACCAGATTGAGCGACACGGTAATGCCTGCCAGCGAATAGAGCTGCATTTCCAGCCTGAACACATAATAGAAGATAAAGGCGACACAGATATTCACCAACAGGCTGGTGACTATCAGAAAGAGGTAGCGCAGCCTGCGTGTGATGAGCCAGACAAACGCCAGCAGGATAAGGACGGTAAGCCCCGAACGCCAGTATATCTTGTGCAGTTCCTCGCGGATATATTCCGTGGCATCGTAGCCGGTATGTATCTCGTAGCCGGCGGGCAAGACACTCTCCAGCGCCTTCATTTCGTCCATCACCGCTGCAGCCAGGCTCAACTGGTTGGCGCTCTCCTCCGCGGTAACGGACAGGTAGATGGAGTTCAACCCGTTGATACGATAATAACTCTGCGGGGCAGCCTCGGCATGAGTCACACTGACCAGCTCGTCCAGACGAAGCACCTTGCCCTCGGCGGTTGTCACAGGGATGGCCGATGCATCGAAACGCGCGGCACTGCCTTCGGGCACCAAGGCCAGACGAATCCAACGGCGTCCCCCACGGTCGGTGCCTACGTCATTCGTCCCCAGAAATTCACGGCGGTAATGATTTTGCACGGCCCGGTATATGTCGTCTACCGTGACTCCCAGTCGACGCAGCTGCTCACTGTCATACTCCAACTGCCACTCCATGGGGGTAGCGCCTGTCACTTCCACCTTGTACACACCGTCCAGACGGGCCAGGCGGGGACTGATGTTCTCCTCAGCATACCGCTGGATGAGGATGGGTGCAGACGGAGCATTCAGGGTGAAGGACAGGAAAGGCCGTTGGGCCTCCTCGTCGGGCACCTTCATCTGTATCATAGGATAGGAGACCCCGTCGGGCAGTTCCGGCCAGGTCTGACGCACGATGGTGGATGCTTCGAAACGCACCGCATCCACATCCGCATACTTGTCCAGGTCGACCGTTATGCGCCCCCAGCCGTTGCCGGATGTCGAACGGATCTGCTCCACCCCGCGGATGCGCGCCAACATGGCTTCCAGCTTGCTGGTGACCTCCATCTCCACCACACGCGACGAGGCATCCTGCATGGAATAACTGACCGTGAAACCCGGCAGGCTGCGCGAGGGATTGAGTTTGACAGGCAATTGGGGCACCAGGGACAGGCCCACCAAAGCCAGGCAAACGAAACTGACGATGAGGGTGAACGATGATAAATGTGTACGACCGATATCCATATCCGCTTAGTTTAGAAGTCCCCAGTCAAACTTGTCGGACAACGAAAATCCGCCGGCAAAGTCAAACAAGGTCAGCCGCCGGATCTTGTAATAGTTCTCCCAATACTCCTGCAAGGCCGAGATGTAGTTGCGCTGTGCTTCCTGCTGCCGGTTGAGCGACAGGGTAAGGCTGTTGATGTCGGCTTGTCCGATGATGAAGCGCTGACGGGTTTCCTCATAGGCCATGTCGGCCAGGTCGAGGGCCCGCGAGGCACTCTGCACCAGGGATTGCTGGAGATTGAAGTCGTTCACTGTCATGATGACCTCCTCCTCCACGCTGATTTCCTGCTGCCGCGAGGAGATGCGCACCACGTTCAGGTTATTGCGGGCCATGTTGTACTTGCCTTTGCGCACGCCCCAGTCCACCAAAGGAATGGAAATGGACACGGAGACCATGTCCTGCTGCAACGGATGACGGTAGGCGCCGCCCAAGTCTTCAGCCACCTGGTTGAAGCCGATACTTGCATTGAGGCTGGCGTTGAATCGGGATTCCACCTTGGTGCGGTTGACCTCCTGTTCGGCTTCGAGGATGTCCTGCCTCAGCTGGAGAAAGTCCGGATTGTTCTCGCGGGCCATGGCCAGGGCCTTGTCCACAGGGACCGTATAGCCGTGCGGCGGGCCGGGAAGCACCAGGCGCAACTGCGTGTCCTTGGGGAGGTCGAGGAAGGATGCCAGGGCAAACATCGCCCGCTTCAGACTGCTGGCGGCTGTCTGAAGCGTGTTGCCGGCATTCACGTGGTCCAGTTCCAGCGTCAGGAGGTCGGCACGGCTGATGGCGGCTATCTTGAAACGCTCCCGCCCGATGCGGTAGAGGGTATCGGTGCTGGCGGCATTTTCCCGCGCAAGGTCATACTCGGCCTGTGCCATAGCCAGTTCGAAGAAGTAAGTAGTGGCCTGCTCGCTGACCTGCTCGGTGTTGTAGAGGAATTGCTTCTTGACCTTCTCATACTTCAACGGCTCGATCTTGCGTTCCCAGCGGAAAGCGTTGTAACCTATCAAGTCCTGCGAATAGCCTATCTGGAAGGGAACGCTGGTATATTGGGTATACTTGTTGGCGCCGAAGTTGCGCATATAGCCCAGGGAGGTCCTGGCATAGAGCGTACCGCCGGTCAGGTCAATGTTCTGATTGACGGTCAGGTTGCCATAAGCGTAGAAGGACTGCTGGGTACGGTAGACGTCGATGTCCTCCTGCGAGTCATAGCGGCGGGTGATGTCGCGGTAATACTGTGCCGGAGTCAGGTCCAGTGTCAGCGAGGGCAGGCGGTTGGCCCGGTAGGTGCGGTATTCCCAAAAGCCGCTGAGGTACATGTTCTGGGTCCGGAAAGCCTCCAGCGAACTGTCATTGGCCAGACGGATGGTCTGTTCCAGGTCCAACGTCAGGGAAGTCTGTGCGGCGGCGGGCACCGCACCAGCAAAAAAGGCTGCTATAATCAGTTTCTTCATAAGCATTTAGTTCTTTAGTTTTCGAGTTCATAAGTTCATAAGTTATTGTTCTCAGACAACTTGAAAACTAAACAACTCACAAACCGATAAACTCACTTACTTCAAATTAAGAATTGGATGCGGCGGCATGTTTCTCCTCCCTCTTCCGATAAATATACCAATATATCAGCGGGATGATGAAGAGGCTGACTGCCGTGCCGATGACCATGGCCCCTATCATGCCGATGACAAAAGGATGCTGCAGCTCCGACCCCATGTCGAAGGTGAAGAGCAGCGGCACCATGCCGCAGATAGAGGTCAGAGCCGTCATGATAATGGGGCGCAGACGCCTGCGGCCCGCCTCATGGATGGCCGGTATCAGTGCCCAACCGGCCTTCCGCAGTTCGTTGATGGCATCCAGCTTCAGGATGGAGTCATTGATGATGACGCCACACGTGACAATCAGTCCGATGGCGGACATCAGATTCAGCGTATGGCCGCACACCCACAGCAGTACCAGCGCAAAGGCTATATCGACAGGAATCTCCAGCAAGACGATGAGCGGCTGGAGGAAACTCTCGAACTGGGCGGCCAGGATGAAGTACATCAGCAGGATGGAGACAAGCAGGATGACCACCAGCGAATCCAGCATCTCGCGGTTGGAGAAGTAACTGCCGCTAAACAGGGTGTCCCACTGTCCGTCCGCCTGGGCCACGTGCCTGACTTCGTCCATCAGGGCAGGCGCGTCCTCCACGCCGTGGAAGCTGAAGGGGATGTACTCGCCGTTGCGCCCGGCCGTCACCGTTTTCAGGTCCTCGCCGTAGGACACGCGCACCAGCTGGTTCAACGGGATCTGCTCCACATGGCCCTCCTCGTCGGGCAATGTCCGCACCAGCGTGGTCTGCAGCACCTCGTCCACGGTCTGTCCGCTTCCCACGATGTTGATGGGCAGGTACTGCTGGTAGGAATGCAGCATCGTCACCTCGTTTTGCTTGAAGGCGGTGCACAGCACGCGGTAGACTTCCTCGAAACTGACATTGTACAGCAAGAGCCGTTCCTGGCGTATGGAGATGTTCAGCTGTTCCTCGAAGGCCAACCCCACGGGAGGCGTATCCACGACCCCGGCCACCTGCTGCTCCAGGCTGCGCAGTCCGGAGGGGTCGGGAGCCACCTGCTTGTTGCGGGCATATAGTTCGGCCACCACCTCTGCCTCGCCCGTGTCAAACAGCTTCTCGAACACCGTCTCGGGCGGAGTGAAAGACATCACGGCCTGGGGATAGCCGTTCTTCACCAGTTGATAGACCTTCTGCTGCAGGGCGGGGATGTCGTCCGGATGTTCCGTCTTGAAATACAATTCCGCTTCGGAGGAAGTCAAGGGTTGCTCCCGGTCCAGCAGGTAATCCTGCCGGGCCACCTCGGCGGTCTGTTCCACCACGTCGGCTGCGAGACGGCTCATCAGTTCCTCCACGCGGCGGCGGTTTTCGTCCACATGGATATTCTCGTTCCACTCTATCCGCATCATCAGCTCGTTCTGGTCTATCTGGGGCATCCGTTCCTTGTCTATGAAGTAGAACATGAAGACGCACAAGGGGACGGATACCACGCAGAAGAGGACACTGATGCGCTTGTGGGCAAAGACCCAGTCCACCCCCGCGTCATAGAAGCGGTCCAGCGTATGGGCCTTGAGGGGATTGTTGATGCGGATGCGGGAGAGCCAGGATTTCTTCCTGCGGATTCCCGTGCGGTACACCAGGTAGTAGAGCACGGGCAAGAGCAGGATGCCCGTAAAGTAAGAGGTCACCTGTCCCACCGTCACCGAAAAGGCCTGGTCATAGAACAGGGCGCCGCCGATGCCGCTCATGAAGATAAGGGGCACGAAGACGGCGATGGTGGTCAGCGAGGAACTGATCATAGGCGTCATCACCTCGTTCGTGCCTGCCACGCACGCACGTCGCAGGCTATAGCCGCGCTCGCGGTATTGCGAGATGTTTTCGGTCACGATGATACTGTTGTCTATCATCATGCCCAGGGCCATGATAAGTCCGGACAGGGAAATGATGTTCATGGACAGATGGAACAGGTAGAAGAACACGAACCCCATCACCAGCGACACCAGCATGCTCAACCCGATGATGAAGGGAGACTTCAGGTCGCCCAGGAAGAGCATGGCCACGATGCAGATAAAGAGGAAGCCTTGCAGCAGGTTGTCCTGCAGGTTATGGATGGTATAGTCCAACAGTTCCGTCTGGTTGCGGCTGATGTCGAAGTCAATATCCGGATACATGCGCCGGAAGTAGTCCATCGTTTCGGCCACGGCCTCTTTCATGTCCTCCATGGTCTCGTCCGCCTGCTTGATGACGGCCAGGGTGACGGCGCGCTTTCCGTTGCTCAGGACCAGCCCGTTCTCCGCGGCGGGCACCACCCGGATGTCGCAGAAGTCGCCCAGGCGGACGATGCGCCCCTCCTTGCTCAAGAGGATGTCGCGCACGTCGTCCTCCGTGCGCAGCAGGGTGGAGAATTTGATGTTGTATTCGTAGTAGCCGTCGCGCACGGTCATGCTGCCCGGCTCCACATTGTTCTGCGTCAGGGCGTTCTCCAGGTCTTCGATGGAGAATCCCAGCACGGCCAGTTTGTCCGGGTCGGGCACCACCTGCAGCTCGCGGTCCAGCAGTCCCGTCACGTCCACCATGGCCACTTCCGGCAACTGCTCAATACGGCGCCGGATGACATTCTCGGCAAATTCGCACAAGTCCAGAAAAGCCTTCTCGTCCGTGTCGCCATAGGCACTGTCGTTCTTCAGCGTCAGGTTCAGGTAGAACACGGGGATGTCCGTCGCGCTGGCTTTCACCACCTGGGGACGGTCGGTGTCCTTGGGCAGGTAGTTCATGGCAGCGTCTATCTTCTCGTTCACCTCGATGAAAGCCAGGTCTGTGTTGGTGCCATAATCAAAACTCAGGCGGATAAGTCCCGCCCCGTCCCGGGTCTCGCTGCGCATGTCCTCCAGCTTCGCCACCTGGATAAGCTGCTGGCGCAAGGGCTTGACAACGGTATTCTCCAGCTCGCGGGCGGAGGTATTCTCGGCGGTCACCTTCACCGAAATCTCCGGGATGGCGATGTCCGGCAACAGCGAGACCGGCAATGTGAAGTACGTCACGATGCCTACGATAAAGCAGGCCGTGAACGCCATCAGCACGGCTATGGGACGTTGTATCAGGAAACGTATCATTAATAGTGATTAATGGTTAATGGTTAATGATTAGTGGTTGGTGATGGGTAGGCAATGCGGTTGTACCGGATTGTCAATCGTCCACCACCGTCACCGGCGCCTCGTGGGCCAGGTTCACATTGCCGCTCACGATCACCGTGTCGCCTTCCTTCAGGGTCTCGCCGGACACCGTGTAGCAATCCGAGTTCTCCAGTCCCGTCTGCACATAGTTCCAGAAAGCCTTGCCGTCCACCAGCGTGAACACCACCTGCTTGCCCGTACGGAGCACCACGGCGCTCTTCGGGATCACCAGTTGCCGGCCCAGCGAACGACGCACACTGACGCGCACGTTCATGCCGCTGAACAGGCGCCCGCCGGTGCCGTCCACCAAAGCCTTGACACGGACCATGCCTTTTTCGTCCACCAACGGATTGATTTCCGTAACGCGCCCGGCATACGTCGAGGCCGCATCCGAATAAGGGGCCACCTCCACGCGGTCTCCCTTCTTCAGCAGGGGCAATTCATTCTCCAGCACGGTGAAGTCCACCTCCATGCCGTGCGTGCCCACCACCGTGCAAAACGGTTCCGAGGCATCCGGTTCGTTGAAGGGCTTGGCAAAGAGATTGGCCACCACGCCGTCGAAGGGGGCCGTCAACGTAGCATTCTCTTCCTCGTGCCGGGCCAGTTCATAGTCCGCTATGCTGCGGTCATAGCCGCTCTTCACCCGTGCCAAGCGCATCACGTCCGCCGGTACCCCGGTCGAGTCGCCCGCCGCGTAGCCCTGCCCTATCAGCACGTCCTGCATCTCCAGGCGGGCTTGCTCCATGGCGTCGCGGGCCTGTGCGGTCTTGCGCGTCAGGGTAAACTTATCCAGTTCGGCCAGCTTCTGACCTTTGCGCACGGTCTCGCCGTTCTTCACGTAGACGGCTGCCACCACCCCTTGGGTTTCAAACTTGAGGTCAGCCTGTTGCCCGGCCTCCAGTTTTCCGTTGCTCACCAGTTCGTGTTCAAAGTCCTGCAACTGCAGCACCTGCACCGTCACCCGGGTCTCTTCGTCCGGCAATACGGTGTGCACGCCTCCTTCGTCACCGGAGGTTTCTTCCTGTCCTCCGGAACAGGAGGCGGACAGCATCATCACCGACATCGCACACCAACCATACATCCATCGTCTATGCAATCTCATATCGCTCTATATGTTTAGTAAAGTAAGTAATCAGCATTAAATGGTCATTTATCTTTGAGGAATGGGAGGAAGTTATAAGGAGTTAGAGGGAGTTATAGGCCGATAGTTGGTCCGGCGATAACTGGCATCATCGATGCAAATGTGGTATTGGCCTTTAACTCCCCCGAGCGAAGCGATCACTCCGTCTAACTCCTTTTAACTCCTGCGGGCAAAGCCCGCTAAATTCCTATTCAAGTCATATTAAAAACTCAAGGACTCCAACATCGGCATATTCGTAATCCTCCTTGTTTTCTGACTTCTCTGCAAAGAAAAGCATTTATTTTCACATTACATTCCATCTTTCCGTTTTTTTTGTCCCGATTGTCTTCATTCACTCCAGTTTCTCCACTTCCTCCCGCATTTCCCGGACAGCCGTCGAAGGCACTTTGGGGATTTTGGTCAACACCGTCCGCTTCATCGCGGCCAGTTTCTCCGGATGCCGGTACTCCGGCGAGGCATAGAGCTTAGCCAGCAGGTAGTACGGATAAATCCGCCCCGGCAACCGATGGACCGCGCGCAGGAAGCAGCGTTCCGCCTGCTGTCCGTCCCCCAGAGCCTGCCGGTTCTTTCCCATCACGTTCAGTATCATCGGGTCGCAACTGTGCCGCAAGGCTTGCTCCAGCACGCGGTCCGAGGCTTCGTATTTGCCTTGACGGTGCAACCCGTGCCCGTATTCGAAGAGGAAGGCCGCCCGGTCCTTCAGCCGGGGATACAGCCGTTCATACTCCTCCTCGGCCGATGCATACGCCCCGGCCTGGTACAACACCCGCGCATTCATCCACTCCCGGCAGGCCCGCACGCCGGCACGGTCGCCGGACAGGCGTCCAAGGCCGATGCCGCCTGCCACCAGGGCCAACGCCAGCCATCCCCGCCGGCAGCCGCCACACACGCAGGCCGCCAGCAGACAGGCTCCCGTCACCACAAACACAGGCAACTGCAACGGATAGGACGAACAGGCGAAGACCCCCAAGGCCAGCAACGCCCCGCAACAGCCCCAACGCCCCCGCCGCAGGCCTTGCCGCCAAACCCAGCCGATGCCCGCCAGCAGGAGCAACGTCAGCGGGATGCCGCCCTCCACCGCCGCCTGCAAGTATTCATTGAAGGCGTATTCCGGACTGCCCGCCACGCGCTCTTCCCACGCGGCATGGCGCCCCGCCGCGAAGTAGGCCTCCTGCGCCTCGCCATAGGCCGCGGCAAAACTTCCCGCCCCGTGTCCCGTCCAGGGTTCCGCCCAGACGGCCCGTGCGGACATCCGCGCCATGAACAGGCGACCCAGGGCCGAATCGGGCTTCAACTGATACAGCCCCAGCCCGCCCAGGCAGACCACGGCACACACGCCGGCCACCGCGCCCCGGAACAGCCCCGGCTTCCGCTGCCGGAAGGCCCGCAACCGCTGTCCCCAGCCCCGGTGGCGGCCATACACCCACCCGCACGACACGCCCGCCGCCAGCCAGGCCGAGCGGCTCATGCCCGCCGGCAGCACGCAGAGGATGAGCAGGCCGGCCAAGGCCGCCGCATAGCGTCCCGCCGGATCCGTCTGTTGCCGGCACAGGTATTCGTGCAGGCACACGGGCAGGGCCATCGCCAGGTAACCGGAGTAGGGGCCGGGGTTGAAGAAACTGCCCGTCAGGGCATAAAGCGCATGGCCCGAAGGGGCCAGCCCGAAGAGCTGGCACATCCCCCACACCGCCTGCACCGACGCCCAGCCCATCAACGCCCACGACACAGCCGCCGCGAGCGACAGGCCGCCGCCCTTGCCGGCCCACAGGACGCCCACGCCGATGCAGGCCGCAGCCACCAACGCCGCCCGGTCATACCACAGCCATTGCCCCACGGTCTCGCCGGGAGGCAGGGCCGGGTCGCAGGCACAGACCAGAGAGAGCAGCAAAGTTGCCGCCAGTCCGCATAGTGCTATGTAGATCCACTTCCTCATAAGTAAGAATTAAATGATAATTTATCGGTGTGATTCTTTAGACGCAGATGACGCGGATGACGCAGATTCATTTTCTTTATTGACTGATTATCCGTTATCAAAGATTATAGATCAGCGGCATCTGCGGCATCTGCG
>DWZE01000135.1 GCA_019118325.1 Candidatus Bacteroides intestinavium
GTTAAGGAGTTATCACTCCGCTGCGCTCCGTTAGGAGTTAAGCCGATAGTAAGTCAATGAGAACCGTATACACAGAGGTATTGGCTTAACTACTTAACTTCTTAACTCCTTAACTCCTCAAAAGATAATATGCGACTTACTTAAGTATATGGCAAGCAATAAGATACTGGAATGTCACGCCGTCCGAAGCCTTGTGAATACTACATACACGGATATCAATCACGGAAAAAAGCCTTGAGCGCTACTTATTATACTTTGCGCGGGGTGAATTTGTGCATTTTTGTCGTGGTGGATGATGAAAATTCATGACGATTTATTCGTAAACTATGAAATCTCGTTTTTAACGAAAGTTCATTACAAAAAATATTTTTGTAAATATCCTTCTTAATACAGAGATTTGATAATCAATCAATTACATTTTCTTAAACATCCTCAAAAAAACACTGAACAATTTCTGCCAAAACAGTTCAGTATTTCTTGAGAAATTGCGTAGTGTTATGCGAGAAATTGTTCAGTGTTTTTTCGGAAGTTGTGAACCATCGAATTTTGCCGGCTCAAAACGGTCCCAATAACGAGAAAAAATCCACACAAATAAATAAGGATGGAATCTGGCATGGGCGCCGCCGCCCGCACAAGAATGCAGAGGCACAGCTGAAATGCAATTGTTAGTTTGCACCAATTATACCGTGCCAAGTATAGCACAGATGTTCGAATCACTTCTCATCATGATGGAACAGCCGCTCTTCCGCCAGCCTTTCGTATTTCGTCCCCGGTCGCCCGTAATTGGCATAAGGATGGATGGAAATCCCGCCGCGAGGCGTGAAGAAACCCGTCACTTCGATGTATTTCGGGTTCATCAGCTTTATTAAATCATCAAGAATGATGTTGACGCAATCCTCATGGAAAGCACCGTGGCCTCGGAAACTGAAAAGATAAAGTTTCAGGCTCTTGCTCTCCACCATCCGCACATCCGGGATATAGCAGATGCGAATCTCCGCAAAGTCCGGCTGCCCCGTAATCGGGCATAGTGAAGTGAACTCCGGACAATTGAATTTCACCCAATAGTCGCGTTCCGGATGCTTATTATCGAAAGCCTCCAGCACCTCCGGCGCATAATCCTGACGGTACTCCGTCTTCCGGCCCAAGGAATGAAGTTGGGCACGCAATGTTTCGTTGCTCATAAGTCATTAAGTTAGTTTTTCTTTTTCTCTGAAAGATATTTCTCCAGCCCTTCACGACGCAGCGTACACGCCGGACAATGGCCGCAACCGTCTCCGGGAATGCCGTTGTAACACGTCAGCGTCTCGCGGCGCACCAGGTCCAACACACCTAACTCATCTGCCAAGGCCCATGTCCCCGCTTTATCCAGCCACATCAAAGGTGTATGGAAGACAAATGGATAGTCCAGCGCCAAGTTCAATGTCACGTTCATCGACTTGACAAACGGGTCACGACAATCCGGATAGCCACTGTAGTCCGTCTGTGATACCCCCGTGACGATGTGGCGTATACCCCGCTCACGAGCCCAAACGGCCGCCACGCTAAAGAAAAAAAGATTGCGCCCGGGCACAAAAGTGTTAGGACATGTATGTCCGTCAGGGATACGCTCATCCATCGGCATCGAGGTGTCCGTCAGGGCATTGTGACCCAGCGTCCCAATGAAAGGAAGTTCCATCGCCGTAAAGGACACACCGGCTCCCTCGGCAATCCGCCGCGCCAGTTCCACCTCGCGCTCGTGCTTCTGCCCGTATCGGAAACTCAAGGCGCACACTTGTTTAAATTCTCTCTTTGCCCAAAATAGGCACGTGGTCGAGTCCTGCCCACCACTGAACACGACCAAAGCCGTTTCGTCTATCATACTCTATAAACTAAAAATGAAATAATGAAGAATCAAGAATGATGAATGGAAAATTACAGTTCCCTGATTTTCCAGATTTTGTAGGAGACTCCTTTGTCATACACGTCGCTCCCGTCAATACGCTTCACATAGCGCACCACACATACGGTGACAGGCAGGATGATGACTTCGTATAAGGATTTCAGCACGATTTGCAGTGCCATCATCCCTGCCAGTTCCTGCCACGCGATGACGCCCCCGAAGGCGATGGGGAAAAACAGCAACGAATCTGCCGTCTCGCCTACCACCGTAGATGCGATGGCCCGCACAGAGAAGTGACGCCCCCCGCTGTGCAGTTTCATCCTGCTCATCACATACGCATTGAGGAAAGACCCCACAAGGAAGGCCGCCAGGCTGGCCGCCACAATCCTGGGCGCCATGCCAAAAACAAAATTGAAATGTTCTTCTCCTTCCCAGAAAGGGGCTGCGGGAATCGCCACCGCCAACAGACCCAGCAATACGACGAAGAAATTCATCGCGAAGCCCGTCCAGATGATGAGCCGCGCCTTGCGGAAGCCCCACACCTCGGCTATACAATCATTGATAATGTAAGAGACGGGAAAGACCAGCAAGCCTGCAGTGACAGTCAGCCCGCAAAGGGTAATGACTTTGGTCTCAAGAAGATTGGCTGCGATGAGGCATACGTTGAAAAGAATGCCCAGCAACATGAAGGGTACGGATACAGTTTGTTTCATTGTTCCTGTTTTTTACGTGGTTAAGCTGGAATACACGGCCGCGCCTTTCGGTGCGGCATCCCATAAATCGGGTGCAAAGATACGGCAAGGTTTTGAATCAAGCAACAGTCCGAGAAACAAAAAAAGAGCGCCCTGCCTTTGGTCCCTCTGCGGACAGGCAAGACGCTCCACCTATATAAAGAAATATTGACTTGTCTTCAAGCGTAATAGCTGAAAGCGCAGTCCGACGCTTCCTGCCCGGCTATGCCCGTCCCAATCAGGCTGTTTTCAGTCCAGACAAAACGAATCACACGGACCACTTCCGTATCAGCCCCGATGACTTTCAGCATCGGCCAGTTTCCTGCTACAAAATAACTTAGTGAACTAATAATGTGAATAAGTATTCGCATACGTCCGGCTGTCAATTTAATCAAAAATTGTTCTGCCAGACGGGACGCAGAGTATGTCCTACGAATCAAGGGGAGAAGAGCCGTCCCATTACTTTCCGTCTCCGGAAGACCGGAGACCGAATTGCCGAGGTAATGTAATCTCCCCATCGGGAAAGTGAAAAGGAATATCCCGATTTGCGCCGCAAAGGTAGTCATTAAATCCTACACAGCAAGCACTTTGACAGAAAAAGTATTCCACCACATCGTTTTCTTGGACTTTTGGCGGGAGTTGCGTACCTTTGCGCGCATTTTTCGAACATAAAGACACTTAATAGATATGCAATCTTCAAAACTGAAAGGTTTCTTCTATGGCCTGCTGACGTCAGTGACGTTCGGCCTCATCCCGCTGTTCACCCTCCCCCTGATGCAAAAGGGGCTGGCATCGGACTCTATCCTGTTCTACCGCTTCGTAGCGGCCACCCTGGCTTTGGGCACGATGATGGTAATCAAAGGCGAGTCGTTCCGCATCCATTGGAAAGACGTGCCGCTGCTCATCGTGATGGCCCTGTTCTACACAGCCTCATCGATGTTCCTGCTCTATGGCTACGAGGTAATGGGTGCAGGCGTGGCCACGACACTACATTTCACCTACCCCATCTTCACGACACTGCTGATGCTGGCACTGTTCCGCGAGCGGGCCTCGTGGGTGACATGGCTGGCCATCGTGCTGGCCGTGGCGGGCGTGGCCAGGCTCTCCTTGCAAGGAACGGAACTGAAACTCGACCCTTGGGGTGTCTTCATCGTACTGCTTTCCGCCGTGGGTTACGCAAGTTATATCGTGTCGGTCAACAAGTCGCGCCTGAAGGAACTCCACAGCCGCAAGCTGGCGTTCTATGTGTTCCTGTTCACGGCTCTGACATTTACGGCGAAAAATGGAGTCCAAGGCAGCTTCCAACCCCTGCCTGACTGGGAGAGCGTGGGGCTTGTCCTGCTGCTGGCTGTGGCACCGACGGTCATCTCCAACATCACGCTGCTGCTGGCCGTGCGCCACATCGGCGGCACGCTGACGTCTATCCTCGGGGCAATGGAGCCGGTAACAGCGGTAATCATCGGGGCATGTGTCTTCGGCGAAGCGTTCACGACCACGGAGGCTATGGGCATCGCACTGATACTGGTGGCCGTAGTGCTGGTCATCCTGACAAGCCGCATCCGGGAGGGCGTGGAAACGGTAATGAAACGCATCCGGCCACGACATGCGTAGAAGCGGCCACAGACCGGAGAAGGTCACTCTTCCTCCGCCGCCTCCATCGCCAGCATCTCTTGCAGCACAGCCAATGCCTCTTCTACACGGGTGACATCCTTCACCACCATCGAACGTTTGCCATTCTGTTCGCGCAGGTCGCAGCGGCGGGTGTACTTCATCATATAGGCAATAAGTTTGCCGAAAGCCAGACTCTGATAATAAGGGCTCTCGAGATTGTGAACCAGATAGAGCGTCATGCGCCCGCCTTTCAAGAGCACTTTCTCGACACCGAGACGGGCAGCCACGCGACGCAAAGGGACGATGCGGAGCAATTCTTCCGTTTCGGGCGGCACGGGACCAAAACGGTCTATAAGCCGTTCGCGGAAAGCCTCGACATCTTTGTCCAACGTCAGGCCGTCCAACTCGCGATAGAGCAGCATACGCTCGCTGCTCCCGGCCACATAGCCGGCAGGCAAGAGCAATTCGAGGTCGCTCTCCACCTGACACTCGTCTACAAACTGCTCACCGCTGATCTTGCCCGACCCATCGGCAGCCTGTTGCTCCTCGGCATAAAGATCGGCAAACTCATCCGTCTTCAATTCATGGACAGCCTCACTCAGAATTTTCTGGTACGTTTCATAACCCAGGTCGGCAATGAAGCCGCTCTGTTCGGCACCCAGCATGTTTCCGGCCCCGCGGATGTCCAGGTCCTGCATGGCGATATGTATGCCGCTGCCCAGGTCGCTGAAGTTCTCAATGGCCTGCAAGCGGCGCCTGGCTTCGGGCGTGAGGCTGGACAAGGGAGGTGCCAGCAGGTAGCAGAAGGCTTTTTTATTGCTGCGGCCCACGCGGCCTCGCATCTGATGCAGGTCACTGAGGCCGAAGTTCTGTGCCTCGTTGATGATGATGGTATTCGCATTGGGGATGTCGATGCCGCTCTCAATGATGGTAGTGGCCAGCAGGACGTCATAATCATAGTTCGCAAAACCTAAGATGACCTTCTCCAGTTCCTCGGGCGCCATCTGCCCGTGACCGACGCAGACGCGGCAGTCGGGAATGTTGCGCTCAATAAGGTATTTCAGGTCCGGCAGGTTGGCGATACGGTTATTGACGAAGAACACCTGCCCGTTGCGGCTCATCTCGAAATTAATGGCATCCATGATAACGTCGGGGTTGAAGGTATGCACCTCCGTCTGGATGGGATAACGGTTGGGAGGCGGGGTCTGTATGACGCTCAAGTCCCTGGCTCCCATCAGCGAGAACTGAAGGGTACGGGGAATGGGCGTGGCTGTCATTGTGAGGGTGTCCACATTGACCTTCATCTGACGCAATTTCTCCTTGACCGAGACGCCGAACTTCTGCTCCTCGTCGATGATGAGCAATCCCAAGTCTTTGAACTTCACGTCCTTGCCCAGGATGCGGTGCGTACCGATGAGGATGTTGACCTCGCCCGCAGCCAACCCCTTGATGACGGCACGGGCCTGTGCCGAAGTGCGTGCCCGGCTCAGGTATTCCACGCGACAGGGCATGTTCTTCAACCGTTCGCGGAAGGTCTGGAAATGCTGGTAAGCCAGGACGGTAGTAGGCACCAGGACGGCCACCTGTTTGTTGTCCGTCACAGCCTTGAACGCCGCGCGTATGGCCACCTCGGTCTTGCCGAACCCCACGTCGCCACACACCAGCCGGTCCATCGGCCGGGCACTCTCCATATCGGCCTTCACCTCGGCCGTGGCTTTGCTCTGGTCGGGGGTGTCTTCGTAGAGGAAGCTGGCCTCCAGTTCACGTTGCAGGAAGCTGTCGGGGCTGAATTGGAAACCTTTCTCCTCGCGGCGCTGGGAATAAAGCTGGATGAGGTCGCGGGCAATGTCCTTGATTTTCTTCTTGGTGCGGTCCTTCAGCTTTTCCCATGCGCCCGTACCCAGTTTGTTCAGCCGGGGAGGCTCGCCGTCCTTCCCCTTGTACTTGGACACCTTGTGCAGGGAGTGGATGGAGACAAACACCACGTCGTCGTTCTGATAAACCAGTTTCATCACCTCCTGCGTGGTATTGCCGTTGGGGATGCGCACCAACCCGGCAAAGCGTCCCACGCCATGGTCGGTATGCACCACATAGTCACCGGGAGTGAACTGGTTCAGTTCCTTCAGCGAAAGAGCCACCTTGCCGCTGCGGGCCTTGTCGCTCTTGAGGTTATACTTGTGGAAGCGGTCGAAGAGTTGGTGGTCGGTGAAGATGCAGAGGTGCAAGGCGTCATCGGCAAATCCCTCGTGCAAGGTCCTCTCCACGGGAGTGAAGGCTATGTGGTCGCCCCGGTCGTCAAAGATGGCGCGGATGCGGTCGGTCTGCTTCTGACTGTCGCTACATATATAAATCGTATAACCCTTGGCAAGATACTCGGTGAAGCTCTGCGCCACGAGGTCGAAATTCTTGTGGAAAATGGGTTGGGCGGAGGTATGGAAGGAGACCGTGGCATCGGGCGTGCCGGTGGGCTTGGCTCCGAACTCCATCCGCCGGAAGTCGAGGGCACGGACGGTGAACTCTCCTCCGTCAATCAGTTTGCCGTCCAACGAGATAGCACCGTTTTCTTCTGCCTCGCGGGCGGCAATGGCTTGCGGAGTCAACGCCTCGTCGTGGACTTGCTGGATGCGCTCGCGCAGCCAAAGGAAGTCGCGCAGGACCAACACGGTGTCCACAGGCAGGAAATCGAGGAAGGAGACCATTCCGCCCGTACCCTTCCGCTCGAGGTCGTGGCTCAGGTCGGGCACGATGACGACGCTGTCCTTCGGCTCCTTGGAGAGCTGGGTCTCTACCTCGAAGGTGCGGATGCTCTCTACCTCGTCGCCGAAGAAGTCAATACGGTAAGGATATTCGGAAGAGAAAGAGAATACATCAATGATGCTGCCGCGCAGGGCATACTGTCCCGGCTCGTAGACATAGTCCACACGCTCGAACCCATAGCTGTGCAGCACCTCGGTGATGAAGGTCATGTCCACCTTCTCCCCGGCATGCAGCTTCAGGGTCTTCGCGTCCAACTCGCCACGCGACACGACCTTCTCGGCCAGTGCATCGGGATAGGTCACCACACTAAGGGCGTGGTCGGCCTTCTGCAAGCGGCTCAACACCTCGGTGCGCAGGATTTCATTGGCAGCATCCTTCTGCCCGTACTTGATGGCGCGGCGGAAGGACGAGGGGAAGAACAGCACCTCCTCGTCGCCCAGGATTTGCACCAGGTCGTGATAGAAGTATCCCGCCTCTTCCAGGTCGCCCAGGACGAAGACGTAGGGCCGGCGCCCCTGCCCCACCAGCACGGATGAGAAGAGCGAGGCAGACGAGGCACACAGGCCCCCGCAATAAATATGATGAACGGACGGAGTGTCCAGTAAACGGGACATGGCCGCCACGTTGGGATGGGCGGCATAGCGTTGTTGCAGTTCGCTTAGGGTCATACTCTTTCGTTTTGTCGGCGCAAAAGTACAAAATAATCCACCAACTCACACCCGAATGTGGGGGAAAAGCCGTACTTTTGCAGGAAATATCGCACAGCGTATGAACAACACTTCGGACAGTATCGTCATCATCCCGACCTACAACGAACGGGAAAACATAGAAAACATCATCCGCGCCGTCCTCGGACTGGAGCACGGTTTCCACATCCTGGTAGTAGAAGACAACTCTCCCGACGGCACGGCAGAGATTGTCAAGCACCTGCAACGCGAGGAATTCGCCGACCGCCTCTTCATGCTGCAACGTGCAGGCAAGCAAGGGCTGGGCACGGCCTACATCGCCGGCTTCCGCTGGGCCCTGGAGCACGACTACGAATACATCTTCGAGATGGATGCCGACTTCAGCCACAACCCCGCCGACCTGCCGCGCCTCTATGCAGCCTGCCACGACGAGGGGGCGGACGTCAGCATCGGCTCGCGCTACGTCAGCGGCGTCAATGTGGTCAATTGGCCCATGGGGCGCGTGCTGATGTCCTACTTCGCCTCGAAATACGTGCGCCTCATCACCGGCCTGCCCATCCATGACACCACGGCGGGCTTCGTCTGCTACCGGCGCCGCGTGCTCCGGACCATTCCCCTGGACCGCATCCGCTTCAAGGGCTACGCCTTCCAGATAGAAATGAAGTTCACCGCCTACAAGTACGGCTTCCGCATCCGCGAGGTGCCCGTCATCTTCATCAACCGCGAACTGGGCACGTCGAAAATGAACTCGAGCATCTTCGGCGAAGCCGTCTTCGGAGTCATCCGCCTGAAGTGGGACAGCCTGTGGAAGAAGTATGAGACTGCCTGGTAAGGTTGGACACTCCCGCCCAAGATGAGCGGAGGCTTCCCTCCCGAATAATTGAATTTAAACAATATCATATATCCTAATGAAACGAACCCTGATACATAACGCAGAGATTATCAACGAGGGCGCCCGCAAACAAGGCTCCCTCGTCATCGAAGACGGACGCATCGCCGAGATACTGACCGACGGACGCCCCCTTTCGGCTCCTTGCGACGAGACCATCGACGCCACAGGCTGCCTCCTGTTGCCCGGCGTCATCGACGACCACGTGCACTTCCGCGACCCCGGCCTGACGTACAAGGCGGACATCCTCAGCGAGAGCCGCGCCGCCGCCGCAGGCGGAGTGACCTCCATTATGGACATGCCCAACACCAACCCGCCCACCACGACCCTCGAAGCCCTGGAGCAGAAACAGGCGTTGCTAGCGGAGAAATGCGTGGTGAACCACTCGTGCTACTTCGGCGCGACGAACGACAATTACGGGCTCTTCCCCCAACTGGACAAGACACGCGTCTGCGGCATCAAACTCTTCATGGGCTCCAGCACAGGCAATATGCTGGTGGACCGCATGGACAGCCTGCGGCGCATCTTCGGCGGTACGGACATGCTCATCGCCGCCCACTGCGAAGACCAGGAGACCATACGGAAGAATACGGAAAAATACAAGGCCGAATTCCTGGAAGATGCCCAGATACCGGTCAACAAACACCCCTACATCCGCAGCGTACAGGCCTGCTACGCCTCCTCGCGGCTGGCCGTACAGCTGGCCACGGAAGCCGGGGCACGCCTGCACGTGCTGCACGTCTCCACGGCCCGGGAACTGTCCCTCTTCAGCGACGCGCCCCTGGACGAGCACAAGCGGATAACGGCCGAAGCCTGCGTGGCACACCTGCTGTTCGAAATGAAGGACTACAAGATGCTGGCCGCCTGCATCAAGTGCAACCCTGCCGTCAAGCGGCAGGCAGACCGCGACGCCCTGCGCCAGGCCGTCAGCACCCACCGCATCGACGTCATCGCCACCGACCACGCCCCCCACTTGCTGACCGAGAAAGCCGGCGGCGCCCTGCGGGCCGCCTCGGGCATGCCGATGGTGCAGTTCTCGCTGGTCAGCATGCTGCAACTGATGCAGGAAGGCATCTTGACGCCGGAAACGCTGGTAGAAAAGATGTGCCACAACCCCGCCCGCCTGTTCCGCATCGAAGGCCGGGGCTTCATCCGCGAAGGCTACCGGGCCGACCTCGTCCTCGTCCGCCCCGAACGCTGGCAACTGACGCATGACAGCATCCTCAGCAAATGCGGCTGGAGCCCGCTGGAAGGACGCACCTTCGACTGGCGGGTAGAGAAAACTTTCGTCAACGGCCGTCCGGTCTATGACCACGCTGCCGGGGTGGACGACACCTACCGGGGCGAAGCACTGCGTTTCCATGACTGACAGTCCCGTACTACTGACATACCCTGTCCGCGAAGTAATCCCCTACATCAGCTGGGGATACTTCTTTCATGCCTGGGGGTTCAAGGGCAACGCCACCCGGTCGCCCGAGGCACAGCAATTGCAAGCAGACGCCCTGCACGCGCTGGACGAATGGGCCGGCCGCCTGCACGTGCGATGCCTGTACCGCCTCTGCCGGGCCAATGCCGACGGAGACAACATCCTGCTGGAAGGCACCACCCTCTTCCCCCTCCTGCGGCAACAGACCCCCCACGCCGACGGCAGCCCCCTGCT
Source organism: Candidatus Bacteroides intestinavium (assembly GCA_019118325.1). GTDB lineage: Bacteria > Bacteroidota > Bacteroidia > Bacteroidales > Bacteroidaceae > Bacteroides > Bacteroides intestinavium. Next base: position 10,214 of record DWZE01000135.1, read on the forward strand.
ATGTCTGAGCGACTTCATCCGTCCGCTCTCCTGTGGCACGCCTGACACGATAGGACTTTTTGCCTCCTCCGTGGCCGATGACCTAGCCCTTTCCCATGACCCCTACCGGCAACTGCTTCTCCAGACCCTCTCCGACCGTCTGGCCGAAGCCGCCGTAGAGAAGATGCACCGGCATGTCCGCCGCAAGGCTTGGGGATATGCCCCCGACGAATCCCTCTCCATCCCCGACCTGCTGGCGGAACGTTTCCAAGGCATACGCCCCGCCGTAGGCTATCCTTCCCTGCCCGACCAGTCTGTCAATTTCCTCCTCGACGACCTGCTGGACCTGAAACGCATCGGCATCACCCTCACAGAAAACGGAGCCATGCATCCGCACAGCTCCGTCTCCGGACTGATGTTGGCCCATCCCGCCGCCCGCTACTTCTCAGTAGGGCCTATCGGCGAGGACCAATTATGTGATTACGCCCACCGCCGGGGACTCCCGGTTGGGATGATGCGGAAGTTCCTGGCGGGAGTGCTGTGAATCAGAATTTATAGCCGAAGCCAATGGGTACAGACTCTGATTTCTTTGTTCGTGCCGTAACTTCCTTCTTGGCCATTTGTTACTACACCCGTTGGCGGAATTATAACCAATATGCACTTTATCTGTTTATCTGTCGGGCCATTGTACGGCTTTGCGGGCGGATATCTCCGCTTTTGTCCAGAGATATCTCCGTCCTTGTCCGAAGATATCTCCGTCCTTGTCCGAAGATATCTCTGTCTTGGCCCGAAGATATCTCCGCCCGTGGGTTTCATGCCCCAATTAATTCCGCCAACGGGTTATTAATTTAACGAAGTATTAAAATGAAAAAGCCGTGGAATTATCCTCTTTCTTTTTCTTCCTTCTTGATTTTTTCGTATTTTTGCGCCCATGAAAGCAAGGAATTTATTGATACTTTTGGGTGGACTGTTCATGTTGCCCCTCTATTTGGGCTCATGTGCAGTGGATCGTTGGGCCGCGTATGCCGAACGGACGCAATCTGCCCGTTGGATAGAGGATACGATGCGGGTGTGGTATTATTGGAGTCAGGATATTCCCAACACCAATGACTTGAACTATTTCAGTCCTCCGTTTGATTTCTTTGAGTCCCTCCTCTCTTCCGAAGATGCCTTCTCTACCATTGATAGTCTGGGGAGCACTACCCGCAGTATTCCCTATACGGATTACAGTTATGGTTTTGAGTTCACCACCAATCAGGTCGAAGGCAATGACACGGCTTTGTATGCCCATGTGCTGTATGTGGTGCCCGACAGTCCTGCGGGTGAAATCGGGCTGGAACGGGGCGATTGGATTTTGGCTATGGATGGAGAGCCTATTACCGAAAACAATTACACGCGCCTGTATGGAGATGGCAGCATGCAGCTGACCGTGGGCCATTACGATGCGGAGTTGGACACTATCTTGGCCTACGATGAGCCGCAACTCCTTGCGGGGGCTCGTGCCATTGATGATAATCCGGTGCATTATCGCAATGTCTATATGGTCGGAGGTAGACGGGTAGGGTATCTGGTCTATAACCATTTCACCTCCGGCTTGTCGAGCACAAGTACCGAATACGACGAGGATTTGCGTGAGGCTTTCCAGTACTTTTCCTCCCAGCAGGTGAATGAGTTTGTGTTGGATTTGCGTTATAACAACGGCGGTCAAGTGTCTTGTGCCCAGTTGCTGTCCACCATGCTGGCACCGGCCTCTGCCTTGGGGCAGCCGTTGTGCTACTTGGAATACCGGGCAAATTCCCAGGAGGATAGGACACCCCTCTATCTGGATGAAAACCTGATACAGGGCGGAGCCAATCTGAATCTTTCCCGGCTTTATGTCCTGACCGGCAGTGAGACGGCTTCTGCTTCCGAGATGTTGATCAATTGCCTGAAGCCTTATATGGAGGTGGTGTTGATCGGCGACGTTACGGTCGGAAAAAATATGGGTTCTCTGACCTTTACCAGTCCGGAGTTGCTGCTGACCATGTCCCCTATGGTCTGTAAGATCTACAATTCCCAAGGCGAGTCCGACTATGCGGAAGGTTTTCAGCCTGATATTTCGGTGGATGAGAGCAGTGACTTGACGCACTTCCTGCCGTTTGGCAATCAGGACGAGTTGATGCTATCCACGGCTTTAGGACAGATGAGTGGTGACACGTCTGCTTCTCAGGATGCCGCCAGTCTCCGGACAGCTGTGAAGCATACTTCCGTAACGAGAAAGGCATCGAAAGCTGTGGAGATGAAATGATGAATTGGAATTAAGGAATAGTGGTGAGCAATCCCGGTCTGTTGAGGCCGGGATTTTTTAATGTGGTGGGAATACATCTTTTTTCGATAGCCCTTTCATCGTCCGACGATAGCTCTTTCGTTTTGGGGAGCCGGATGCCAAGGGGTGTGCTATTGTTAATCGGTGTTATCATAATAACGCTTTTTAGGTCTAATTGTACCTTGAAGCGTTCATTTTAGTGCTTTTATGTCAAAAAATCCTATAAGGTGGTACAAGTATTGGCGATTTCTTTCTACATTTGTGAGGAAGTTCGTGGAGGACTGACGACTGAACATTATTAGAAAAGGATTATATAATAGAATTTGCTTATGTCACAGATCATTGGACATATTTCGCAGGTAATCGGACCTGTCGTGGACGTATTCTTTGAAGCGCCGGAAGCCGGAACCGAGTTGGTGTTGCCCAGTATCCATGATGCACTGGAGATCAAGCGGCCCAATGGCAAGCGATTGATCGTGGAGGTGCAGCAGCACATCGGTGAGAACACGGTCCGCACGGTGGCCATGGACAGTACGGACGGTTTGCAGCGGGGCATGAAGGTGCGTCCGCTGGGAGGTTCCATTACCATGCCGGTGGGAGACCAGATCAAAGGCCGCCTGATGAATGTCGTGGGTGACTCCATCGACGGCATGAGGGAACTGAATCGAGAGGGCGCTTACCCCATTCACCGGGAGCCGCCCAAGTTTGAGGATTTGACCACGGTGCAGGAAGTGCTGTACACGGGCATCAAGGTGATTGACTTGCTGGAGCCTTATAGTAAAGGTGGTAAAATCGGTCTGTTTGGCGGTGCCGGTGTGGGCAAGACAGTGTTGATCCAGGAATTGATCAACAACATTGCCAAGAAGCAGCACGGTTTCTCCGTGTTTGCCGGTGTGGGCGAGCGTACCCGTGAAGGCAACGACCTGTTGCGCGAGATGATTGAATCCGGCGTCATCCGTTATGGCGAGGAATTCAAGAAGAGCATGGAAGAAGGCAACTGGGATTTGACGAAGGTGGATTATGACGAAGTCGCCAAATCGCAAGTGACCTTGGTGTTCGGCCAGATGAACGAGCCGCCTGGAGCACGTCAGTCCGTGGCATTGTCCGGATTGACGGTGGCCGAGTCTTTCCGCGACAGTGGTGCGGAGACAGATGGCCCGCGCGACATTCTGTTCTTCATCGACAACATCTTCCGTTTCACGCAGGCAGGTTCCGAGGTATCGGCTTTGTTGGGCCGTATGCCTTCGGCTGTAGGTTACCAGCCGACGTTGGCCACGGAAATGGGTGCCATGCAGGAACGAATCACGTCCACAAAGAACGGTTCCATCACTTCCGTACAGGCCGTGTATGTGCCTGCCGACGACTTGACCGACCCGGCTCCGGCCACGACCTTCACCCACTTGGACGCCACGACGGTGCTCGACCGCAAGATTGCCTCCATGGGTATCTATCCGGCCGTAGACCCGTTGGAATCCACGTCGCGCATCCTCGACCCGCACATCGTGGGCAAGGAGCATTATGAGGTGGCCCAGCGCGTGAAGCAGATTTTGCAGCGCAACAAGGAATTGCAGGATATCATCTCCATTCTCGGCATGGAGGAATTGTCGGAAGCCGACCGCCTGCTGGTGAACCGTGCCAGACGTGTACAGCGCTTCCTCTCGCAACCGTTCGCGGTGGCCGAGCAGTTCACGGGCGTGCCTGGCACGATGGTGAACATCGAGGATACCATCAAGGGATTCAAGATGATTCTGGACGGTGAGGTGGACTACCTGCCCGAATCGGCTTTCCTGAACGTGGGAACCATCGAAGAGGCCATAGAAAAAGGTAAGAAACTGCTGGCACAGGCAGAGAAAGCATAAAGGCGTATGGAAGGTCTGTTGCATTTGGAAATCTTTTCGCCTGAAAAGGAAATCTTCAGCGGCGAAGTGGAGCACGTCACCCTGCCGGGAACGATGGGGTCGTTCACCATCTTGCCGCAACATGCCCCCATCATTTCGTCCTTGCAGGCAGGCATCCTGTCGTATGTGACGAAGGACGGGGAGCATTCGGAAGAGATTCATGGAGGCTTTGTCGAGATGAGCGACAACAAGGTCTCCGTCTGTGTAAGTTGATGCGTTCGTGCAAAGATGAATAGTGTGGTAGAGATACGGAAATATCTGGTGGGAACGGCCTTGCTGACATTGCTGACAGGAGGCATCGGAATGTGGATTTTCCATGCTGTCCGCCCCGCCTTGTTCTTGTCCGACTATATCTGGATACCTGTCTACTTCTATGTGATCGGCTCGTTGCTGATGGCAGGGGTGGCCAGGAGTGGCAAGGGCGGCAATATGAAGCGGTTGGTGCAGGTCTATCTGCTGGCACGCATAGTGAAGATGTTTGTTTCCGTGATGGCGGTTGTCATTTTCTGTGTGGCTGTCCAGACAGAGGTGGCGGTAGTCGTGGCTGCATTTGTCATCAACTATTTTATCTATTTGATATATGATTCGTGGTTTTTCTCCCGGTTGGGGAAAAGTCGGAAAATGGAAACTAAAGAAATATGAAACGATTACGGACTATATTGATAGGGACCTTGTTGGCAGTGGTGGGGATGCTGTGTGGCGTGCCTGCATTTGCCGCCGGCAATGATTCTGCTCCGACGCCCGAGGCCACGGAAGAGCCTAATCCGGTAGATGTGAAAGAAATCGTATTCGGACACGTCGGCGATGCTTATGAATGGCATATCACGGACATGGGAGACACGCATGTCACCATTCCCTTGCCGATCATCGTGCATAGTGGCACGACGGGCTGGCACGCCTTCCTGTCTTCCCGGCTGGAGGAGAACGGCGGTACGTATGAAGGATTCTCCATCGCACCGGAGGGTAGTCCTTACGAGGGCAAGCTGGTGGAGCATGATGCGGCTGGCAACGAGGTACGTCCTCTGGACATCTCCATCACGAAGGTGACGCTGGCCTTGTTCATCAACAGCCTGTTGCTGGTGATCATCGTGTTGGGTGTGGCCCGTTGGTATCGGAGGCATCCAAAGGAAACCGGTGCCCCGGGCGGCTTCGTGGGACTTATGGAAATGCTCATCATGATGGTGAATGATGATGTGATAAAGAGTTGCGTGGGACCCAACTACCGCAAGTTTGCTCCCTACCTGCTGACAGCTTTCTTCTTCATCTTCATCAACAACCTGATGGGATTGATTCCGTTCTTTCCCGGTGGAGCGAGTGTGACAGGCAATATCGCGGTGACGTTTGTCTTGGCGTTGTGTACGTTCTTGGCCATCAATATCTTCGGTACCAAGCATTATTGGAAAGATATCTTCTGGCCCGATGTACCTTGGTGGCTGAAGGTGCCGGTGCCCATGATGCCGTTCATCGAGCTGTTCGGCATATTCACCAAACCGTTTGCCCTGATGATTCGTCTGTTTGCCAATATGCTGGCCGGTCACGTGGCCATGCTCATTCTGGCTTCGCTGGTGTTCATAACAGCCAGTATGGGGCCGGCATTGAACGGTTCGCTGACGGTGGCTTCGGTGCTGTTCAACATCTTCATGAATGCGTTGGAACTGTTGGTGGCCTTCATCCAGGCATACGTGTTCACGATGTTGTCGGCGGTGTTCATCGGTTTGGCGCAAGAGCATAAAGTTGAATGATGTCGGAAAAACAAAGGTGAGAAACAATTAGTAAATTATTAAATAACCATTTAAAAATTAGAAAGTTATGTTACTGTCTGTATTATTGCAAGCTGCTGCTGCAGGTGTAGGTATCACGAAAATGGGTGCGGCCATTGGTGCCGGTTTGGCTGTTATTGGTGCCGGTCTTGGCATCGGTCGGATTGGTGGAACGGCCATGGAGGCCATTGCCCGTCAGCCGGAGGCTTCCGGTGACATCCGTAACAACATGATTATTGCTGCTGCCTTGATCGAGGGTGTGGCCCTGCTGGCAGTCGTGGTATGTCTGTTGACCTTCCTGATGTAGTAGTTTATAACTTTGCGGCCTGTGGTCCGGCAGTGCCCGGCATTGCGGGATTGCAGGCCGCTCTTAACCGAGTTTTCAAGTATGTCATTGTTATTACCCGAGAGTGGTTTGCTCTTTTGGATGCTCCTGTCGTTCTTGGTGGTGTTTGTAGTACTTGCCAAATACGGATTTCCGGTCATCGTCAAGATGGTGGAAGAACGCAAGGCCTACATTGACCACTCGATGGAAGTGGCGCGCGAGGCCAACGAGAAGTTCTCCAAGATAAAGGAGGAGACGGAAGCCTTGATAGCCACGGCCAACAAGGAACAAGGGCGTATTGTGAGGGAGGCCATGCAAGAGCGTGAACGGATCATAGCCGATGCGCGCAAGCAGGCAGAGACAGTTGCCCAGAAAGAACTGGAAGAAGTGCGGAAACAAATACAGCAGGAGAAGGAAGAAGCCATCCGTGACATCCGTCGTCAGGTGGCCGTGCTGTCCGTGGACATCGCCGAGAAAGTGATTCGCAAGAACTTGGACGAAGAGCGTGAGCAGATGGACATGATAGACCGGATGCTGGACGAGGTTCTCCCTGCAAGCAAGAATAATTAAAGGACCGAAGGCTTGATGACCAATCGTTGAGTCGTAATCGTTTGGAGAAAACATGGATATAGGAATTATTTCGATGCGATACGCAAAGGCGTTGATGGGATTTGCGAAAGAAAAAGGCACGGAAGACATCTTGTACAAGCAGTGCAAGGGGCTTACGGAAACTTTCAGCAAATGCCCCGGTTTCCGTGCCGCCCTGGAGAATCCGGTGCTGCCCGCCAAAGAGAAGTATGCATTGGTGTGTGCGGCTGCCGTGGGCGACGGGAAGGTGGACAAGACCTTTGCCGACTTTGTCAAGTTGGTGCTGAAGAACCGACGCGAGAAAATCTTGCAATATATGTGCCTTTCATTCATGGATTTGTACCGTCAGAGCAAACATATTGGCGTGGCCAGGCTGATAACGGCCGTGCCCGTGAGCCAGAAGGTGGCCGATCGCATCCGAAATAGCGCCTCTTCCATGTTGCACGCCCGGATGGAGTTGCAGACGGAAGTGAATCCTGCGTTGGAAGGCGGTTTCATTTTTGATATAAATGACTATAGGTTGGATGCCAGTGTCGCTACCCAGTTGAAAAGAGTGAAACAACAGTTTATTGACAAGAACAGAAGAATCATATAACAAATTACTAAGCATATGCTATCTGAAAATATAAAAGTAAGCGAAGTTTCTGATGTCCTCCGCAAACAATTGGAAGGCATAGATACGCAGGTCTCTTTGGATGAGATCGGCACCGTGCTCCAGGTGAGCGATGGCGTGGCACGTATCTATGGTTTGCGAAATGCCGAGGCCAGTGAATTGGTGGAATTTGAGAACGGCGTCATGGGCATTGTCATGAATCTTGAGGAAGACAATGTCGGTGCCGTATTGCTGGGACCGACGGATAAAATCAAGGAAGGATTTACGGTGAAGCGTACCAAGCGTATTGCCTCCATTATGGTGGGTGAGAGCATGTTGGGACGTGTCATCGATCCGCTGGGAGTGCCTTTGGACGGTAAGGGGCTCATCGGCGGCGAGTTGTGTGAGATGCCTTTGGACCGCAAGGCTCCGGGCGTTATCTATCGTCAGCCCGTGAACCAGCCTTTGCAGACCGGCCTGAAGGCCGTGGATGCGATGATTCCTATCGGCCGCGGACAGCGTGAGTTGATTATCGGTGACCGCCAGACGGGCAAGACGGCTATTGCCATTGATACGATCATCAACCAGCGCAGCAATTATGAAGCCGGAGACCCGGTATACTGCATCTATGTGGCCATCGGACAGAAAGGTTCCACCGTGGCCAGCATCGTGAATACGTTGCGCCAGCACGGAGCCATGGATTATACCATCGTAGTGGCAGCCACTGCTGCCGATCCGGCTGCCTTGCAATACTATGCACCGTTTGCCGGTGCTGCTATTGGCGAGTATTTCCGCGATACCGGCCGCCATGCCCTGGTGGTTTACGACGACTTGTCCAAGCAGGCTGTTGCCTATCGTGAGGTATCGTTGATTCTGCGCCGTCCTTCGGGCCGTGAGGCTTATCCGGGTGATATCTTCTATCTGCACTCCCGTCTGTTGGAGCGCGCTGCCAAGATTATCAACCAGCAGGAAGTGGCTTGCCAGATGAATGATTTGCCGGACAGCCTGAAGGGCAAGGTGAAAGGCGGCGGTTCGCTGACGGCATTGCCCATCATTGAGACCCAGGCCGGCGACGTTTCCGCTTATATTCCTACCAATGTGATTTCCATTACCGACGGACAGATATACCTGGTGACAGACCTCTTCAACCAAGGCAACCGTCCGGCTATTGACGTAGGTATTTCGGTGAGCCGTGTAGGTGGTAATGCCCAAGTGAAGGCCATGAAGAAGGTGGCCGGAACGCTGAAGATTGACCAGTCTCAATATCGCGAACTAGAGGCTTTCACGAAGTTCAGCGGCGATATGGACGCGGTGACGGCGCTTACTATTGACAAGGGACAGAAGAACACGCGCCTGTTGGTGCAGCCGCAGTATAGTCCTATGTCGGTAGAGAAGCAGATTGCCATCTTGTATTGCGGTACGCACGGCCTGCTGCATGACATACCTTTGGACAAAGTCAGCGATTTCGAGCGTAGCTTCCTGAATTATCTGGAGTCCAACCAGAAAGAGGAGATTCTGGATGTCCTGAAGAAAGGTGTCATCAACGACGAGGTGTGCCAGAAGATTGAGAAGGCCGCCGCGATGATTGCTAAACAATTCATGTAATAAAGAGGGTAGGACATGGCTTCACTGAAAGAGGTTAAAAATAGAATTAATTCCGTAAAGAGCACGCGTCAGATTACGTCGGCCATGAAAATGGTGGCCTCGGCAAAGCTGCATAAGGCGCAGGGCCGGATTACGAGCATGTTGCCTTACCAGCGGAAGCTGAATGAAATACTGACGAACTTCTTGCGGACGGAGACTTCATTCGAATCCGTCTATACGGCGAAGAGGGAAGTGACGCGAGTGGCCATTGTGGTGTGTTCGTCCAACAGTTCGTTGTGTGGCGCGTACAATTCGAATGTGGCGCGTCTGCTCGAAAAGACCGTGGCGGGCTACCAGTCGCTGGGAAAGGAAAATATCCTGGTATATCCCGTGGGCAAGAAAGTGGAGGAGGCCGTCAAGAAGTTGGCGTGTGTCAAGCAGGGTTCCTATCAGAAGCTGGTGGATGTGCCTGCGTATGCCGATGCCTATCAGTTGGCCAATGAACTGATGACAAGCTTTGCGGAGAACAAGGTGGACCGGGTGGAATTGATTTATCATCATTTCAAGTCCATGGGTTCGCAGATATTGACGCGCGAGGATTACCTGCCGATTGACTTGTCCAAGATGACCGGGACAACGGCTGACGGAAAGAAAGAGGCTTCCCGTGGATTCAATAACGATTATATCGTGGAGCCTTCCGTCGGAAAGGTCTTGTCGGAATTGTTGCCGATGGTGCTGTGCCAGAAGATATACACGATGTTGCTGGACTCCGTGACCTCCGAGCATGCGGCCCGTATGCTGGCCATGCAGGCTGCGACGGACAATGCGGAAGATTTGATTCAGGAACTGACGATACAGTACAACAAGACCCGCCAGCAGAGCATCACCAATGAGTTGCTGGATATCATTGGCGGCAGTATGAAATAAAGAATTGTTTGT
>DWZE01000136.1 GCA_019118325.1 Candidatus Bacteroides intestinavium
CGAAACATCTCCAGAAAGACACGATTCCCTTGGGCAGTGCATGTAGTGAGATTCTTCGACTACGCCCTACGGGCTTCGCTCAGAATGACAGATACGTCGATAGTATAAACTAAATAGGAATGATTACTTATCCGGTAGAAATTCAAGCTGCATCAAGGTGCATCCCTTCTCACCCGCTTCAAACTTATGCGAAACATGAGGAGGAAGCAGCATCAGGTCGCCCTCTTGAAACGACACGCTTCCCTCTTCCAGCAGAATTCGGCACGAACCTTTTTTAACGTAGTTCAGTTCAATACGCAGGTGGCAGTGCGGGCCGTATGATTCTCCCGCCACAAAAGAGACAAACCGGAATACATCCGCCAGCCGTCTTTGTTTCAAGGACTTTACCAACTCTTTGAGCGCTTCCGAAAAGAGAATCTTATGATCACGCGTATTGTCCATCTCATCTGTTTGTTAGAGGTCGTTTTATCCGGCAAAGATATGATTTTTCTTTCAAAGACAAATGCCGCTTCATGGTGTGTTGTTTCATGGGAATATCTTTGCAGTTTCGCAATGCCTGTAGCTGGCTTTTCAATAAAGTTTGTGCATTTTAGTCGTGGCAGGTGCTGAAAATTCTTGATATCCTATTCTTAATGCAGCATTCCGTTTTTTGATGAAAGTATGTTACAAAATTTATTTTTGTAAGCATTCTTCTTAATGCGACAAATTGATAATCAGCTTATTACATTTTCTTAAACATCCTCCAAAAAACACTGAACAATTTCTTCCGAAACTGTGAAGTATTTCCCGGGAAATTGCGAAGTGTTATGCGAGAAATTGTTCAGTGTTTTTGCGGAAGTTGTGAACCATCGAATTTTGCCGTCTCAAAAAAGTGTCCAGAATACAAAAAAAGCATACAAATAGGATAAAATGGCATCTGACGTGAGGAGGAATGCGAAGAGACACCTGAAGTGTATTTTTTTGTTTTGCACAAAATTATATCGTGCAACGTATAATTGTCGTTTGTCGGTTTTCACAAAAGCGGTCAGGGAGGGCGGCTCATTTTGCCGTTCGCAGGCAGGTGTGGCGACGCCTCTTTGTAACTGCATGATTTCCAACTTCAAAATCATTATTCTGCGGAAAGTGTGTTTTTTCTCCCTATTTGTCCCTTTGTTTTTTGGCAAATCTTGGCAGAGTTTTTATCTTTGTGGCGCGGAGAGGCTGGCTTTGTTTGGCAGAGGGATACCGCTTTTCCTTGTGGTTGGTGCCTCCGCCCGCAGCCGTCCTCCCGGGAGCAGCGTACAGCTGCAAAGCGAAGAAAAATGTTAGAAAAACGACGTATGAGAAGATTTCTTGTCTTTTGGGCCGTCTTGTGCGCGGCCTTGTTCCTGGCCCTGCCGCCCGTGGCGGCGCAGGGGTTTCCCGAAGGCTTTCCCGTGGAGGAGGAGGCGACGGACTTGCCTCTGTCGGACGTCGGGGATGCCGGGGCGGAGGTTTCCGGTTTCCACCAGGTGCTGAAGAAGAAGTTCATCGAGGGTTCGGCCTTTTTTATGAGTTGGATTGCGGCGGCTTTTGTCATCGGTCTGGCTTTCTGCATCGAGCGCATCATCTACTTGAGTCTGGCGGAGGTGGACACGAAACGGTTCACGGCCTCCGTAGAGCGTGCCTTGGAGGAGGGCGATGTGGACCGTGCCAAGGATATTGCCCGTGGCACACGCGGTCCGGTGGCTTCCATTTACTATCAGGGCCTGATGCACCTGGATCAGGGGGTGGATGTGGTGGAGAAGTCTGTTGTGGCCTACGGGGGCGTGCAGGCGGGTTATCTGGAAAGGGGTTGCTCGTGGATCACGCTCTTCATTGCCATGGCGCCCTCGTTGGGATTCCTGGGTACGGTGATCGGTATGGTGCAGGCGTTCGACAATATTCAGCAGGTGGGCGACATTTCGCCGGCGGTAGTGGCAGGTGGCATGAAAGTAGCGCTCATCACGACTATCTTCGGACTGATTGTTGCGTTGATTCTCCAGCTGTTCTACAACTATGTGTTGTCCAAGATAGAAGCCTTGACGCAGGAGATGGAGGACTCGTCTGTCACGTTGCTGGATATGGTGATCAAGTATGACCTGCGTTACGGGAGATAACCGGAAAGGAGAGGTGTGGGCATGATGAGAAAATTCCGGATACAAAACGCGTCGGGTGCCGTGTGTTACGTCTTATTGGGCGTGACGGTGCTGGTGCTTGCCCTGTTTTTCATGGGCGGGGAGACGCCGCTGGAGGAGCGTCTGGTGGCAGACCTGACGAAAGACGAACCCCGGTATACGGATGCGCTGCTGGTGTGGATGTATGTGTTGCTGGGCCTGGCTGTGGCGGTGACGCTGGGTGCGATGGCGTGCCAGTTCCTGCGCCGCCTGGCGGTTTCGCCTCGCGAAGTCTGGCGCTCGTTGGCGGGCGTGGGGGCACTGATACTGCTGCTGGGCGTGTCCTGGCTCTGCGGGAGCGAACGTCCGCTGGATCTGCCGGGATATGACGGAGGGGAGAACACCCCCTTCTGGTTGCGCTTGGCGGATATGTTCCTTTATGCGGTGTATGTGTTGCTGGGCGTGGGAGTGGCGCTGGTGGTGGGGTTCGGAGTGCGTAAACGGTGGATGAGGAGGGGCTTATGATATATCGGCGTCCCAATCGTAAAATCCCGGAAATCAACGCCAGTTCTACGGCGGACATTGCCTTCCTGCTTTTGATTTTCTTCCTGCTGACCACCTCTATGGACACGGACCGCGGGCTGCTTCGCCGCTTGCCTCCACCCGGACGTCCTGAGGAGGCGATGAAGTTGCAGGAGCGGAATGTTTTGCTGATAGACATTGAGGAGGATGACCGCGTGAAGTGTGCCGGCGACTATGTGGACTTGCCGGAGTTGCGCGCGAGGGCCAAGCTCTTCATTGCCAATCCGCAGGATGACCCCGGCCTGCCCGAACGGGTGCCGGTGGAGGTGCCTCTGCTGGGCACGGTGCCTGTGACGGAGCAGCATGTCATTGCCCTGCGTTGCTCGCGCCGTGCGTCCTATCGCGCCTACATTGCCGTGCAGGATGAGCTGGCGGGCGCCTATCGGGACTTGCGCGACGAACTGTCCCGGAGCCGGTGGGGGCAGAATTATGCCGACCTGACGCCTGACAGGAAGCAGGCTGTGCGAGAGGTCTTTCCGCAAAAAATTTCCGAAGTCAAAGCCGAAAATGATTAATCTCTTACCTCCTAAAAATGAATAGTTGCTTATGCTGAAAGGTCGTTTTAACCGCACGGGCCGGCGGGAGATGCCTACGCTGAACACCTCTTCCTTGCCCGACTTGATTTTCACTCTTTTGTTCTTCTTCATGATTGTGACCACCATGCGTGAATCACGCCTGAAGGTGGAGTTCACCGTGCCGCAAGCTGCCGAGCTGGAGCGCTTGGAGCGGAAGTCGCTGGTCACCTATCTTTACGTGGGGCGTCCCGCCGGGCCCTATCGTGTCCGTTTGGGGGAGGAAAGCTGCATCCAGTTGAACGATGTCCTGGCTGACACCGGTGATATCCGTCCCTACATTGAGGCGGAGCGTGCCCGCTTGTCGGAGGCTGATCGTCCCCGGATGCAGGTTTCCCTGAAGATTGATGAAAATACGCAGATGGGCATCGTGGCGGATATCAAGGAAGTGCTCCGGAAGGTGCACGCACTGAATGTCAACTATTCGGCACGGAAGCGGGAGGGGGAATAAGCTTGAGGAAGTAGTGATAGAGTGTTGATAGGGAGGGAGGTATTGCTTCGTTTCAAGGAGTTAGAGGCCAATACCTTTGGCAAAATCGACAGACAAAGCTATCGGGCTCTAACTTCCAATCCCCTCACAACGAACAACCATACACCTCTCGATGGATGCGCGCGCACACCGTGTCGAAAGCCATTTCCGGGTCGATGTCTCCGTAGGCCATGAGGCGCATGGGTAGGAATCCGTCCCCCGGCTTGTAGGGAGGTTGCTGGTAGGGTTTGTCCCAAAGGGTGAATCTCTGGCGCTGGTAGAAGCCGATGCGTCGTCGGGACATTTCCTCCACGGGCATCTCCACTTCCAGGACGATGGGGCGTGGGTGTACCTGTCGGCACAATTCCTCCAAGGCACGTTTGCCTTGCCCTCCGTTGCGTCGGGCGGGGTCGATGGCGAAATGTTCACCATAGCAGAAAGTGCCGAAATCCCAGTAGTTGAAAAGTCCGATGGGGGTATCGTCCTCATCGAGGATGACGTTGCATCGGAAAGTCTCGCGGCTGTCTGCATACTGGCGTAGTTGATCCAGGTCGCGGTATTCTTCCGCAGGGAAGGAGGCCACCAGAAGGTTCTCCATGAAGTCATACAAGGCCTTGTCGGCCGTGTGGATGCGTTGTAATCTGAGCATAAGTGTCTGTTTTCTGATAATTAATCTATTCCGTATAAAATTCAATCAGTCTCCGGAGTGCGCGTTGGCATACGGGGCAGAAGGCCGGATAGTCGTTGGTGCGCATGCGGCAATTGTAGGAACCGCGATACAGGCCCTTGAATGAATAGGCTGCTCCTTCGTAGAGACCCACCTGGTAGGTGTTGAAGTCCTCGGCGGGTGTGGGCATGGGGGTGCCTTCCGGGATCAGGTCCGCCCATTTGGAGGCGAAGTTTACGCGGGTGGTGACATTAGGCTCCCAGGGTTCCACATCGGTGGGATAGGTGTCGCTCATGATGTCCTCTTCGTAGAAATATTCGTCCGCCAAGCCTCCGAAACTATGTCCGAACTCATGCACCACGACTGGGCGGAAACTTTCGTGATGGGCGGTGGTCAGTGTATAGGAGTTGTATATGCCTCCGCCTCCGTATTCGTCCGTATTGGCCAGGACGATGATGTGCTCATAGTCGATGCCTGCCAGCGCATCATGCAGGGCTTTGAGGCGCGAGGTGGTGAGGTAACGGTCGGAGTAGAAGGTGCTGAAGTGCGAGTGGAAGGCTGTGTTCTTCCACTGGTCGAGGCGCGGGATGCTCACTCCACTGTCTTCCGAGGGACTGGCCACGGCTACGATATTGAAACGTTGCTTCATCGAGCGGAACGGTTCGTGGCCGAAGAGGCTTTCGCAGGCCACCTTGGCGTCCTGGTAGAAGGTGTCCATTTCCTCTTCCGTATAGCCTTCGGCCAGGATGGCTACGTCGATGCACCGGTCGGCCGGGCCGCTCTGGAGCAGGTAGCGGTGGGGCGTGATGTGCGTGTGTCCTTTCTCGTGGATGAGAATGTCCTCCGGATTCACGGTGTGGGTCAGGCGGGTGCGTACCTGGTGGTGTGGGTCGAGGAGGGTGATTTCCACCACGGCTTTTCGCCGGGGATAGGGCAGGAGGAAGGTATTCTCAAAGCCTCTGTCCACAGTGCGTGCCTCGTCCGTCTCCAGCCACTCCAGGAAGAGGGAGGAGAAAGAAGTGCGATAGATGACGGAGTCGCTTGCAGCGTCGCGCATCGTAATCTGTCCGTTGCCCTCCAGGGGCAATTCTGCCAGGTGGTGTCGGCGTCCTGCCCATCGGGGCAGGGCGGAAAGTTCGTCCACACAGATGGCTTGGTGGCTGGTGTTGCCAGTGAAGAGGTAATCCACGCGCAGTGTCTTGTCCGTGAAATACTCGTCAAAATTCTGTGCGCTCACTCCCGTGCAGGCCAGGAGGAACGCGAGGAGCAGGTTTCTTCTTTTCATGTCGATAGTTGGTTTTATCGCCGCAAAGATACGCTTTTGTCTGTCATTTATTCTTTTTTAGGGGAGAAAAGTAACAAATTGTAGGCAGATTGGGGGAAAATGTCTAACTTTGCATCTGCCCCGACGGGCAAGAGAGCTATTATATTCATTATAAACATAAATACGTGAAACGATAATGGGACATCATCAATTAGATAGTCTGGACGAACAGATCTTGCGGCTGATAGCTGACAATGCGCGCATTCCCTTCCTGGAAGTGGCTCGTGCGTGCAATGTGTCGGGAGCGGCCATCCATCAGCGTGTGCAGAAGCTGACCAACCTGGGCGTGCTGAAAGGATCGGAGTTCATCATTGACCCGGAGAAAATCGGTTATGAGACGTGTGCCTACATTGGCATATATCTGAAGGATCCGGCCTCGTTTGATGCCGTGACCAAGGCGTTGGAGGCCATCCCGGAGATTGTGGAGTGCCACTTCACTACGGGGAAATATGATATGTTCATCAAACTGTATGCACGCAACAACCACCACCTTCTCAGCATCATCCACGACAAGCTCCAACCCCTTGGGCTGGCGCGGACAGAAACGCTCATCTCCTTCCACGAGGCCATCAAGCGTCAGGTGCCGATATTGCCGGTGGAAGATGACGAGGATTACGTGGAGGGAACCCAAGCTTAGCGTCGTACGTACTCCACGAAAGCGTAGGGGCAGGGATGTTTCTCGTCGGCAGGACGGGCATCTCTGCTTTTTTCGTACCATATCTCCGGGTCGAGGGGCGGAAACCAGGCGTCGGCCTTCGGAGCTTCTGCACCTATTTCCGTCAGGCAAAGCTCGTCGGCCAAAGGAAGCGCCTGGCGATAAAGGCTCTCCCCGCCGATGATGTACACGTGCTCGTCCGTACCGCAGGAGGCGAGGGCTTCTTCCAGTGAATGGAAAACTTCTGCACCGGGCAGCACAAGGTCATTCGAGGAGAGCACCACGTTTCTGCGGTTGGGCAACGCTCCCTTGGGCAAGGATTCGAAAGTCTTGCGGCCCATCAGGATAGTGTGGCCCGTGGTGAGTGACTTGAAGCGCTTCAGGTCGTTGGGGAGCCAGAAGAGTAACTTATTTTGATAGCCGATGGCACGCCGGCGGTCGATAGCGGCGATGAGGGAAAGTTTCATAAACGGTTAATGATAAATGGTTAATCTTTGAGGCGTGTAAAGGGGGTTAGAATGAGTTAGAGGAAGTTTGAGGCCAATAGTTGGTCCGGCGATACACGCGGGTGTATCAAAATAGAGATTACCTGTCATTTGATAGTTGTTTGTCATTTTGATACATCCTCTCTGGTGCGAAACAATATTCCTTCCAACTCCTTTAAACTTCTCGTTACATTTTTAATGTCCCCTTCACACGGACACCGTCCCCGCGATGTGTGGCCACGGGTCATAATCCGTCAGTTCAAAATCCTCATAGCGGAAACCGAAGATGTCCTTTACCTCCGGATTGAGGCGCATCCGAGGCAGGGGGCGCGGTGTGCGGGTAAGTTGGAGACGGACTTGTTCAAGGTGGTTGAGGTAGATGTGCGCATCGCCCAGTGTGTGGATGAAGTCACCTGCCTTCAGGCCTGTGACTTGTGCCATCATCTGGAGCAGCAGGGCATAGGAGGCGATGTTGAAGGGCACGCCCAGGAAAGTGTCTGCACTGCGCTGGTACATCTGCAGGCTGAGGCGCCCGTCGGCCACGTAAAACTGGAAGAGCAGGTGGCACGGGGGCAGGTTCATTCGTCCGAGGTCGGCCACATTCCATGCGCTGACGATGATGCGGCGTGAGTCGGGGTTATGCCGGATGGTATTCACAGCTTCGCTGATCTGGTCGATGAAGCCGCCTTGATAGTCGGGCCATGAGCGCCACTGGTAGCCATAGATGTGCCCCAGGTCGCCGTCGGGGCCTGCCCATTCATTCCATATGCGGACGCCGTGTTCTTGCAGGTAATGCACGTTGGTGTCGCCGCTGAGGAACCACAGCAACTCGTGGATGATGGACTTGAGGTGCAGCTTCTTGGTGGTGAGGCAGGGGAAGCCGTCGTCCAGGCGGAAGCGCATCTGATGGCCGAAGACGCTCAGAGTCCCCGTGCCCGTACGGTCTTCCTTGTGTACACCCTCGTCGAGGATGCGTTGGAGGAGGTCTAAGTATTGTTTCATAATCAGGATGTGGTGTGTTATAAGACAGGTGTGAACAAGTGGGCAAACCACCCTTTGATTTTTTTTCTACGCGGGCGTTGCATCCACCACTCCCGGGTCAATCTTGTGCTGTTGAGGCAGTCGCGGTGGAAGAGTGCGTTGAGGCGGTTCGTGGTCTGCGGGTCGAAGACGAAAGCGTTCGTCTCATAGTCGTAGCGCAGGCTGCGGCTGTTCAGGTTAGCCGTGCCCACGGTGCAGAAGGTGTCGTCCACGGTCATCACCTTGGAGTGGTGGAAACCACCGTTGAAGAGGTAAATCTTAGCGCCGCGGCGGGCCAGCTTATGGGCGAAGTAGAGGGCGGCGTCGGGTGTGAAGGGGACGTCGCTGACGGAGGGCATCATGATTTCCACCTGTACGCCGCGCCGGAGGGCGTCCTTCAGTGCGCGGCGGATGGAGCGTGTGGGCACGAAGTAGGGATTGATGATGCGGATAACCTGTTTCGCGCTGTCTATGGCCGCGGTGTAGGTTCGCCGGATGATGCGCGGCGTTTCGCGGGGCACGCGGTCTACAATGGCCACTTCCACGGCTTTGTCCGTCGGGATGGGGACATCGGCATAGTACTCCGGCCCGCCTACGTGCTGGCCTGTCTCGCGGTTCCATGTGGTGAGGAAAATGCCTTGCAGGTAGCGTACGGCGTCTCCCTCTATGCGGAGGTGCATGTCATGCCATTGTCCTATCTTGGGCAGACCGTGCAGATAGTAGTCGGCTACGTTCATGCCGCCTGTATAACCTATGCAGCCGTCAATGACCACTATCTTACGATGGTCGCGGTGGAGGGCGTGGTTTACCCACGGGAAAGTGATGGGGTCGAATTTCACCAACTCGATACCTCGTTTGCGGATAGCTTTCATGTGGCGGTTGCGCAGAGGACGGTTGTTCGACCAGTTGCCGAAAGCGTCGAACATGGCGCGCACCTCCACACCTTCAGCCACCTTTTCGGCCAATAGGTCGAAGAGGGCATTGGCGATGGAGTCGTTGCGGAAGTTGAAGTACTCCAGGTGTACATGGTGCCGGGCCTGGCGGATGGCGGCGAACAGGTCGTCGAACTTTTCCTGGCCGGAAGTCAGTAGTCGGACGCGGTTGCGGTCGCTGACGGGGACGCCCTGGCTCTGCAGCCAAGCCTTCATGGCGCGTTCGCTCCCCTCGTCCTGGGCGTGCAGGGCGGCGGGGCGGGGCAGTAGGAGAAACGCAAGTGCGTATAATGCAAATAATAAAGTATGCTTCAAGATGATTACCTGTTTAGGGGGTTATCGGGGCGCAAAGGTACGCTTTTTCCCCGAAAGTTCACGCCAGAGAGGCAATCTTCTTGTAGCCGAGGAACAATAATACCGCCCCTGCGACCAGTAGCGCGCGCGGATCCGCGTCGGCGGGAAGCCCTTGTGCCAGCACGCCGTCCAGGGCCTCTTGCAGTGATTGCCATACCACGCGTACGCCGTCCAGGGCGAGGAACAGTGCGATTGCCAGTGTGAATCCTGTGCAGGTCCACACGCGGGCCAGGCGGTCGCGGCGGTCTGGCACGCGCTGCATGACGCGTCGTGTGAATCCATTGTCGGGGATGTCCCGTCGTGCCGGGGCGAGGAATTGTCCTATCAGTTGGTCTTCATTTTCTGTCATAGCCGTTTTGTTTTAAGTAAGTAGCCAGTTTTTGTTTACCCCGTGCCAAGTGGCTCTTTACCGTCCCGGCGGGCATGCCTGTGATGTCCGCTATGCGGTCGATGCTGAGATCATCCTGGTAGAAGAGGGTGATGCACGTCCGTTCGGCTTCCTTGAGCGTGGCGAGGGCGCTGTAGATGTCCATCTCGCGGCCGATGTCGGGTTGCTGCGTGCTGGCCTGCGCGTCCACGCGGACGGTGTCCAGCGGGTCCGTCTCGTGCCGGCTGCGAAGATAGTCATAAAAAACGTTATATGCAATACGATAGAGCCAGGTGCTGAAGTTGGCCAGCCCGTGGAAGGATGCCAGCGCAGTGTATGCCTTGAGGAAGGTGTCCTGTGCCAGGTCATCGCTCAGTGCGGCGTCGCCGCACGTTTGGTGGAGGAAGAAGCGGCGGACGGGTGACTGGTAGCGGCGCACCAACTGGTCGAAGGCGCGGGTGTCGTGCAGTGTCGCCACTCGTGCCACGAGGGCTAGGTCACTGAGCCGGCTCATCGTCGCGTGTTTTCGGTTCGCGGTCTTCCGTGCGTCCTCCGTCCGCCGGTTGCTCCGTCTTGGGTCGCGTGTAGTGTATGGCCAGTTGGCCGAAGCCCACGAACATGATGAGCAGGCCCACGCAGGCCAGGCCGAATGTGTCCGTCAGCGCCCAGATGAAGATGAAGAGTCCCAGGCCCAGAAAGATGTTGCGGAAACCCTTCGTGCGGTTGTCTGGCAGGGCAATTTCGCGGAAAGCCTCGCGCGGCAGGGGCTGGCCGTTGGCCAGGGCTTGCTGTAGAAGCAGGTACTTGCGCTTGCGGTTCTTGTTGCGGAAGTAGACGATAATCAGGATGAGGATGACGGGGAAGCCCAGGAAGAGCATGACCAGGAGCAGTATCAGCCCATTGACAAACGCCGTGTTGAAGGGCCAGAAGTCATCCAGATGCCAGTCGCCGCTGACGGTGACAGTGCGGTTGGAAGAGGCTTTGTCTACAGGCTCCTCGTAGGTCGTGATGCTCAGCGTGTCGGTTTCGGCTCGTCCGTCGCGCACGGTGTCCCTCACTTCAATGATGCGCGTCGTGCGTCCCAGGCTGTCGCGTTCGAAGACGGTGCGTGGTTGTGCGGAGACTGCCAGGCTGATAATCTCTGCTGCCAGGATAGAAAGAATCAGATGTTTCGTCATATCGTTTCGTTTTTTAGGGTTTATTCTATGCATTGGACGGAAGAACCGTTTCGTTTGGTTGCAAAGGAACGAAAATTTTTTCATTTCGGAAATGATAATCCGGTAGTGTGGTTAGGAATGAATGATGAGGGACAACTGATTATTGCCTACCCTGCATCTGATGTGGAAATGCACAATTCCATCCCGCACGCCGTATAATTCTTCATCCTTTTACATTGTCCCGGCCTTGACATTGCAAAGGTAAGGCCAATGCCGGTGAGAGCCAAAAATCGGGGCGGGGTAAGGGGACGTTTTTTTGTCCTGATTTCTGAAAAATGCATTTTGGGCTGGCAATCAAAGGCTTACAAGACGGAATGCGTTTTTATGCTCCTCTCAAATCTCAATTATCTCAGATCTCAATTGTCTCAGATCTCAATTATCTCAAATCTCAATTACCAAGAATGGGAAACCGAAAAAAACATGGTGTGAGTCGGCCAGGTATTCAATGGGGTTGTGCAAGGTGAGGAACTCCACGCCTTCTTCCTTGGCGTGCTTTACCTCCTCTATTCTTGCGGGCATCTCGGCCTCGCTGCGGCGATAGACTATCATTGCACGCTCGGCACCCAGGCGTTTGGCCGTACGTACAGAGTCCATGGCCGTGTTGCCGCCGCCGATGACTACCACGCGCTTGCCGAAGGGCACAGGGGTGTCGCTGTCCTCGCTGGCGGCGTCCATCAGGTTGACGCGCGTCAGGTATTCGTTGGACGAGAGGATGTTGATGGAGTTCTCGCCGGGGATGTTCATGAAGTTGGGCAGGCCCGCGCCGCTGGCTACGAACACGCCGCGGAAGCCGGCTTCCTTCAGCTCGGCGATGCTGAGCGTCTTGCCGATGATGCAGTCTTTCTCGAACTGCACGCCCATCTTGGCCAGGTTGTCTATCTCCACGTCCACAATCTTGTTGGGCAGGCGGAACTCGGGGATGCCGTACTTCAGCACGCCGCCAATCTCGTGCAGCGCCTCGAAGACGGTGACATCGTAGCCCTTCTTCGCCATGTCGCCCGCGAAGGACAGACCGGCGGGGCCGCTTCCGACCACGGCCACCTTGATGCCATTCTTCTCCTTAATCTCGGGCACGGAGATCTGGCCGCTGTCGCGTTCGTAGTCGGCGGCGAAGCGTTCCAGGTAGCCGATGGCCACGGCGGGCTCGTTCATCTTCAGGTGGATACACTGGGATTCGCACTGCTTCTCCTGCGGGCAGACACGTCCGCAGACGGCGGGCAGGGCGCTGGTCTCCTTCAGGGTCTTGGCGGCCTCGAGGAATTCGCCTTTCTCGATGTGCTTGATGAAGCGCGGGATGTCGATGCCCACGGGGCAGCCGGTCATGCAGCCGGGGTTGGCGCAGTCCAGGCAACGCTTGGCTTCGGTCAAGGCCTGCTCTTCGTTGAGGCCGAGGTTCACCTCCTCGCGGCGGCTGTGGCTGCGGTATTCGGGGTCGAGTTCGGGCATCTTGACGCGGGGGATGGCGGTGCGTTCCTTGGGCTTCATGGCCTTGCGCAGTTCCACGCGCCAGGGGGCGTTGCGGGTCTTGTCCTCTTCGGCGGGCTGGACGGGTTCGCCCGTGGCCTGGCAGGTGTCGGGATGCTCCAGCTTGTGCATCTCCTCCTGTTCGTAGGGCTTGAAGGCGCCCATGCGTTTCAGCATCTCGTCGAAGTCCACCTGGTGGCCGTCGAACTCGGGGCCGTCGACGCAGACAAACTTGGTCTTGCCGCCCACGGTGATGCGGCAGGCACCGCACATGCCCGTGCCGTCCACCATGATGGTGTTGAGCGATACGTCGGTGGGGATGTCATATTTCTTGGTCAGCAGGCAGACGAACTTCATCATGATGGCAGGGCCGATGGCGAAGCACTTGTCCACCTTCTCGCGCAGGATGACCTGTTCCACGCCATTGGTCACCAGACCTTTCTGCCCGTAGCTGCCGTCGTCGGTCATGATGATGACCTCGTCGCTGGAGGCACGCATCTCTTTTTCCAGGATAATCAGTTCCTTGGTGCGTCCGGCCAGGACGGTGATGACGCGATTGCCGGCAGCCTTCAGAGCCTGTACGATGGGCAGCATCGGGGCGACTCCCACGCCGCCTCCGGCGCAGACCACGGTGCCGAACTTCTCGATGTGCGTGGCTTGTCCCAGGGGGCCTACGACGTCGGTGATGTAGTCGCCTTCGTTCAGCTCGCAGAGGCGGGTGGAGGAGAGGCCTACTTCCTGCACCACGAGGGTGATGGTGCCGGCCACGGGGTCAGCTTCGGCAATGGTGAGGGGCATACGTTCGCCCTTCTCGCCCACACGGACGATAACGAAGTGCCCGGCCTTGCGCGACCGGGCGATGAGGGGGGCTTCAACCACGAGTTTGAAGACCTTCTCGGAGAAATGTTCTTTGTGGAGAATCTTGTTCATATCAGTTAGTATGTAATTACGTGCTTTACTTACCCTGCAAAAGTACAAAAAAAGGCGGACGCCGGGGCGGGCGTCCACCTTTTCTTGTATTTTTTTAGGGTTTGCCGAAGGAGCTTCATCGATTGGCTGCGATACTGTCGGTTTCTGAGGCAGTTGTCATGACCGTTCGTTCAGCCAATGGTCGATGAGGCGGCGGGCGATGCTGAGCTTTTGCGGCAGTTCCGGCAGATGGTCGCGGTGGTAGAAGGCGCCGGCGCTGAGTTCATCATCCTGTAGCTTGATGGTGCCGCCGGCATATTCGGCCGTGAATCCTACCATCAGGCCGCTGGGGTAGGGCCAAGGCTGGCTGTCGAAGTAGGTGATGTTGCGGACGCGGAGCCCGGTCTCTTCACGCACCTCGCGTTCCACGCATTGCTCCAACGTTTCGCCCGGTTCCAGAAAGCCTGCGACCAAGCCGTAGAACGTGCCTCGAAAGTTGCGGGCGTGGACCAGCAACACCTCGTCCTCGCCGCGACGGATGAGAACGATGATGGCGGTGGAGATAGGTGGATAGATTTCGTAGCCGCACGCGGGGCACTTCTTCATGATGGGGGTCTGCTTCTCCGTGGGTGTGCCGCAGACGGGACAGAAGTGGCTGTGGCGATCCCACCAGATAATCTGGAAAGCCTTGCCCGCGGCTTTGTATTCGTTGAGCGGCAGGTAGTCGAACGAGGCGCGTAGTCCTACCATCCGTTGGGTGTCGTCTTCCGGGATCTCGTGGTCAATGTCGGTGGCCCGGATGGTAGAGCCGTTGGGCAACAGCACCTCGTGCGAGAGCCTCTGCTTCAACAGTTCGTCGGGCAGTTCGCTTTCGTAGGGTACATGGTAGCGTCCTTCGCTGTCTTTCCGAAGCAGCAACCGGTCTTTGTGGAAGATGTAGTCTTGCATGTCTGTCTATTTCCGTACAGGTATCTTGTCTACCCTGCGTTGGTGGCGTCCGCCTTCGAAATCTGTATTGAAGAAAGCCTCCATGATGGCATCTGCTTGCTCATTGCTGATGAAGCGTCCGGGCATGGCCAGCACGTTGGCGTCATTGTGCTGGCGGGCGAGGGCTGCCAGTTCGGGCTGCCAGCAGAGGGCGCAGCGTACGCCTTGATGCTTGTTCATGGTCATGCTGATGCCCTGTCCGCTGCCGCAGATGGCAATACCGGGATAGCACTCGCCGGCTTCGATGGCCTCGGCCATCGGGTGGGCATAGTCAGGATAGTCGCAACTTTCTTCGCTGTAGGTGCCGAAGTCTTTGTAGGGCCATCCTTTCGCTTCAAGCCATTGTTTGACGTGTTGTTTCAGCGGAAATCCGGCGTGGTCGGAGCAAAGTCCTATAGTCTTCATTGTTTCTTGCTTTGGTTATGAAATGAGTGAAGCACACAGAGGCCGCAGGGATATGACCTGCGGTATCATCTGTGTGCGTGGTTGATGTTTAGAGCATAGCTTTTACTTGGTTGTAGACGTTTTCTGCCGTGAAGCCCAGCTTCTCATCCAATACCTTGTACGGAGCGGAGAAGCCGAAGGAGGGCAGTCCCCAGATTTTGCCGTTGTGACCTACCAGGCTTTCCAGCGTGACTGGCAGTCCGGCGGTGAGGCCGAATATCTTGATGTGGCGGGGTAAGATACTTTCCTGATATTCGGGAGTCTGGCAGCGGAACAGGCCTTCGGAGGGGACGGAGACGATGCGCACCCGTATGCCATCTTTGCGCAACAGTCCGGCTCCGGCAACCAAGGTAGACACTTCCGAACCGGAAGCCAGCAGGATGATATCCGGATTTTCGTCCGAGCCGGCTACGATGTAGGCACCCTTGGTGGCTTGGCTGTAGTCTGTTCCCTCAGGCAGGTTGTTGACGTTCTGGCGGGAAAAGATGAGACCTGTGGGGGTCGCATTGTTCTCCATGGCCAATTGCCAGGCCACGGTAGCCTCTTCGACGTCGGCAGGACGGAGCACCAGCATGGAGTTGTGGCCCTTGTGGTTCTGTACTTTTTCCATCAGGCGGATTTGGGCTTCCTGTTCCACGGGTTGGTGGGTGGGACCGTCTTCGCCCACGCGGAATGCATCGTGCGACCAGATGAATTTGACGGGCAGTTCCATCAGGGCAGCCATGCGGATGGCCGGTTTCATATAGTCGGAGAATACGAAGAAGGTGCCACAGGCCGGAATGACGCCGCCATGCAGGGCCATGCCGATGCAGCAGCAGGCCATGGTCAGTTCGGCCACGCCGGCTTGGAGGAAAGCACCGCTGAAGTCGCCCTTGGTGAATGCGTGGGTTTTCTTCAGGAAGCCGTCCGTTTTGTCCGAGTTGGAGAGGTCGGCATCAGCCACGATCATGTTCTCAACCTGTTCGGCCAAGAGTCCCAATGCGGCAGCCGATCCGGCGCGGGTAGGCCCGTTGGGTTTTTGCTGTATGCTGCTCCAGTCTATTTGGGGAGCCTTGCCGGAAAAGAATTGTTCCAGTTTGGCTGCTTTTGCCGGATTGGCTTTGGCCCATTCGGCTTTGATGGCATGTTGTTTGGCTACGATTTCCTTCAATTCTGCGGTACGTCTGGCATATAGTTCGGATACTTCGGGGAAGAATACGAAGGGGTCTTCCGGGTCGCCGCCAAGGTTTTTGATGGTGTTGATATAAGCGTCTCCACCCAACGGGGCGCCGTGTGTGGCGCAGCAGGCCTCGTAGCTGGAGCCATCGGCCCGGCGGGCGCCTTTGCCCATGACGGTGTGTCCGATGATGAGCGTCGGGCGTTCCGTCTCGGCTTTGGCCTCGTTCAGGGCGTTGCGGATGGCATCCGGGTCGTTTCCGTCAATAGTGATAGTCTTCCATCCCCAGGCTTCGTATTTCAAGGCAGTATCTTCGGTGGAGACATCCTTGGTTTCAGTGGAGAGTTGTATGTCGTTGGCGTCATAGAACATGATGAGATTGTCCAGTCCCAATGTGCCTGCAATGCGGCCGGCGCCTTGGGAGATTTCTTCCTGGATGCCGCCGTCGGAGATGTAGGCGTAGATGGTTTGGGGCATCACTTCGGGGAAGCGGGCTTTCAGGAATTTGGCGGCGATGGCGGCACCTACGGCAAAGGTGTGCCCTTGTCCCAGCGGGCCGGAAGTATTCTCTATGCCGTGCG
The DNA here is from genome assembly GCA_019118325.1 of Candidatus Bacteroides intestinavium. Taxonomy (GTDB): domain Bacteria; phylum Bacteroidota; class Bacteroidia; order Bacteroidales; family Bacteroidaceae; genus Bacteroides; species Bacteroides intestinavium. The sequence continues at coordinate 16,300 of DWZE01000136.1, forward strand.
TGACATCCAGTTCGGGATGTCCGGGCGTCGGGCTGCCCCATTGACGGAATTGCTTCAGGTCGTCCATTGTAAACTTGCCGGCCAATGCCAACGTGGCGTAGAGCATCGGTGACATGTGTCCCGGGTCGAGGAAAAACCGGTCACGACCTTCCCACGTCGGATTCTCGGGGTCGTATACCAGGAATTCAGAGTAAAGTACATTAATGAAATCGGCACCCCCCATGGCGCCGCCTGGGTGACCAGAGTTGGCTTTTTCCACCATCGAAGCAGCAAGGATACGGATGTTGTCTGCTGCGCGGTTCATAAGTTTACTGTCATTCATATCTGTAAAAAGGTTGTTGAATATTGCTTTTTAAGTTGGGTCGGTTGCGATTACCTGTTGCAAAGATAGGCGTTTATGGCTAATTATCTTCCACAAAAAGTATCTTTTCTTGTTTTTGAATGTTGTAGATACAAAAAAGACGCGGATTTCGTGGTTACCACGGACCATTTGATGAAGGGAATCCGTGAAATCCGCGCAATCCGCGTCTAAGAGAAATCAAAAAGTCTGCTTATTCCAGTCTGCGGGCACCATCGCTGATAACCACATCGTAGATTTTGGGGCTTCTGTTGAATTTCTTCTTGAATTCTTCCTTGGCCTTTTCGATGAAGGTGCTGTACAGTTCTTCTTTTACGAGGTTGATGGTACAGCCACCGAAGCCACCGCCCATTACGCGCGATCCCGTGACGCCACAGTCAAATGCCAGGTCGTTCAGGAAGTCCAGTTCTTCGCAGCTCACCTCATACAGCTTGCTCATGCCATAGTGTGTCTCGTACATCTTCTGTCCGACGGTTTCGTAGTCGTCCTTTTCCAGGGCATCGCAGACATCCAGCACCCGTTGGATTTCTTCAATCACGTATTCGGCGCGCTTGTAGTCCTCTTCACTGATTTCGGCCTGTACTTCCTGCAGCATTTCCATGGAGCAGTCGCGCAGGAATTCTACGTGCGGATGTCTCTTCTGGATAGCGGCCACGACATGTTCACAACTCTGGCGTCTCTTGTTGTAGGCTGATGAGGCCAATTCGTGCTTCACGACGGAGTCTACCAATACCAGGCGGTATCCTTTCGGCTCGAAGTGGAAATACTGGTATTCCAAAGAGCGGCAGTCCAGACGGATGAGGTTGTCTTTCTTGCCGAACACGGAGGCGAACTGGTCCATGATGCCGCAATTGACGCCGCAATAGTTATGCTCCGTGGCTTGTCCGACTTTGGCCAACTCGAACTTGTCGATTTTGTTTTCGCCGAAGAGGTCGTTCAGTGCGTAGGCATACGTGCTCTCCAGGGCAGCCGATGATGACATGCCGGCACCAAGAGGAACATCACCGGCAAAAGCCGTGTTGAAACCCTTCACGTCAACACCGCGCTTTATCATTTCGCGGCATACACCGAAGATGTAGCGGGCCCAGCTGGCGCGAGGGGCGTCTTCTTCCTTCAGTCCGAACTCTACATAATCTTTCAGGTCGATGGAGTAGGCCTTCACGATGTCCGTCCCGTTGGGTTTGATTTCGGCGATCATGCCCTTGTCAATGGCGCCGGGAAATACAAAACCACCGTTGTAATCTGTATGCTCACCTATGAGGTTGATGCGTCCCGGAGCCGCATATATGGCTCCTGTAGTTCCGTCAAAATGCTTGATGAAACGACTTCTTACATGTTCTATATCCATACCTTTTATGTATTAAATGAATAATAAGTTTGTAGTCTTTGTTAGTCCACAGGGATATCTTTGTTGACGTTCTTGCTGCCGATGAGGGCGTAGTACAGCAGATAGGCCGCACAGAACAATACGACGATGTAGCTGGTCAGGAACGAACCGGTGGCGTCGGCCACAAATGCCTGGATGGCTACCAGCACGGCACAACCGAATACCATCGTCATGAAGGCGCCTGAAGCAATGGCCGTGTACTTGCCAAGTCCTTCGGTGGCCATGTTGAAGATGCCACCCCACATCACAGAGGTACAGAGACCAACCAGAATGAAGGCGAAGATGCCTACGGGAATTTCTGCCCAAATCACGCTTACGTTGGCCCAGTCAATGCCCGGTACATTCACCTTGACGTCAACCGGTGCGAACATGCCGAACAAAACCAACAGGATGCTGAGCGTGGAGGCTGCCGTAATCATGGCACGGCTGGATACTTTGCTGCCAATGGCGCTGCCGATGAAACGTCCCACCAGCATCATGAGCCAGTATACGGCCACGATAAGTCCCACAATGCCGGCATCCATACCCAAACCGGGCGTGGCGGCATCGGGCGAAGAAGACAGGTATTGGAGAATGTAAGTCGGTACGCCTACCTCGATGCCCATGTATAGGAAGATGCCTAAGATACCGAGCTTGAAGTGGCGGAACGAGAATGCGCTGTATTTGTCTTTCTCTTTCTTCTGTTCAACATGCTGCTGGGGTTCCTGGACTTTGGTGAAGAGCAATACGACGAAAGCGGCTACGAATACGCCCAGTGCAATGAACAGGGCGGGAGTGGCGTCGGAAATCTTGGCCTTGGTGGCATCACCGATCAAAGCACCCATAATGATGTATACGGCCACAGCGGCTGCCGAGTTGAATACACCACCGATTTGAATGAGCTGGTTACCTTTGTTGCCGCCGCCGCCCAACAGGTTCAGCATGGGGTTGACCACCGTGTTCAGCATACACATGCAGAAGCCGGAAATGAAGGCTCCTACCAGGTAGACGCCGAAGCTCTGAATGCTGTCCCAGCCGCTCATCCATTGGGTGATGACACCCACAATGCCCACGAGCAGGGCCAGCAAGGCCGTCTTCTTGTAGCCGTATTTCTTGATCAGCATGCCCGACGGGATGCCCATGACCAGATAGGCGATGAAGTTACCATAGTTGCCGATTTGTGCCAGCACATTGGATGCGCCGAATTGATTCTTTACTATGATTGCCATCGGTGAACACAAGTTGGTTACAAAGGCAATCATGGCGAATAGGGCGATCATCATAATAATGGCACCCCACTGTTTTGTTTGGTTACTCATAATGATTTTAGATATGTTTTTGGATTAATGATTAATCTTCGTCTTGAATTCCGAATTTATATACAGTGATTTGTTGGTATTCGTCGTTGGGCAATAGGACGGCTGACGGGAAATGGGCCTTGTTGGGCGTGTCGGGGAAGCATTGCGCCTCGAAGCAGACGGCACTGCGTGCAGGGAAAGTGGCTCCATGACTGCCGCTGAATCCGTTCAACCAGTTACCCGTGTAGAGTTGTACGCCATTTTCGGTGGTATAGACTTCCATCGTGCGTCCGCTGGCGGGGCATAGACAAGTGGCGGCCAGATCCAACGCACCGCGTTCGCTCTTGTTCAACACATAACAATGGTCATAGCCGCTTCCGTTTTTCAGTTGTTCGAAGGGCTCGTTTATACGTTCGCCCAAAGTATGCGGAGTGCGGAAGTCCATCGGTGTGCCTTCTACTTTTAATATTTCGCCAGTCGGGATGGATACTTCGTCGATGGGGACATAGAAGTCGGCATTGATGGTGACCACGTTGTCCATCACGCTGGGGCTGGGGTTGCCGATGCCGGCCAGATTGAAGAAGCCGTGGTTCGTGAGGTTAACGAGGGTTGCCTTGTCGGTCGTGGCCTTATATTCTATGGAAAGGGCATTGATTTCGTCCTCCAGCCGATAGGTCATTTCCACCTCCAGGTTGCCGGGGAATCCTTCTTCGCCGTCAACGGAGGTGTAGTGGAAGATGACGCAGGTCGGCGCAGGCTGTACGGCCTCCCAGACGCGTGCGTGAAATCCCGTCGGACCTCCGTGCAAAGAGTTGGGACCATTGTTGATGGTCAACTGATGTTCCTCGCCATAAAGGATGAACCTTCCTTTGGCAATGCGGTTGCCATAGCGCCCGATAGTGGTGCTCAGAAACGGTTCGGGGCTGTGGATGACATGCTCCAAACTGTCATGGCCCAAAATGACATTGGCATATTGGCCATTCCGATCGGGCACCATAATAGAAAGAATGGCACACCCGTAGTTGGTTACTGCAACTTCCATACCTTTGGCGTTGCGCAAGATGAACAGATCGGTCTTTTGGCCGTTGATTACCTGCTGGAAGTCTTCTCTTCTCAGTCCTGACATATTGTCTTTTGTTGTAATGACTGTCATATCATGGTATGTTAAAAATTAAATTTTATGCAAATAAAGGGATTTTCTTTTGTTCTCCCAAGTAAATGGCGGGAAATGTGCTAAGTCATTTAGGAAAGTTTAGCGTTTGGCAAAATGGCGGATTTAATTCATTATTTTTTTACCGTTTTTTTGATATAGTATTTATTTTTTCGTATGTTTGCCGCATAATCAGAGTTAACCACAACATTAACGATTTTATTTTAGACAAATGTATCCTTTAAAATTTGAGCCTATCCTGAAGCAGACGCTTTGGGGAGGCGAGAAAATCATTCCGTTCAAGCATTTGAATGAAACCTTGTCCAATGTGGGCGAGAGTTGGGAAGTATCGGCCGTCGAGGGTAGCGAATCGGTAGTTGCCAATGGCCCGGAAAAGGGTATGACCTTGCCCGAGATGGTACGCCGCTACAAGGAGGAACTGGTGGGTGAAGCCAATTATGCCCGTTTTGGCGAGAAGTTTCCTTTGCTTATCAAGTTCATCGATGCCAAACTGGATTTGTCCATACAGGTACATCCGGATGATGCCTTGGCTAAAAAACGCCACAACAGTTTTGGCAAGAACGAAATGTGGTATGTCATTTCTGCCGATCCGGGTGCCAAGCTGATTTCCGGTTTTTCGCAGGAAATAACACCTAAAGAATATAAAGAACGCGTACACGACGGCACGTTTGCCGAAGTGCTGCAGAGTTGTGCGATTCAGCCTGGTGATGTGTTCTATGTGCCGGCCGGCCGGGTGCATGGAATAGGGGCAGGTGCTTTCGTGGCAGAAATCCAACAGACATCGGACATCACTTACCGCATCTATGACTACAACCGTAAGGACAAAAATGGCAAGACGCGTGAACTGCATACGGCCCAGGCTGTGGATGCCATCAACTTTGCGGATGTGCAGGACGATTTCCGTACGGCATACGACCATGTGCAGAACGAACCGGTGGAGGTAGTGGCTTGTCCGTACTTCACCACTTCTGTATATGACATGACGGAGGAGATTACTTGTGATTACTCCGAATTGGATTCATTCGTCATCTTTATTTGTGTGGAGGGTTCATGCCGCTTGACTGATAATGAGAACAATGAGATTTCCCTTCAGGCTGGCGAAACGGTACTGCTGCCTGCTACCACGCAGAACATCACGATAGTGCCCGACCAGCATGTGAAGTTGCTCGAAACCTATGTCTGAGGAAGAAGATTCAAGCGAAGATAGGCAAAGAAGGGCGGGCTTTGAGTCCGCTCTTTTTTTGAATGAATGTCCGCATTCTCTCTGATGAGGCTTTGGGTAAGGGTACTATGCTTCAACCGGCATAGAAGCAAGGATAAATGGCAAAGTATCCAATAATACTTGGCCGCAGAAGCTTGCTTGTATAAGCTTCACGTCTCTGTTGAGTCTATCTGCTTTGAGCGTTGTCTGTTTCCGGGGGCTGTCAATAGCGGTATTTGCTCTTGCTACCGAAGAAAGTCTTGAACTTGCGCATCACTCTCACGCCCAGCATGAGGCCGTCGAATACGGCCATGCCCCGATTGAAGGCGCGCAACAAACTGTTGCCTTTATGGGCGGCCGGAGCGAAAGGAGCTGTCAGTTCGCTGCCCAACCGTGCCAAGGTGGCTTTCTGTGTCTGGATTTGTTGCTGCAGGGCTGCTTTCTGTTGCATCAACTGTTCCAGCGTGGTGGGGACTGTCGGCGTAGAAGGGCGAAAATCTGATTCTGGATGCGCAGTTGTCATGGGGCTGGAGTGTTTTTGTCGGTTGGTTTCAGGAAGAGGCCTGCAATGAATTTCACCATCGGGTCAATGATGAGTCGTTTGCGGAAGGCGACCAATAAGATGGCCAATACGATATAGAGGGCAGCAATCAGACTGAAGCTCAATGTGATGCTCCCTACTGTGGGTGCCAGTAAGTAGGCCAGTGTGAATGACAGATAAAACAGAGCCATCATGCCCAAGATGACAGTTAGCAGGACAATGATGAGCATGGAAAGCAATACCGAAAGCTTTTCGGTGACTTCCAGCTTGGTGTATTCCTTCTGCAGGTTCAGGTATTTCTTGAATTCCACGAACAGTTGCCGAAGGCTGTCGATGCTCTTATCGCTTGCAAACATGGTGGCTCTGTCTTCTGTTTCAAGTTATTCAGCTGCGTCGCTCTTGATTTCAGAAGCGATTTCGTCCACCAGGTCGTCCATTTCGTTCCGGCTCAGGCGGATGCCTCTCTTACGCAATGCGTCAGCGATTTTGCTGCGCGTGTCCTCGCCTTTTTCAGGGGCGAACAAGATACCCAGGACTGCACCTACTGCGGCGCCGCCCAGAAAAGCTGCTAATACATTTAATCCTTTCATGATACCATAGTTTTAAAAGTTCTGCACAAATATAAGACTTTTTATTGAATGCTGTATCATTTTGCCTTCTTTTTTTCGTAAAAATCTGCGGGAAGTCCTTTCCGCCCGTTCCGGGCCTCCTGAACTTCTACGCCTTGCATTAAATTTTTGGCATTATTCTTTGATAGGTGGTGGATTTTCTATTATTTTGCTCCTTGAAATGGGAAACGGCCCGTCAGGCTGCTTCCTTATCGGTGGAATATTAACGAAAATCAGATGGTAAAATGAAGAAACAGACAATTTTGTTAGGAATCGGAGTTTGCATGGCCTTGGCATTCTCTTCATGCAAGTCCAGTGAGAGTGCTTATAAAAAAGCGTATGAAAAGGCCCAGCAGCAGGAACTGGCCGAGCAGTCTGCTGCAACGGCTCCCGTGGAAACTACACCCGTAGTGACGGCTCCTGTGGAAACCAAGGTGGTGGAAAGCGCTCCTGTGGCAGTGAGTGACGCTGAGGTACGCCACGAGAAAGTGACGGTGGTTTCCGGCAATGAAAGCGGCTTGCAGGACTACAGTGTAGTTTGCGGCAGCTTTGGCATTAAGGCCAATGCGGAAGGTGTGAAGAGAGATTTGGAGGCCGAGGGCTATTCCCCCTTCATCGTATTTAATGCCGATGCGGCCACCTACCGCGTAGTGGTCAGCACGCATCCCGACCGCGCTTCTGCCGCTGCCGCACGCGACGCTTTCAAGGCAAAGCATCCGGACCGTAAGGATTTCCAGGCTTCTTGGCTGCTTTATCGCGTTCAGTAAGACTGGAAACCCGTTAGGAACTTCTTTCCTGCGGGGGAATTTGAAAAGACACAGGGCTGCGAGGGGCGGCCGGCACGATGCCGGGCTCCTTGCAGCCCCTTTTTTGTTCCGTCGGGCATAGCAAAGATTATGCTTTTTCTTTATAAGCCTTTTTTGTACCTTTGCCCCGCTAAAACCGAGACTGAATGATAGTATGCATTGCCGAGAAGCCCTCCGTGGCACGCGATATCGCCGACGTGCTGGGGGCGAGGGAGAAGAAAGACGGATACATTGAGGGAAACGGATATCAGGTGACGTGGACCTTCGGGCACCTTTGTACGCTGAAGGAGCCTCATGAATACACACCCGACTGGAAGCAGTGGCGCCTGGAGTATCTGCCGATGATTCCCCCGCGCTTTGGCATCAAGCTGATAGACAATCCCACATACGAGAAGCAATTCCGCATCATCGAGCGCTTGATGCAGGCCGCGGACATGATTATCAACTGCGGCGATGCCGGGCAGGAAGGGGAACTTATCCAGCGGTGGGTGATGCAGAAGGCGGGAGCGCATTGCCCGGTGAAGCGTCTGTGGATATCTTCGTTGACGGAAGAGGCCATCCGCGAGGGCTTTGCCAAGTTGCACGACGACACGGATTTCCAGCCGCTCTACGAGGCGGGATTGAGCCGGGCCATCGGTGACTGGCTGCTGGGCATGAACGCCACGCGGCTCTATACGATGAAGTACGGGCAGAACCGTCAGGTGCTTTCCATCGGACGGGTGCAGACCCCGACGCTGGCCTTGATTGTCAACCGGCAACTGGAAATCCTGCATTTCGTGCCCAAACAATACTGGATATTGAACACGGTTTATCGTGATACCACATTCTCGGCCCTTATCCGGAAAAGCGAAGAGGAGTTGATTCTGGAAGCCGAGAAGCAGAAAGATAATCCGGCAGCCAGGAAACCCAGAAAAGAAGAGGAAAACCGGGGCATAGACCCCATTACAGACCGCGCGCGTGGCGAGGAATTGCTGGCTCATATCCGGGATTTGCCTTTCACGGTGACTTCCGTCACGCGCAAGGAAGGACGTGAGGCTCCTCCGCGTCTGTTCGACCTTACTTCCCTCCAGGTGGAGTGCAACAAAAAGTTCTCTTATTCCGCCGACGAAACGCTGAAGCTTATCCAGTCTCTTTACGAAAAGAAGGTGGCCACTTATCCGCGTGTAGACACCACTTTCTTGAGTGATGATATATATCCCAAGTGCCCCGGCATCCTGAAGGGGTTGCGCGGTTATGAGTCTTTCACGGCTCCCTTGGACGGAAGCCCGTTGCCCAAGTCGAAGAAGGTCTTCGACAACACCAAGGTGACGGACCACCATGCCATTATCCCTACGGGCCAGCCTCCGGTCAATCTGACAGATATGGAGCGCCGGGTGTTCGACCTGATTGCACGCCGTTTCATCGCGGTGTTCTATCCGGATTGCAAGTTTGCCACGACCACGGTGCTTGGTGAGACGGGGGGCATTGAGTTCAAAGCCACGGGACGTCAGATTCTTGAACCGGGTTGGCGGGTCATCTTCGCCACGCCGGCCGCATCGGCCACCCCTGCGGAAGACAAGGATGAGAAGGAGGGGGGCGAGGCCGACCGCGTGTTGCCTGCTTTTGTCCGGGGGGAAAGCGGTCCCCATGTGCCAGACTTGGTAGAGAAATGGACGCAGCCGCCCAAACCCTATACGGAGGCTACCCTGCTGCGCGCCATGGAAACGGCGGGTAAGCTGGTGGACAACGATGAGTTGCGCGATGCCTTGAAGGAAAATGGTATCGGGCGTCCCTCCACCCGGGCGGCCATCATAGAAACCTTGTTCAAGCGCAATTATATCCGTAAGGAACGCAAGGCGCTGATAGCTACTCCTACAGGCGTGGAGTTGATCCAGACCATTCACGAAGAATTGCTGAAGTCGGCCGAACTGACCGGTATTTGGGAAAAGAAGTTGCGCGAGATAGAAAAGCGCACGTACAACGCCGCCCAATTCCTGGAAGAACTGAAGCAGATGGTGCGCGAGATAGTGGCCAGTGTCCTGGCCGACCGTACCAACCGGCGCATCACCGTAGAGGCTGCCGCACCGGCGAAGCCCGCCAAAGGCAAATCCGTTGTTTCGAAAGAGAAATCGGCCGATAAGCCCGCTAAAGAGCCCCGGAAGCGTAAGGCTGGGAAAAAAGACACTCCGGCCGGTGATGCTTGGGTGGGGCAACCTTGTCCCGTATGCGGCAAGGGGGTGATAATCAAAGGAAAAACGGCTTACGGGTGCTCTGAGTGGAGGAATGGATGCACGTTCCGTAAGCCGTTCGGGGAGGAGTAAGGCTATTCATATTTTTATAGTTAGGAGTTAAGAAGTGAAGGAGTTATCACTCCGCTTTGCTCCGTCAGGAGTTAAGCCAATAGTAAGTCAAAGAATCGTATGTACAGAAGAGGTATTGGCTTAACTCCTTAACTTCTTAACTCCTTCATCTTATAAGGTGGGATAGAGGCGGTAGAATTCCACCACTGCCTCGATACCTTTTCGCAGGATGTCCAGCGGCATGTTCTCGTTGGGCGAGTGGATGGCGTTGCTCTCCAGTCCGAATCCCATCAGTACGGTCTTGATGCCCAGTACCTGTTCGAAAGTGGCAATGATGGGGATGCTTCCACCCCGTCGTACGGCCAGGGGCTTTTTGCCGAATGCTTTCTCGAAGCCCTTCTCGGCGGCCCGGTAGGCGGGCAGGGAGATGGGGCAGACGTAGCCTTGTCCGCCGTGCAGGGGTGTCACCTTCACTTGCACCGTGTCCGGCGCAAGGGCCTGCACGTAGTCGGCCATCATCTGCGAAATCTTCTCATGGTCCTGGTGCGGCACCAACCGGCAGGACACCTTGGCATAAGCCTTGGAGGGCAGCACCGTTTTGGCGCCTTCGCCCGTATAGCCTCCCCAGATGCCGCATACGTCAAATGACGGGCGGCAGCTGTTGCGCTCCAGGGTACTGTATCCCTTCTCGCCGGTCAAGGCCTTCACGCCGATAGCCTGCTTGTATTTCTCTTCGTCAAAAGGAATGCTGGCTATCATGGCGCGTTCCTCTGGCGATACTTCCTCTACGTCGTCATAGAATCCGGGCACGGTGATGCGTCCGTCCTCGTCTGTCAGTCGGGCAATCAGCTGGCAGAGCACGTTGATGGGGTTGGCCACGGCGCCGCCGAAGTGTCCGGAATGCAGGTCGCGGTTGGGGCCGGTCACCTCAATCTCCCAGTAGGCCAGTCCGCGCAGGCCGGTGGTCAGCGAGGGCAGGTCGGCTCCCAGCATACTGGTGTCGGACACGAGGATGATGTCTGCCTTCAGCAGTTCCTTGTGTTCCCGGCAGAAAGCCTCCAGGCTGGGCGAGCCAATTTCTTCCTCGCCCTCGAAAATGAATTTTACGTTGACTTTCAGTTCCCCGCTCCTCACCAGATATTCGAAGGCCTTGGCCTGGATGAAAGACTGTCCCTTGTCGTCATCGGCTCCGCGTGCCCAGATACGTCCGTCGCGCACTTCGGGTTCAAAAGGAGCGCTCTGCCAGAGTTCCAGCGGTTCGGCGGGCATCACGTCGTAGTGGGCGTACACCAGCACGGTCTTTGCCTGAGGGTCAACGGTCTTTTGGGCGAACACCACGGGGTTGCCGGCCGAGGGCATCACGTGTGCCTCGTCCGCTCCCGCTTCCAGCAGGAGTTGGCGCCAGCGTTGGGCGCAGGCCAGCATGTCGTCTTTGTGTTCGGGCTGGGCACTGATGCTGGGGATGCGGATGAGGCTGAACAGTTCGTCCAGCATCCGCGTCTCGTTGTCTTGGATATAGTCTTTAATCATGATTAATGAAGGATAAGGAGTGAGGAATGAAGGATTGGGAATGAAGAATGAAGGATTGGGAATGAAGAACTTTGTGCTGTTCTCCGGGGAACATTCTTCATCTCTCCGCGAAGCGGATATCCTTCATTCTTCATTGAATTCACAGTTGTGTCATGCGGTCTATCAGGTAGAAGTCCAGTATCGTCATGGCCGCCATGGCCTCCACGATGGGCACGGCGCGTGGCAGGACGCATGGGTCGTGGCGTCCGCGGGCTTTCAGCGTGGTGTCCAGTCCGTCGATGTTGACGGTGTGCTGCTCCATCAGCACGGTGGCTACAGGCTTGAAGGCCACGCGGAAGTAGATGTCCTCGCCGTTGCTGATGCCTCCCTGGATGCCGCCGGAGTGGTTGGTGCGCGTCTCGATGCGGCCGCTGTTGTTGTAGAAAACGTCGTTCTGTTCCGAACCTTTCATCTTCAGTCCGCGGAATCCCTCGCCATATTCGAAAGCCTTGGCCGCGTTGATGCTCAGCACGCCCGAGGCCAGGGCCGATTGCAGCTTGCCGAAGACGGGCTGTCCCAAGCCTATGGGGCAACCTTGGATGACGCAGGTCACCACGCCGCCTATCGTGTCGCCCTCTTCCTTTATCTTATATATATAGTCCTCCATTTCCTTGGCTTTCGCCGGATCCGGGCAGCGCACGGGGTTGGTCTCGATGAGGTCCAGGTCGTAGGCCGTGTAGTTCTCTTCCAGGCGGATGGGGCCGACCTGCGAGGTGTAGGCCTGGATGCTGATGCCCAGTTGGCGCAGGGCGATTTTGGCCAAGGCGCCTCCGACGACGCGCGCGATGGTTTCGCGGGCCGACGAACGTCCGCCTCCCCGGTAGTCGCGGATGCCGTATTTCAGTTTGTAGGTATAGTCGGCGTGCGAGGGGCGGTAAGTGCTTTGCATTTCGCTGTAGTCACTGGAGTGCTGGTTTTTGTTCCACACCAGGAAACCGATGGGGCTGCCTGTCGATTTCCCCTCGAAGATGCCGGAGAGGAATTCCACCTTGTCGTCTTCCGAGCGCGAGGTGGTGATGCGTGACTGTCCCGGGCGCCGGCGGTTCAGTTCGGCCTGCACAAAGTCCATGTCGATGGTGACACCGGAGGGAAATCCATCTATTACGCCTCCGATGGCCTTGCCGTGCGATTCCCCAAAGGTGGTAAGGCGGAGGATGTTTCCGAATGAGTTAAACATACTTCAGTTGCTTTAAAGGTTAATAATCAGGTTGATACGGCACTTTCCCATGCGAAAGCGACTTTGTTTCTTTCAAAGTTAAGCATTTCTTTTGGAAAACGTGCATGAAATTTCTCTTTTTTTTCATTTCTCTTGCCGCTTTTCTTCCTTTGTACCCTGTGATATCTTCGCCCGTGTCCCGTGATATCTTCGTCCGCGCCCCGCGATATCTGTGTCTGTGCACGGCGATGTCCTTGCCTGTGTCCGGGGAAGCGGCTAAGTACATTCTTTCACCTTTTCTTTTGCTCCTTTTCTCTCTTGGGATTTTAAGGGAGCATCTTAAAAAAAGGACATCTATTTTGTGTAAAAGACTTGCCAAGTTGCTATAAAAAGCGTTACTTTGCACGCTGAAATTAAAAAAAGAAAACCCAACGGCCCGTTGACGGGTCATTTATTAACTAAACAAATGTTTAAGAAAGTATGAAGAAAAATTGGTTTTACTTATTTGCGCTGATTTGTTCGGTGGCGCTGTTTACGGCTTGTAGCGATGATGAGGATACAAGTTGGATGGAGTATCAGGATCCGACGGAGTATACTGAGTCCATGCAGACGGTAACGGTTGATGGGAATGTCCAGAGTAATGCGATTGTAACTTTTGCAGCTACTTCAGCTAATACAGGTACGGTTACATTTGATAATTTGCTGGGTGAGTCTAATTTGTTGATTGATGTAAATTTGCTTAAGACGGATACGGGTTATGATTTTTCCGGTGCAAAGGATTTGAAAGAAGGCTATACGGTGAATGTGGCCGGTTCTGTAACCTCTGAAACTATTACGGTTACGGTGACTACCACTGGATATGCTACTATTGATGGTAGTTATTATATGTCTAGCGGTAATTTGTCGTTGACCTTGAACGGGGTAGCCGTAGATGCCGCTTCTTCTACAGCAAGTGTTTCCGTTGCTACTGTTTCTGATTCGCAGGTTACAATATCTTTGTCCGGCGTATTGCCTGCTGTTTATGATGCTGAGCAAAGCGGTTTGTATTTTACAATGGAAAATCTGACTTTGGCTCAAGAAGAAGGTACGGAAGTTTATAACATTAGCGGTACAGCCACCTATGGTGCTGCTACTTATACTGTCAGCGGTTCTGTTTCGGCAGATAATGTGCTGTCATTGAGTGTGGATACTAATATTGATTCGCCGGTAGTGGGTGAATGGGCTGTCCGGATGGGTGACCAGGGTGCTGTGGTGATAGCTGAAGTCAACACGCCGGGTCAAAGCATTACATTGCCGGATAGCATATATAATTATGTGCCGGCCGAAATGCGTCCGTTTTTGTCTCAGACGATGACCGATGCGCAGATTATGAATGTAGCTCAGATGTTCTTGGGACAATATGTTCCATATTTGAAATCTCTTAACTTCAAGGCTACGGGTGATATTGACATCGTATATGTTGATATGGCTAATCCGACAGTAGAACAGACTTTGAGTGGCCTGCTCAGTTATGTGGTATTGGATGATCAGATTTTGCTGGCTCCTAATATCAATGCTTTGTTGGGCATGTTTATGTCCACTTCTAATACGAAGGCTATTGATTTCGATCCTTCCGGCTTGTTGGTGGGTGCTCCTATTCCTCTCTTCTTTGAAGGTAATGGCAGTTCTCTTTCTTTCTGGGTGGACGAGACGGTTGTAGGTCCGTTAGCTTCGTTCGTTGACGGATTGATGCCTCTTATCAGCATGATGTTGCCTTCTATGGGTGTTGATGTTGATCCTGTTGTGTTGAAGATGGTGGGTGACATTATTACTTATGTGAATGTTACATTGGCTGAACAAAATATTGGCCTGAAATTAGGTCTGCAGATGGTCAATAATTAATTCAGCCGTTTCTTACGGTCTTAGAATGGAGCGCTTCGCGGTTTTTCTGCGAAGCGCTTTTTCGTTTTCTCTTTTATGGATAGTGGGAAGATTGTCCCAGGAAAAGTTACCTAACAGCAGATAGCCAAGATTTGATTGGCGGATTAGAACGTGCCGTTGATTATTGGCTCTCACCCGATGGGGTGAGGATGCTGCGGATAAAGATGAATCTTTGTGAAATAAAATTCCTCCTAACCGTTTGCAACTTATGAAATAATCACTATTTTTGCGGTAAATACCAACTTAGGGATATGATGACCCGCAACCAATGTATAAGCCTGTTACGCTCCTGTGCAGATGTCCTGCGCCAGCGCTTTGGCATCCGATCGCTTTGCCTGTTTGGTTCCATGGCTCGGAATGAACAGCGTGAAGAGAGCGATGTGGATGTCTGCGTGGAGATGCCGCCTAAACTATTCCTGCTGGTAGAACTCGGCATGTATCTGGAAGAGTTGCTAGGTTGTCACGTGGATGTGGTGCGCAGGCATCGCAATATGAATGAACTTCTTCGGAAAGAAATAGAAAAGGACGGTATCTATGTCATACAAGCATAAGGAACGAGTGTTGCAATCGCTACGTCAAATAGAAAATTCCATCCTGCTGCTTCAAGAATGGAATGCCGGGCTAAAAAGTGCAGATGATTATCTACTCTCACCCGAAGGGATGAAAAATCTGGCCGCCAGTTGTATGCTTGTCGAGGCTATTGGAGAAGCTTATAAGAAGATAGACGTGATGACAGACGGTGCATTACTGCCTCTATTTCCCTCTGTCCCATGGAAGGCTGTGAAAGGAATCCGGGATCATATTGCGCATGGTTATTTTGAAATAGATGCAGATGTCATATACGAAACCGTCAAGAACGATTTAGGTCCCTTGCTGGATGCTACCCGCTTTTTCTTGGAAGAAGTGGCAAAATGAAGAATAACTGTAGACAAAGGCGTTCTCCGTAAATAAAATTCCTCCTAATCGCTTGTTCCTTATAAAATAATGCTTATTTTTGCAAAACACTCCGTTTGATATGGGATAAAGCGGAGCGAATGGATATAAAGCTTACAACTATGGAAGAGCATTTGAGTCTGAAAGAAAAGGAACAGGCCGAGGAAGTCATGATACAACAGGCGTTTCAAGAGTTGCTGAACGACTATCTGGCCACCAAGCACCGCAAGCGCGTGGAGATCATCACCAAGGCATTCAACTTTGCCAACCATGCCCATAAGGGCATCAAACGGCGATCGGGCGAGCCATACATCCTGCACCCCATTGCCGTAGCCAAGATTGTGTGCAACGAAATCGGACTGGGCTCCACTTCCATCTGCGCCGCCCTGCTGCACGACGTGGTAGAGGACACAGACTATACCGTGGAAGACATCGAGAACATCTTCGGACACAAAATTGCCCAGATTGTGGACGGGCTGACCAAAATCTCCGGCGGCATCTTCGGCGACCGTGCCTCCGCGCAGGCCGAGAACTTCAAGAAGCTGCTGCTGACCATGAGTGACGACATCCGCGTCATCCTTATCAAGATTGCCGACCGCCTGCACAACATGCGTACGCTGGGCTCCATGCTCCCCAACAAACAATATAAAATCGCGGGCGAGACCCTCTATATCTACGCTCCCCTGGCCAACCGCCTGGGACTGAACCGCATCAAGACCGAACTGGAAAACCTCAGCTTCAAGTATGAACATCCCGAGGAATATGCCGAGATAGAGAAGAAACTGGCTGCCACCGCTGCCGAGCGTGACAAGGTGTTCCAGGAGTTCACCGCCCCTATCCGCGCCCAACTGGACAAGATGGGGTTGCAATACCACATACTGGCCCGCGTCAAATCCATCTACTCCATCTGGAACAAGATGCAGACCAAGCACGTCCCCTTCGAGGAAATCTACGACATCCTGGCCGTGCGTATCATCTTCAAGCCTAAGAATATGGAGGAGGAGCTGAACGACTGTTTCGACATCTACGTGGCCATCTCCAAGATATACAAGCCGCACCCCGACCGCCTGCGCGACTGGGTGAGCCATCCCAAAAGCAACGGCTACCAAGCCCTGCACGTCACCCTGATGGGCAACAACGGACAGTGGATAGAGGTACAAATCCGCAGCGAGCGTATGGACGACGTGGCCGAGCAGGGATTTGCCGCCCACTGGAAATATAAAGAAGGGGGAGGCAGTGAGGACGAAGGCGAACTGGAACGCTGGCTCCGCACCATCAAGGAAATCCTGGACGACCCGCAGCCCGATGCCATCGACTTTCTGGATACCATCAAGCTGAATCTCTTTGCTTCGGAGATATTCGTCTTTACGCCCAAGGGCGAGCTGAGGACCATGCCGCAGGACGCTACGGCACTGGATTTCGCTTTCTCCCTGCACACTGATATCGGCACACACTGCATCGGCGCCAAGGTCAATCATAAGTTGGTGCCCTTGAGCCATCGTCTGAAGAGTGGCGACCAGGTGGAAATATTGACCTCGAAGGCCCAACGCATTCAGCCGGAGTGGGAGAATTTCGTCACCACCGCCCGTGCCAAGGCCAAAATCAGTGAAATCCTGCGCCGTGAGGCCAAAGCGAATCAGCAGAAAGGTGAAGGCATGCTGAGGGAGTTCCTGCAAAAGGAGGGGATCACCTTTGATACTTCCGCTATTGACCGTCTCACCAACCTGCACAATTTCCATACGCCGGACGAGTTGTTGGTGGCCATCGGAAGCGGCAAGCTCGTCTTGGGCGATGCGGACCGCAACCTCTTCAAGGAGAAGGCCGGGAAGAACTGGAAGAAACTGCTTTCTTTCTCCTTCGGCAAAGAAGGCAAGGAGAACAAGGAAGAGGCCCAGCCGGCGGAAGGAAAATCCGAAAAGATAGATACCAAGAAAATACTGAAACTGACCGAGGAGGCCATCTCCAAGGAATACATCATGGCCGAGTGTTGCCATCCCATCCCCGGCGATGACGTCTTGGGCTACATAGACGAACACAACCGCGTCATCATCCACAAGCGCCAGTGTCCCGTGGCTGTCAAGTTGAAGAGCAGCTATGGCAACCGCATCATCGCCACGCAATGGGACACGCACAAGGACCTTTCGTTCCTCGTCACAATTTACGTGAGAGGCATCGACGGCGTGGGCGTACTGAATGAAGTGACGCAGGTCATCTCCCGGCAACTCAACGTGAATATCCGCAAGCTGGTCATTGATGCCAACGACGGCATCTTCGAAGGGAAAATCCAGCTTTACGTACACGACGTGGACGATGTTCGCACCATCTGCAACAATCTGAAACAGGTGCAGCACATCAAGGAAGTGGCGCGTATCGAAGATTAGTCAACAAACATAAAATAGAATATTATGAATAAGAGACGAATCAGTATCTTGTCATTGCTATTGGCATTGACATCTTTCTGCTTTGCGCAGCAGATTGAGACTTTTGAGGAATTGACAGACACGAAGCCGCATGACGGCCAGGAAGTGTGGGACAAGATAGGTGCTCCCGTCCAGTTGGGGTGGGGCAGTGTGGATGTCCGTTACAAGAAGTTGGACGTGCCCGACGTGCAGCCTTCGAACCAACTGAAGCTAAAGGCGTGGCGTGGAGAGAGAGTGCATGGGCAGGCTGTCCTGTGGACCAACCGCGATTTGAAGAAGGTATCTGTGGAGGTCAGTGACCTGAAGAACGGGTCGGCCGTCATTCCGGCTTCGAAGGTGACCACCCACTTTGTGCGTTACGTGATGACGGACGAACTGAACCCCGGCGGCGGAGGTTGTGGCCATCGTGAGAACAAAGCCGAATGGGATTCGTCGCTCGTGGCCGACATGCTGGACATCACCGAAGAAATGGATATCCGCGCCCAGAGCACCCGGCCGATTTGGGTGAAGGTCAATGTGCCGTCGGATGCCCGTCCCGGCAAGTATCGTGGCACGCTGACGGTGTCCGCTGCCGACTGTAAGGCCATGTCGTTGCCATTGGAAGTGCAGGTGGTGAACCGCACCTTGCCGGCTCCGAAGGATTGGGCCTTCAACTTGGACCTGTGGCAGAATCCGTATGCCGTGGCCCGTTATTACAATGTTCCTTTGTGGAGCAAGGAACACTTCGACTTGATGCGTCCGATTATGAAGATGTTGGCCGGCGTGGGGCAGGATGCCATCACCGCCAGTATCATGCACAAACCTTGGAACGGACAGACCGAGGACCATTATGACAGTATGATAGGCCGTATCAAGAAGCTGGACGGTACGTGGAGTTTTGATTATACCGTGTTCGACAAGTGGGTGACCTTCATGCGCGAGGACGTGGGCATTGACGGCATCATCAGCTGCTACACGATGATTCCTTGGGCCATGCGTTTCGATTACTACGACCAGGCCACCAGCCGCATCCAGTTTGTAGAAGCCCAGCCGGACGAGCCGGCTTACGCAGCATACTGGTTGCCCTTCCTGAAAGACTTCTCGCGCCACCTGCGTGAGAAAGGCTGGTTCGAACAGACGGCCATCTCGATGGACGAGCGTCCGATGGAGGCGATGCAGGGAGCCATCAAAATCATCCGTGAGGCCGACCCGGAGTTCAAGATTACGTTGGCCGGCAATTATCATGCCGAAATCGTGGACGACTTGTATTATCTTGCCATTCCTTACGGCCATCAGTTCCCGGCCGACGTGAAAGCTAAGCGTGAGAAGAACGGCCAGCTGAGTTGTGTGTACACGTGCTGCACGGAGACGTTCCCCAATATCTTTACCTTCTCGGATCCTGCCGAGGCTGCCTGGACACCCATACATGCCGTGGCCGGAGGCTATGACGGCTTCCTGCGTTGGTCCATCAATTCCTGGACGGCCGATCCGTTGCACGATTCCCGTTTCCGCTCGTGGGCTGCCGGCGATACGTACAGCATCTATCCCGGTCCGCGCAGCAGCATCCGGTTCGAACGCTTGATGGAGGGACTGCAGGATTGCGAGAAGATCCACGTCCTGCGTACGGAACTGTCCGCCAAGGGTGCCAAGAGTAAGCTGGCCAAGCTCGACAAGGTATTGGCCAAGTTCACACCGGAAGGCATGAAAGACGGCAAGCAGACGACTGCCGAGATGATGCAGGAACTGAATGCCTTGCTGAATTCATTGTAAGGGACGGACTTAAGGTTTAAGTGGAGGCGCGTCGGGAGGTTATTCCGGCGCGCCTTCTTTGGGTTCCTGCGAGGCCTCGATGTTTTGCCGCAATGCTTCCACATCGTTGTAGGTGAAAGCGCTGAGTGCGTCGCGCATGGCCACCAGTTCTTCGCGGATGCTCTTCAGGCGTTCCACGGCCTCGAAGTTGCGCAGGGTGGTTTCCCGGTTGTCCTTCAGCCGTTGGCGGGCACCTTGCAGGGTCATGCCGCGTTCCTTCACCAGGTGGTAGATCAGTTTCAGTGCCTCGATGTCTTCGGCGTTGTATTGGCGTACGCCGCGTCCGGCCCGCTTGGGTTTGAGCTGTTGCGGGAATTCGTCCTCCCAATAACGCAGGAGCGACTCGTTGACACCCAACAGCTGCGCCACTTCGCTGATGGAGTAGTATAGTTTCAGGTTTTTGTCTTTGTTCAGCATATCCTTAGTCTATAGTGTTTGGAGAGGTAGCCTCGTATCTCATGGCGAGATAGCCTCGTATCTCACGATGAGATAGCCTCGCGGTTGTCAGTCCATCATCTTGCCGTGGTTGGCGGCCAGTTGTATCATGCGGTCGTAGTCCTCGGCACTCAGGTCCATGAAGTAGTAGTTGACCGGATTCACCACTTGTCCCCGGACGTGTACCTCGTAGTGCAGGTGTGGCCCGGTGCTTTTGCCTGTGCTCCCCACGCCGCCAATGACCTCTCCGCGCACGACCTTCTTGCCCGGCTTGGTACGGAATTCTTTCAGATGCGCGTACCACGTCTGGTAACCGAAGCCGTGGTCAATGATGATGGTGTTGCCGTAGCCGGTCTGCCATCCCATTTTCACCACTGTGCCGTCGCCCGTGGCGTAGACGTCCGTGCCCGGTGCGGCAGAGAAGTCCATGCCCGAGTGGAAGCGTGTGGTGCCGTAGATGGGGTCTATGCGTGTGCCGTAGCCGGAAGCCGTCTGTTTCAGGTCTTTGTTGGAGATGGGTTGGATGGCGGGGATGCAGCGTAGCATCTCGTCGTGTTGCCGGCACATTTCCACCACTTCGTCGAAGGACTGGGACTGGATGTACAGTTGCTTGGTCAGCATGTCCAGCTTTTGCGTGGTGCCTACCACCAGCTCGGCGTCGGCCATGTCCATCAGGTGTTCATAGCGGTTGGTGCCGCCGTATCCTGCCTGCCGGATGGCGGAGGGGATGGGGTCGGCCTGGAAGATGACGCGGTAGAGGTTGTCATCGCGTTGCTGGATGTCCTGCAAGACGCCCATCGCCTCGTCCATGCGTCGCGACAGCACGTTGTATTGGGCTTCGAGCCGGCTGTTCTCCTTGCGCAGCTCTTTTTCCGAGGGCGATCCGAAGAGGATAATCGGGGCGATGAAGCACGCCGCGCCCAGCCCCATACCGATGAACAGGCGGCGCAGGTGGCTCATCAGCCGTTGGCGGACGGTGGGGTAGATGCGGTCGTAGGTCTGTGTACGAGGGTTGTAGATGTAGTAAACTTTGCGCATGATAGGGAATTATTTGGCTGTCGATGCGGCAAAAGTAATAAAAACAAGCTATCTTTGCGCAGTTTTTTGAGAATATTAACCGCTAAACAAGAGTATGTTGACAGCAAATGAAATCAGAGACTCGTTCAAGAGTTTCTTTGAGAGCAAGGGACACCACATTGTCCCCTCCGCTCCGATGGTGATTAAGGATGACCCCACGCTGATGTTCACCAACGCGGGCATGAACCAGTTCAAGGATATTATCCTGGGAAACCATCCGGCCAAATGGAAGCGGGTGGCCGATTCGCAGAAGTGCCTGCGCGTCAGCGGTAAGCACAACGACCTGGAAGAAGTGGGGCACGATACGTACCACCACACCATGTTCGAGATGCTGGGCAACTGGTCCTTCGGCGACTACTTCAAGAAAGAGGCTATCTCTTGGGCTTGGGAGTACCTGGTGGACGTCCTGAAGATAAATCCGGCCAATCTCTATGCCACCGTTTTCGAGGGTAGTCCCGAGGAGGGCTTGAGCCGCGATGACGAGGCGGCCGCCTATTGGGAACAATTCCTCCCGAAAGACCATATCATTAACGGCAACAAGCACGATAACTTCTGGGAGATGGGCGACACGGGTCCCTGCGGACCCTGCTCCGAAATCCACATCGACCTCCGCAGCGAGGAAGAGAAAGCCAAGGTGCCCGGACGGGACATGGTGAACCACGACCACCCGCAGGTCATCGAGATCTGGAACCTCGTCTTCATGCAGTTCAACCGCAAGGCCGACGGCAGCCTGGAGGAACTTCCCGCCAAGGTTATTGACACCGGCATGGGCTTCGAACGTCTCTGCATGACCCTGCAGGGAAAGACATCCAACTATGACACCGACGTCTTCCAGCCCCTCATCCAAGCCATCGCCGCCATGTCCGGCACGGCCTACGGAACCGACCCGCAGAAGGACGTGGCCATGCGTGTAGTGGCCGACCACATCCGTACCATTGCCTTCTCCATCACCGACGGACAGTTGCCCGGCAATGCCAAGGCCGGCTACGTCATCCGCCGCATCCTGCGCCGCGCCGTGCGCTACGGATATACGTTCCTGGGGCAGAAGCAGGCGTTTCTGTACCGGCTGTTGCCTGTGCTCATCGAGGACATGGGAACTGCCTATCCCGAATTGTCTGCCCAGAAGGAACTTATTTCCAAAGTAATAAAGGAAGAGGAGGAGGCTTTCCTCCGCACGTTGGACACGGGCATCCGCCTGCTGGATAAGACCATGGCCGATGCCAAGGCTGCCGGAAAGACGGAAATCAGCGGTAAGGACGCTTTTACCCTTTATGATACCTTCGGTTTCCCCTTGGACTTGACGGAGCTTATCCTGCGCGAGAACGGCATGACCGCCGACATCGACGCCTTCAACGCAGAGATGCAGCAGCAGAAGCAGCGTGCCCGCAATGCCGCCGCCGTCGAGACGGGCGACTGGATTACGCTGAAGGAAGGTACCACCGAGTTCGTGGGCTATGACTATACGGAATATGAGACCAGCATCCTGCGCTACCGTCAGGTGAAGCAGAAGAACCAGACGCTTTATCAGATTGTTCTCGACAAGACACCCTTCTACGCCGAAAGCGGTGGTCAGGTGGGCGATACGGGCGTGCTGGTCAGCGAATACGAGACTATCGAGATTGTGGATACGAAGAAGGAGAACAACCTGCCCATCCACATAGCCAAGACGTTGCCCGCGCATCCCGAGGCTCCGATGATGGCCTGTGTGGACGTGGAGAAGCGTGCAGCCTGTGCCGCCAACCACTCTGCCACGCACCTGCTGGACGAGGCTTTGCGTCAGGTCCTTGGCGACCACGTGGAGCAGAAAGGTTCGCTGGTGACGCCCGATTCGCTGCGCTTTGACTTCTCTCACTTCCAGAAGGTGACGGACGAGCAACTGCGCGAGGTGGAGCACCGTGTCAACGCCAAGATACGCGCCAATGTCCCCTTGACCGAACACCGCAACATCCCCATCGAGGAAGCCCGGCAGCTGGGCGCCATCGCCCTCTTTGGCGAGAAATATGGTGACCACGTGCGCGTCATACAGTTCGGTTCGTCCATCGAGTTCTGCGGCGGCACGCACGTACCTGCTACAGGCTGCATCGGCATGGTCAAGATTATCTCCGAAAGCTCTGTGGCTGCCGGTGTGCGCCGCATCGAGGCCCTGACCGGCGCTAAGGTAGAGGAGATGCTGGACGGCGTGCAGGACACGCTGCGTGACCTGCGTTCACTCTTCAACAACGCCCCGGACCTGACGGCCGCCATCCGTCGCTATATCGACGAGAACACCGGCCTGAAGAAGCAAATCGAGGACTTTATGAAGGAAAAGGAAGCGCAACTGAAGGAAAAGCTCCTGCAGGGCGCGAAAGAAGTGCATGGAGTGAAGGTCATCTCCTTCTGCGCACCCATCGCCCCGGACATGGCCAAGAACATCGCCTTTCAACTGCGGGGCGAGCTGGGCGACAGCTTCTGCTTCGTGGCAGGAACCGTCTTCGAGGGCAAACCCATGCTGACAGTGATGCTGGGCGAGAAGCTCGTGGCCGATGGATTGAAGGCCGGTGCGCTGGTGAAGGAAGCTGCCAAGCTGATTCTGGGCGGCGGCGGCGGACAGCCCCATTTCGCCACGGCGGGCGGCAAGAATCCCGACGGTCTCCAGGCTGCCGTAGATAAGGTACTGGAACTGGCCGGGCTGCAATGATTGCGAACGGTTGAGTCGTCTGAGAAATAGTAAGGCGCGGATTACGCGGATTGCACGGATAAATTCATGAACTGAATATCCGTAAATCCGTGTGATCCGCGCCTGTTATATTTATCTTTGAGGAATGGGAGGGAGTTATAAGGAGTTAGAGGGAATTATAGGCCGATAGTTGGTCCGGCGATTTCCGGCAGCATCCATGCAAATATGGTATTGGCCTTTAACTCCCCAAGCGAAGCGATAACTCCTTCTAACTCCTTTTAATTCCTGCGGGCAAAGCCTTATTATATAAGGTGTCTCTTACCGGTTCACCTGCTTCATGCGCTCAATCAACTCGTCGCCGAGCGCTGTCTTCACCTTGATGTGTTCCAGCACGGCCGTCACGAAGGGGTTGCTCTCAAAGTCGCCGCGCACCTGCTCGAAGTCCAGTTCTTTCTCCAGTCGCGAGCCGTCGGCACCGAAGCCCGTCATGGAGGCCAGGGAGAATTCCTTGCGTGCGTCCTCATACAGCATCCGGTCCAGGCCGACGACTGCTTCCTTCCACTGCTCCACGATGCGGATGATGTCTGCCGCGGTCATCTCCTCCGGTCGTACGCCGTAGAATTCCTCCAGACGGTCGTAGGCCCAAGTCCATTCATAAGTGTAATATTGGCGGTGCATCTCGCCGAAAGCCAGGTTGATGTCCTCCAGCCGGTTGATGTCGCCCTGTTCGATGGCGTCCAGCAGGCGGTCCACCTCGCTCTTCGGGGCAATCAGTCCGGAGATGTCCACCCATTCGCCGCTGCCCACCGGCGTATCCGGGCGGAGGCGGTCGCGGATTTCCTGGTCCGTACGGAAGTGCGTTTCCTCCAGGCGTTTGATGACGGAGTTGCCCAGGAACTTGTGGATGGCCGTTTCGTAGAAGCCGATGCCCTTCATGAGGGCCGAGTTGCGTATCTTGGCGCTGTGGTACGAGTAGATGTCGGACAGTTCGCCCGAGGCGCGGCGCAAGGTGCGCAGGATGTCCAGTCCTTTGAACATCTTCTGCACGGTGTAGGGGCTCAGCAGGTTGTAGTTGATATAGTCCAGCCGGTGTGGATCGGTCCGTCCGTCGCGTTTAGGCCACTTCTGTGCGTCGCGGATGGTGCCTACGCTACGCAGGTTGACACCCGGCGCCAGGTAGGTGGTGTTCTGTTGCTCAATGAGGTAGGAGAAGGGCAGGTTCGACGTGTCTGCGTGGTTGACGTGGCGTCCCATCACGAGCGAGAAGGCACCCACCCGTGCCGGCCACAGGATGTAGCTGTCCGACGATGTCTTGGCTCCGCGCTCCAGTGTGCCCTGATGAATGGGCCCCAGTTTGTACATATGGTTGCTTTGGTTGGACCCCGAACCGGCGTTCATGAAGGAGAACATGCCTGCGATGAGCAGCGTCGACTTGTGGTGCGTCACGGTGAACGGCCCTGCGAAGATGGCGCACGCCTCGCCGTTCTCCCCCTGGCAGTTGCTGAAGAACAACGAGTCCGAGGCCGAGTAGTTATGTCCTAACTTGCAGGCCTGCCCCACGAAGCAGCGCGTCAGCATGGCCCCGTCGTCCACGTGCGAGCCGCTGGAGATGATGAAGTCTTCGCACACCACCCCCTGTCCGATGTGTACCGGTGCCGCCTCGTTGCTGTTGATACTGCCGTTGTACAGGCGGCCCGCTCCCGAGATGCGGCAGTGGTCGCCGATGCGCACGTTTTTGATGCTGCCCGTGTTCAGGATGGTCACATGGCAGCCTATCCGTCCGCGGTCCGAGGCATGCTTGCGGGCATAGAAGTCGGTGATTTCCCTCAGCCGGGCCGTCAGTACGGGGCGGTGGCGGTAGAGGGCCATGATGTAGGCGATGTGTGCGGACAGTTTGTCGTTGATGGCCACCTCGCGGCCGCCGGTCTCGTTCAGCACGGCTGCCTCCACGCCGTTGCCGAAGGTCGATGTGCCGTCCACCAGGATACGGTCTACATTCTCGATGAAGGTATCATCGCCGATTTCGTAGTTGGCAATGTAGTTCTGGATGTTTTCGATGCAGCAGTTGTTGCCCACGGAGACGTTGTGCAGCGTCACGTGGCGCAGGGAGGCATGTTTCTTGATGCCGCCCGGCAGCGTGAACTCTCCTTGGAACACGCCCAGGCGGACCTCGCCCGAGAAGCGCGTGTGGTGAACATAGTCTGTGGTGAAGCCTTCGGCCACACTCACTCTCTCCCAATCGTCGGCCAGGCAGGACTGGGCTTGCAGGCGGGCGATTTCGTCGTTTGTCAGTTTACGGTAGTTCATAGTAGTTTAATGATGAATGAAGAATCTTGTTGAATGAAGAAAGATGAATGAAGAATTTCCCGACTGTCCTTTCTTCTTGCCCTGTCATGTTGAGCGAAGCCCGCAGGGCGCAGTCGAAACATCTCAAGAAAAGAAAGGCTTAGTGAGATCCTTCGACTTCGCTCAGGATGACATCCAGCCGGGAAATTCTTCGTTCTTCATTCTTCATTGATTTCGTATGTCTGGTACAGGAAGTCGTTGTACGGGTACTTCTGCACATGCAGTTCGCGGACGCGGTCGTAGACCACGCGGCGCAGTTCCTCCAGGTTGGTGCGTTGCTTGGCGGAGATGAAGAGGCAGCCGCCGGGTTCCAGCTTGGCCATCCACGTCTGCATCAGTTCTTCCAGCGTCCAGTTGGCCTTGGTGCGGGGGGTGAGGTCGTCGTCGGCCTTGTGGATGTAGGTGTAAGCGTCTATCTTGTTGAAGACGATCATCATCGGTTTGCCCGCCGCGCCGATGTCCGCCAGCGTCTTGTTCACCACTTCGATCTGTTCTTCGAAGTCCGGGTGGCTGATGTCCACCACGTGTAGGAGCAAGTCCGCCTCGCGCACCTCGTCCAGTGTGGACTTGAAGGAGTCCACCAGGTCGGTGGGCAGCTTGCGGATGAAGCCCACGGTGTCGCTCAGGAGGAAGGGCAGGTTGTCGATGATGACCTTGCGCACCGTGGTGTCCAGCGTGGCGAAGAGCTTGTTCTCGGCAAAGACCTCGCTCTTGGCCAGCAGGTTCATCAAGGTCGATTTGCCCACGTTGGTATATCCCACCAGTGCCACGCGGATCAGCCGTCCGCGGTTCTTGCGCTGGGTGGACTTCTGTTTGTCTATCTCTGCCAGGCGTTGTTTTAGCAAGGCCATGCGGTTCAGGATGATGCGGCGGTCCATCTCCAACTGCGTCTCGCCTGGGCCGCGCAAGCCTACCGAGCCTTTTCCGCCTCCGGCGCCCGAGCCGCCTCCCTGTCGTTCAAGGTGTGTCCACAGGCGTTGCAGGCGGGGCAACATATATTTATATTGCGCCAGTTCCACCTGTGTCTTGGCGTTGGCCGTCTGTGCCCGCATGGCGAAGATGTCGAGGATGAGCGACGTGCGGTCCAATATCTTCACCTTCAGCGCGCCCTCGATGTTGCGTATCTGCTTGGCGGACAGCTCGTCGTCGAAGATGACCATGCCCACCTCGCGTTCCTGTTCCTCCTCGCTGTCGATGTATGCCTTTATCTCGTCCAGCTTGCCCTTGCCCACGTAGGTAACGGAGTTGGGCTGGTCCAGTTTCTGCGTGAAGCGTTTCACCACCTCCGCTCCGGCCGTCTCGGCCAGGAAGGCCAGTTCGTCCAGGTATTCCGCGGTCTTTCGTTCGTTCTGTGTCTGGGTGACGAGGCCCACGAGTACGGCGGTTTCCACCTTGGCCTCGGATATGACGAATTCTTTCATTGCCATATTGTGGTATTCCTATATAATAAGTAGATGTTGATATTTAGTTTATGTTTAGGAGTTAAGGAGTTATCACTCCATCCGGTCATTGGCCTGTTTGCTTCGTGAGTCCAATATGTGAAAATAATAATCCGCCAAATGCATATTTTTGTCAATCGCTGCCATAGTTGTCTCGTTCTTGTTAATCGCGACAAAGTTATGCGTTTGGATTCATATATCAAAATAATGTATTTCAAAGTTGCTGTAAGGCAGGTATATCTCCGTCCTCGGGCGCAGATATCCCCGTCCGTGGGCGGCGGTATCTCTGCCCGTGTCCGGAAATACCGCCGCCTGTACCCGCTGGTATGAGACAGGGACTAAAGGATTATAACTGTTGAATCATCATGTGCTCATGGACGGGCATATATCAGCGGCCGTCCGGCGAAACGGGGTGCTGCGAATGGCTTTGTACCACCATCCGCAGCTTTTGTCTGTGTGCCGACAGGTTGCGGCAGGTGAGCCTGGTCAAAGGCAACAAACTCCTCGTAGTCATAGTTCCAGTTGTCTCCGTAGGCCAGCTTCATGATGCGCTTGTAGATAGCCTCTCGCGAGGGTGCGTTGAAACCGTTCTTGTTGCTGCGCATCATGCTCTCGTTGGTAGGACGGTAGGCACCGCTCCAATACGTGCAGGCTCCTTGATAAATGCCCAGTGTCTCGCCGTAGGCATCCGCCCCTTGATAACGTTCGTCGTAGAGGAAACGGCTCCATACCACCTCCTGCGAATTGGGTGTGAAGTCCACATTCATGGCCCAGCCCAGTTCCTCCTGCCATGTCTGATGAGTCTGAATCTCTGATTCTGGCATGGCTCCCATCTCTTGGTAGGAATATTCGTCCATCAACTTGGCGAAGCCGTGGCCTCCGGCCTCGTGACACAGCACACGGCGGAACATATCGTCCTCCAATCCATAAATCATGGGGCAATAGCATACGGCAAATTCCATAACCTGGCCGGCATTGTTAAAACCAAACCAGCAAGTACCGGCATAAACCGTAGAGTTCAGAACGACGATGCACAGAGCCTCTTCGAACAAGTCCGGGTTAGCGGCCAGTTCGGGCACCAACTGCGCATACGCCATTACTTTTTCATCATCACCAGCTATGAGTGTGCTATTGGCATTTCCGTTCAGTGCATCCACCTGGCTGCTGAAGGCTGTGCTGTAACCGCTGGTGAAGGCGTTGTTGCGCGAGACGGCAGTCACCATCCACACATCGAACAGGTCGCGCAGCGAGCGGTAAGGCTCTTCGGTGAAAAGGTTTTCCATAGCTTGCTGCATTGCCTGCTCGTAATAACCGCTGCTGATGTCCGTGTCCAGGAATCCGTCGCCCATCAGCACCAGAGGAACGCCATTGCCTTCGCTGTGCGTTTGCAGTTGGTACACTTGCTTGTCGTCCGCCATGCTCTGCGAGGTGCCTACGCTACGGGCCGCCTGGGTGAGGGTGAAAGTGTTCGAGGAAACGGTTGCGCCGTTTTCATCCGTGCCTTGCAATATCAATTGTGCGCTACGTTCGTTGTCATAGGGGTTCTTAGCCACTTGCAATGTCAGCTCTCCGTTTTGCATGGTACGCGACTCCGGAGCCGTCTGTACCCAGTCTACGGAGTTACCATCGGCCGTGAGCAGCGTAAACGGACCGGTCAGGTTGGTCTGGTAGTCCAGCGTGAATGCGCCCCCTGCCGCAGGAACGGGATAAACATCCTGCCCGGTCGTTATTACCGGCATGACCGATTGGGTGAATTTCACTGTCAAGGTCAGTTCACCGGCCTTAATGGTCAGTACACCCTGGCGGTTATTGCCTGTATCGTTTTTCGTTGAGGCCAGCAGATTGAGAGTAGCGGCTCCTGCCGTGCCTCTCTGCGGAGAAGGTACCGCCCAGCTGACATTAGTACTTGCTTGCCAATCGCTTGTCGAAGTAAAAGACACGGCAAGCATAGCATTGCGGTCTGCTCCTAGCACGAACTCTGCATCCGGATTGGCCAATTCTAACGAGGGTTGCGGTCCCTCATCGTTCGAGCAACCTGTCCATAACACAAGGTTCAGGACTGCCCATAATGATAAAAGGATTTTCTTCATACGTATATGTCTGATTATAGGTGATTGGTTTTATTCATCTTCTTGCCTTTGCATTTCTCTTTGCGGGGACTGCGCTCTCGGACTTGAGGAGGACAAGGACCACCAGGCGGAAGAGTAAAGAAGGGCATGTCGGTGAGGACATGCCCTTCTCCAAAGGTCATACTTGTTTATAGGGTATGAATAGGTGACAAGTGTCGGTTTACTGCTTGGTCATTACCACATTGCCATAGACTGAATAGAAGCCCATATATTGGCCGCTGTCATCGTCATAAACGCCTACGCCCAACAAACCGCCCTCATCAAATGTGATGGAATTGAAGTCTTCGCTCCACGTACCGACTAGTTCTGTTGCTTCGTTGGCATCTGAGGTCATCGGGATAATAGCTACACTGCCAATGAATGAACCAAAGTTCAATCCCGTAGCGAAGAAGTCACCTTGTACCACAGTCAGCTGCTGGCTGCTTTCATTGTATTCAATAATCCACGGCTCATTGGTGGTGACACTGTTGTCAAAGCCAACAGCCACATAACGCTTGTGCTCATTGGCTTCTTGTTCTTCCAGTGTGGAGCCACCGGTCAGCGTCACTGTAAACGATACATTCCCTCCGTTGTAAGCATCTACGGCTGAGAGCGTATAGGTTCCCATCAGTTTATAATAAGGATCTTTGTCTACATCGGCAATCGTCATCTGACAAGTGGAGTTCGTGCCGACCGAAGCACCCTCCACACTGTTGATGGTGATAGTCAGCGTCCGGTCATCGTTTTCCGTCATGTCGTCATCTATCAGGCGGATTTCACAACCATAGCCCGTGTTGTCATCTGCCGGAATGAGGATGGTGTTAGTTGTGACGATATAGTGTTCATTTTCCACTGCCGTGCCAGCTTGTACGGAGAAGTTAACACGGATAGCTCCGTTTTGCTCGCCTTCCACGACGAAAGGAACCGTAATGAGGCCAGCATTTTCATTATAAGTCACTTGCGCATTTTCAAAGCCTACGGTAGCACTGGTATTGTTCATAGCCACCTCTTCGTCATCCGAACAGGCCGCAAATGCCAAGGCTGCCAAGGCCATTGCATAATATTTCAGTTGTTTCATAACTTGTTGTCTTTAGTTTATTGATTAATAACCGGGATTCTGCTGCCCGCGCAGTTGCGGGTTCACGTCCATCTCAGCCTGCGGAATGGGCCAAGTGAAGCGGTAATCGTCGGCACTGACTGTCAGTGAGGTTCCATTAGAAAGTCCGACACCAAAAGTCAGGTCATCGTTCTGTGCATTGTTACCACGATCAACGCCCAAGCCCCAACGTTTCAGGTCGGCCAGGCGGAAACCTTCACCAATCAGTTCTTTGTTACGCTCTTCGCGGATGGCGGAACGCAGGGACTCGGTGCTGCTTGAAGACAAACCCGCATAGCCAGCAATACGGTTGCTGCACAGCGTGTTCAAGTAGTTGGTTGCTTCGGTAGTGTTGCCGGATTCCAAGTAAGCCTCAGCGGCAATCAGGTACTGCTCGGCAATGCGGAAGGGCTTGGACATGTTAATATAGTGGTCGTCCGTGCTGAGCCCCATCGTGGGATTGCCGGGATATTTGTCGAACTTGTAAATCGCGCCCGATGCACCGGTACTGGCCTCGTAGGTGAAGGGCATGAAGAAAGCAGCGAAACGGATGTCGTTCTCCTGGTCGTACATGTCAATCACCGTCTGCGAGGGATAGTAAGACGGTCTTTGCGGAGTCGTGCCATATTGGCCATGGAAATAAAGACCTGTGGGATTGCCCAGTTCGTTAGGGTTGCTCATATAGATTTGCCAGATGGTCTCGGCGCCGTTGTCTTCCTCCCAGATTCCGCGGTAGGTGGCCGCATCGCTGACCAGCGCGTACTCACCACTGTTAATCAAAGCCGTAGAGGCACTGATGGCCGTGTTATAGTCCTTCATCTGGAGAGCCACACGGGCTTGCAGGGCAGTGATGGCGTCCGGTGTGATGTAATACAAGGCGTTGGTTGCGTTTGAGTTGAGTGCATAGAGTCCTTGCAACAGACGGGAAGCTTCAGACAAGTCGCTGTTAATCTGCGCATAGGTGTCAGCCAACGATGAACGTCCAGGATAGGTGGATGCATCCGACGAGGGTGAATATGTCAACTGCAACGGCAGACCCATTTCACTGGAAGCCGTTGAAGCGTCATAGGGATGACAGAACAGGACGGCCAGGTTGTAATAGCAGAAGGCGCGCGTGAAATAAGCTTCAGCTGCATACGAACCAATTTCCGTCATATTTTCTTCCGTGAAGCCTGTCACCGTGCCGTCCACTACCCGCTGGTAGCCGTCGATGTAATAGTTACAACGGGCAATTGTGCTGTAATAACCACTCCACATCGACTCTATGTCGCCATTGCCTGTCTGGATATCCCAACGGTAGAAATAGCCGAAATAGTTGCCATAATCCACTGTGGCGTAGAAATTGTCCGCCTGCATCTCCGTGTTAAGGATATAGCCACCGGTTGTGAGGCCGCGATAATTGGAATAAATGCCATAGCGTGCCGCCTGGAAGTCACCCAATTGGGTCATGTACTGGCTTTCTTCCACGGAATTATAGGGATATTTCTCCATGTCGCACGAAGCAAGGCCTGCCGTGGCCAAGAAAGCCGCAAGAAGTATATGTATCTTTTTCATTTCAAATTCGTTATTTAGGTTTGATATTTAGAATTTCAGTTCCAAGCCGAAGGTGAATTGTTTCGTGTTCGGATAGTTACCCAGCTGTACGTTGGTGTCCACCTCGGGGTCGTAGCCCTGATATTTGGTCACCGTCCACAGGTTACGTCCTACGAAGAATACGCGGCAACCTTCCATAAAGCCAGTCTTCTGCATCCAGCGTTTCGGCAGGTCGTAACTGATGGTCAGGTTCTTCAGACGCATGAATGAAGCATTCTCCAGCAAGTGCGTGTCAAACTGTCTTTCGGACTCAGGAGAGGATATATCTGTCACGTCACCCGGGTTTTTCCACATGTTCAGCATAGCGGTGCTCTGATTTTGAGTAGAAGCGAATGTAGGATTCTCCGTAAAGAAGCGTTCGTTGTTCATCATATACTGTCCCAACATGAACGAGAAGTCCGCGCTGACCGTGATGCCCTTCCAACGGATGGTAGAACCGAAACCGCCGGACCACGGGGCAAAACGCTGTTTGCCGGTGAAGACGGCATCGTCATCGCTGTAGTTCTTGGTCAGGTTGCCGTTTTTGTCATACCACATATCCAGACCATCGCGTGGGTCTACACCGGCCCAGCGGGTATAGAAGAACTCACCGTAAGGCTTGCCTACCTGCAACTTCAGGCCAGTTCCCGTAATGATATATTCGTCCAGGCCATTGAACAGTTCGATGATTTCGTTCTTGTTATAGTTGACATTGGCATTCACGCTCCAGTCTATGCCGTGGAAGTTCTTGAAGATGTCCACGCCGGCTGTGATGTCCATACCACGGTTGCGCATGCTACCCACATTGCCCCAGCCGGAACCGAAACCTGTTGTATAGGAATAAGGAATATCCATCAGCATGTCTTCCGTTACACGGTTATAGAACTCCACATCCAACGTCAGACGGTCGAACAAGCGCATGTTCACACCTACATTGGTAGACTTCACCGTCTCCCACGTCAGGTCGGGATTGGCCGCATTGGACACAGCCGTACCCGTTCCTTCATAATACCGGTTGCCTGTACCTACACGACCGAATGCCTGATAAGCCTCAATACCTGCCGAGTTACCCACCGAACCGTAGCTGACTTTCAGCTGCAAGTCGTTCAGCCAGTCTACATCGGAGAGGAAATACTCCTTTTTCAAGTCCCACATGGCGCCCACAGACCAGAAGTTACCCCACTGGTTGTTGAGGCCAAACAATGACGAACCGTCGCGACGGAAAGAAGCGTCGAAGAAGTACTTATCAGCATAGTCATAGCTGAATGTTGCAAAATAGGAGTTATATACTGTTTCTGACTTACTGTGCGAAGGAACCTCCAGGCCATTGCTCGGGGCTGCGCTGAGCAGCATCAGACGTTCGTCATCCAGGTGGTTGACCGTAACGCCGAATGCTTGATTCTTGTTCATGATAGCTTCCTGACCCACCAATACCGTAAAGTCGTGGTCATCCCAAGCTGTGAATTTATATTCAGCCGTGTTGGTGAACGTGAATTGATAGAAACGCTGGAAACTTTCTACAGCCGTACCGTCATTGACAAACGGATTCTCACCATCATCCGTAGGATATGCCTTTTGACTGGTACGGAAGTCATAGGCCTCCATAGCCTGTGCGGCACGAATGTTCAAGCCCTTGATGGGATTGAGGTTGAAATACGTACTGGCATTGAGGTGAACCAAATCACGAATGCCGGGCTGCAATTCCGACAAATAATAAGGATTATAGAAGCCCATGGTAGAGAATTGGTTCAGGCGGTCGCCATAGCCAATGAAGTTTCCGTTGTCGTCTGTCAGAATCTCATAGTATTCCTGGTCGGGACGATATGTGCGGGCGGCATAGGCCTTGTTGTACACACTGTTACCCGTCGTTCCGAAAGCTGTTGTAGAGTAACGTTGGTAGGTGAGGCTCAGATTCACACCAGCCTTCAACCATTTCGTAATATTTGCATCTACATTAGAACGCAACGTCTCGCGGCGCATGCTGGAGTCATCCATGATACCCTCCATATCATAGTGGCCGAAAGAGAGGTAATAGTTTACCATGTCCGAGCCGCCCGTCACGCTCACGTCATACTGCTGCACGGGTTTCGTGTCTCCGAAGAACACATCGGTCCAATCGGTAGAGATTCCATTATTAATATAGAAAGCCTTACGTTGTTGGAAAGCAGCATCGTTTACCAATGACGGGGTAAGCACCTCCTGGAAGTTCAAGTATTGCTCAGTGTTCATCATCGTCACCCGGTCGCCGGTCATCTTTGACAGACCGTATTGAGCCGTCACCGTGACATGAGCTTTTTCGCCACGCTTACCTTTCTTGGTAGTAATGATGACCACACCGTTGGCGGCACGCGCACCATAGATGGCTGTGGATGAAGCGTCCTTCAGCACAGTCATGTTCTCAATGTCGTTCGGGTTCAACGAAGTGAAAACATTGCTGGATACCGGTGCTCCGTCCAAAATGAACAAAGGAGCCGTAGTACCATTGATAGAACTGACACCGCGCAGACGGATATTGACGCTGGCACTCGGTTCTCCTGAAGGTGTAAATACTTGCAAACCAGCTACCTGTCCTTGTAAGGCATCGCCTGCATTGGCCACCGGCTTGTTTTCCAGTTTCTGTCCCTCTACAGCCGTCACCGATCCGACCACCGACCCCAGTTTCTTGGCCGTACCGTAACCCACGATAACCACTTCATCCAACAGTTCATCATTCGCCTTCATACGGATAGTCATATTCGGCTGAATTTCAAGCTCTTCCGTCTTCATACCCACGAAGGAAACTACGAGGGTTCCCGCGGAACTTGGTACGTTCGGCAGAGTGAACTTACCATCTACGTCAGTAATTGTACCTTGTTGGGTACCTTTTACTTGTACTGACGCTCCGATCACCGGCTGCCCGTCTTCATCAGAAATCACAACACCTGTGACCCTCTGAGTTTGGGCAGTCACCAAGCCTATCCCGACGAAGAGACAGGCCAATAACAGCATTAATTTTCTTTTCATAAATTCTCTCTTAAAGTTTAACTTTACATTAATTGATTCTTTACTCTAACAGGATGCAAATATATTAATAAATATGAAAGCTACAATTGATTCTTTGAAAAAACCTTGTATTTCTATCAAATTGTTATTCTAATGACCGTATTTATGCTGAATAGCACATATTTTATTCCCGAAACCACCCTTGACGTTGTAATAAGATTGCAATATGTGCGGTATAAATGATTCTCTCGTTTTAAGAAATGCACGTTTTTTAAAACAAAATGGTTAAAAAACGCCCTAAAATTCCTTCATTCCTGCCTCATCGAAAGGGAAGATGCCCCGAAATGCGTGCAGGATATGCCTCCTAAATGCCCTTTTATCTCGTCTTTTGTAATTAAAGTAACGCTTATGATTGGCTTTTTGAACGGCTTGGCTTCTCTTGGCTTGACAAAGTGGATCCCAAATAAGAAAAGATGGATAAAATAGTTTACAAACTGGTGTACAACCGTAAAAGAACCCTCAACCGTAGAGGAATGGCCTTGGTGCAAGTGGAGGCTTATCAAGGCGGACAGAAAAGGTACTTCTCCACACACGTTTACCTACAGCCCGAACAATGGGACACCCGGCGCAGGCGGGTGCGGAACCATCCGAATGCCGACGGGCTGAATCGGCGTCTTTATGGCCTTATGGCTGACTTGGAGCGGCGCGAGCTGCAATTGTGGCAACAGGGGAAAGCCGTTTCCCCGGATTTACTCAAAGAGACTGGCAAGGACGTGGCCGACAAGCTGTCCTTCACGGACTTCATGAAGCAGGAGGTGGAGCAGGCCGCAGTGAAGGAGAGTACCCGGCGAAATCTGCTGTCCACACTGAATCTGCTGCACGCTTTCCGGTCGCAAATACAATTTGCCGACCTGACTTATGAGTTCATGGCCGATTTTGAGTTTTTCCTGCGACAGAAAGGCTACCACACCAATACCATCGCCAAGCACCTGAAGCATCTGAAGCAGCAGGCGAATGCGGCCATCCGCAAGCATGGACCGATGATGTACGAACGTTCCTGTCTGGATTTCAAGATAAAGACGAGTGATTGCAAACATACGCACCTGATGCCCGATGAACTGGCGAAACTTGAACAACTGCAACTGTCCGAAAGGCATCGCGGTCTGCAAAAGACCCTGGACGCTTTCTTGTTCTGCTGTTATGCCGGCCTGCGCTATTCCGATTTCACCTCCCTGCAGCCTGAGAACATCGTAAACATCGAGGCAGAACGCTGGCTGATGTATCGTTCGGTAAAGACGCAAGTCGAAGTGCGCCTGCCGCTCTATCTGCTCTTCAACGGCAAGGGGCTGGCTTTGCTGGATAAGTATGCCGGATGTTTGGAGGACTTCTTCCAATTGAAGAACAATTCGAATGTCAACAAGCAACTTCGACGCCTGGGGCAAATGGCCGGACTGGAAAAGCACATCTCTTTCCACACGGCCCGTCATACCAACGCCACCTTATTAATATATAAAGGTGTCAACATCACGACCGTCCAAAAACTATTGGGGCATAAGAATGTGCGGACCACCCAAATCTATGCGATGGTGATGGACCGTACCCTTGTGCACGACCTGGAGTTACATAGAGACTGATTGTATAATATTTTGCTTGTCAGAAGCAGCACTGCACAGCGGCTGAAAAAACACTGAACAGAAACTTGAGAAATACTTAAGTTTTTCTGGAGTTTTTGTTCAGTGTTACTGGAGTTTTTGTTCAGTGTTTTTTTGAGCCCAGTCTGAAATTCGCAAACACCTGTTATTCAGTAGTATATATTAAGAACAATATTTACAACATAGGCCACTTGTAAAGATACGTAAAAACAAGAATGTCCGCATATTTCAATCTCGTACAATGGCCGTCACGAGCCTGTCAAATGGTGTCCTGCATCGCGCGGGTAGAAAAAGAGCATCATAAAGAGGCTCTCCCTGAAAGTCATAAGGTATTATAAATTAGTCTGTTGCAAGAAGAATCGGGTAGAAAATGGGTAGAAAAAGCTCCAGGATGCTTCCGGCTAATCACTTGATAGTCAACAATAGGATGGAGCAAGGATACGTACCGGCAATTTTATAGTCTGTTGATAGTTAGGCGATTGGCAATTACCAAGTTCCGCGGGAACCATCGTAGTTTCCTTCGTGGGCATGCATACGGAAGAGGTTGATATTCAGCCGAATATGACAATCCGCATGAAGACTAATGCGGAACTGCTGGACGAGGTGATGGTCGTGGCCTATGGTACGGCTAAGAAGTCGGCATTTACGGGTTCGGCTGGTGTAGTCGGATCGGAGGATATCGAGAAAATCCAGAGCTCTAACGTGGTGAATGCGTTGAATGGTAAGGTGTCCGGCGTGCAGCTGAACAATTCTTCCGGCCAGCCGGGTGCCACGACGCCGACCATCCGCATCCGTGGTATCAGCTCCATCAATGCCGGCAATGACCCGCTGATCATCCTGGACGGCGTGCCCTACGATGGCGACCTGAACAATATCAGTTCGCAGGACATTGAGTCCATGACCGTACTGAAGGATGCTGCTTCTTCGGCCCTGTACGGTGCGCGCGGTGCCAACGGCGTCATCATCATCACGACCAAGAAGGGAACTTCCGGCAAGGCCAAGATAACGGTGGATGCCAAGTGGGGCAGCAACTCACGCGCTTTGCCTAACTACGAATATGTGAACAGCCCTGCCAAGTATTATGAAATGTGGTACAGTGCCTTGAAGAACTACTTCGTGAACGCTCAGGGCTATTCGGACATGGAGGCCCACAACATGGCCAACCAGCATTTGACGACCAACGACGCATACGGTTTGGGTTATAATGTATATTCTGTGCCCGAAGGCCAATACATGATTGGCACCAACGGCAAGCTGAACCCCAACGCCACGTTGGGCAACGTCGTGAACTACAACGGACAAGACTATATGCTGTTGCCGGACGACTGGACAGACGCTGCCTACAAGACCGGCCTGCGCCAGGAGTATTCGCTGACGGCCACCGCCGGCACGGACAAGTCCTCGTTCTTCGCTTCGTTCAACTACCTGAGCAACGAGGGTATCTCCCCCAATTCGGATTATGAGCGTATCGCCGGCCGTCTGAAGGCCGACTACCAGCTGACCGACTGGTTGAAAATCGGCGCAAACATGGGCTACACGCACTTCGATTCCAACTCCTTGGGTGAGGATGGCTCTTCCAATTCTTCCGGAAACGTGTTCGCCCTAACGATGATGGCCCCCATCTATCCGCTGTACTTGCGCGACGGACAGGGAAACATCATGGTAGACGGCAACGGCATTACCCGCTATGACTATGGTGACGGTTCCAACGCCGGCAACAGCCGTCCGTATCTGGGACAGAGCAACGCCTTGTCTGCCAATATCCTGGACAAGAACAGTGCGGAAGGCAACTCGATGAGTGCCGTGGGCTTTGCGGAAATCCGCTTCCTGAAGGACTTCAAGTTCAGCAGCACCAACAGTGTGTATATTGACGAGACACGTGCCACGAGCTTCACCAACCCGTATTATGGTTCGTATGCAAGTTCCAATGGTATGCTGACCAAGGCTCATTCGCGCCAACTGATGTACAACTTCCAACAGTTGTTGACGTGGAAGCGCAACTTCGGCCTGCACAATGTGGATGCCATGATCGGTCATGAATCTTACCGTTACAAATACTATTATTTGTCGGCCAACAAGAACAATATGTTCGACCCGACCAATATGGAACTGGATGGAGCCATTGTAAATGGCAGCAGCGGTTCTTATACGACAGACTACAACACGGAAGGTTACTTCGGGCGTTTACAGTATGACTTCGCCGAGAAGTACTTCGGTTCGGTATCTTACCGCCGCGACGCTTCCAGCCGTTTCCATCCGGACAATCGCTGGGGTAACTTCTGGTCGGCCGGTGCCGCCTGGATTATTTCCAAGGAAGACTTCTTCGATGTAGAGTGGATTGACCTGTTGAAAATCAAGGCTTCCTACGGTTCGCAGGGTAATGACCGAATCGGTGACTACCGCTATGTCAACACGTTCAGCATCGTGAACTCCAACGGCAATCCTGCTGCCGTGCCCAACGTAATGGGTAACAAGGACATTACGTGGGAGACGAACGCCAACTTCAACGCCGGTGTGGAATTTGAATTGCTCGGCACCCGTCTGAACGGTAGCGTAGATTTCTTCACCCGCAAGACCAGCGACATGCTGTTCACCTTCACCCTGCCGCCTTCGTATGGCTATACCTATTATTATGCCAACATCGGCGACATGCGCAACCTGGGTGTGGAACTGGAACTGAACGGCACGGTCATCAAGCATCGCGACCTGGAGTGGAACATCAACCTCAACCTGACTCACTACAAGAACAAAGTGACCTACCTGGCCGACGAGCACAAGACGACTACGGTAGACGGCGTGGAAGGTTATGAGAACGGCAATATGTTCATCGGCGAGGGTATTCCTTTGTACACCTACGAACTGGTGCAGTATGCCGGCGTCAACGAGAACGGCGAATCCCTGTTCTACGTGGATGGCACGGATGAAAACGGCAACCCGACCCGTACCACGACTACCAATCCGAACAACGCCACCAAGCATCTGTGTGGTACGGCCTTGCCCGACGTCTATGGTGGTTTCGGCACGGAACTGACTTGGAAAGGCTTGGACTTCTCGGCCAACTTCAGCTACCAGCTGGGCGGCCAGGTGTATGACAGCGACTATGCTTCGTCCATGTCCGCCAACAAGGGTCATGCCTTCCATGTCGACCTGCTGAATGCCTGGTCTACGGAGAACCCGACGAGCAACATCCCGCGCCTGCAATACAACGACAGCTATACGGCTGCTTCGTCCGACCGCTGGCTGACCAGCGCTTCCTACCTCAGCCTGCAGAACATCACGCTGGGTTATACGTTGCCTTCACGCTGGTGCCAGACCCTGGGAATGGAGAAACTGCGCCTCTACGTCACGGCAGACAACGTATGGCTGTGGTCCAAGCGCCAGGGCCTTGACCCGCGCCAGAGCATCAGTGGCTCGGTGACATCCGCCTATTATGCGCCCATGCGTACCATCTCAGGAGGTATCACACTGACATTCTAATCATTTAACTCAGAAAAAGGAAAAGCAATGAAACATATATCGAAAATCTTAACGGGTGCTTGCCTCTCCTCCCTGTTGTGGGTGAACACAGGCTGCATCGAAGAAACATTCCCCACCAGCGGTGCCACGCAGGACCAGCTGGGTGCTTCCGCCCAAGCCACGGAAGCCTTGATGTGGGCCATGCCGGCTTTCTTCAACAACTGGGCTACCATCAGCAGTAGCTATCACTATGACTGGGGCTACGGTTCCATCATGCACATCCGCGACGTGATGACGGAAGACATGGCCGTGGTGTACAGCAACAGTGGTTATGACTGGTATGAGTCATGGGAAACCAACAAGTATCAAGGCCAGGACTACGTATATGCCCAGTTCATCTGGAACTACTACTACCAGTTCATCCAGACGTCCAACAACTTGATTGGCGCCGTGGATGAGACTTCGGCCACCGAACAGCAGTTGGGCTACCTGGGAGCAGCCCTTGCCTTCCGCGCCTTGGCTTACCTGGACCTGGCACAGATGATTGAGTTCCTGCCCAATGACGGCACCAACGGAGTGAACGAAGCCGGCAACGATGTGACCAACCTGACCGTACCCATCGTCCGTGAAACCACTACACAGGATGAGGCACGCAACAATCCCCGCGTCTCCCGCGAGGAAATGGCCGCCTTCATTCTGGGCGACCTGGACAAGGCCGAGCAATACATCGTCAACCTGGAGCGCAGCAGCCGTACGTTGCCCGACCTCTCGGTGGTTTATGGTTTGAAAGCACGCTATTATATGTGGCTGGGTGAATATGCTTCTGCGCAGAACTATGCCCGCCAAGCCATCAATGCCGCAGACGTGACACCGATGACGGAAGATCAGTGCCTGAACACAACCAGCGGCTTCAACGACCTGTCCTGCTGGATGTGGGGATCACAATTGAGAGCAGAAGATAACCAGGTGCAAACGGGTATTGTCAACTGGACTTCCTGGATGTCCAATGAGGCCACGTATGGCTATACAGCCGTAGAGCCTCATCTGATGATCAACAAACGCACCTACGATCGCATCAGTGACACGGACTTCCGCAAGAAACTGTGGAAAGCGCCGGCCGGTTCTGCCTTGGAGGGACAGACGCCCTTCATCGATGCCTCCTGGGGAGCAAGTTTGGAAGACTATTGTAGCGTGAAGTTCCGCCCCAATGCCGGTAATACGTTAGATTATCTGGAAGGTTCGGCTTCTGCTTTCCCCGTGATGCGTGTAGAAGAGATGTATTTCATCGAGGCTGAAGCTGCCGCCCATCAGAATGCCGGCGAAGGCCGCACCTTGCTGGAGGACTTCATGCGCAACTATCGTGACCCGCAATACACCTGCACGGCCAGCGATGTGGTGGACGAAATCGTCTTCCAGAAGCGCGTGGAACTGTGGGGTGAAGGTTTGACTTTCTTCGATGTGAAGCGTCTGAACATGCCTGTTACCCGCGGCTATGACGGCACGAACTTCCACGACATGGCCCGTCTGAACACAACGACCCGTCCTGCCTGGATGAACATCTGCATCGTCCGCAATGAGAAGGCCAACAATCCGGCTCTGACCGGCTATGAGAATCCCGACCCGACGGATGTCTACACGCCGTGGACTGAATAATGAATCCTTAAACCAACGAATGAATATATATGAAGACTATCAATAAACTCTTTGGCGCCCTGGCTTGCCTCAGTTTGATACTGGGGTTGGGTGCATGTACCGAGGAATATGAATATACCCCGGTCGAAATGCCAAGCGGCTCTCAAGTCTATTTTTCCACAACTACCGTGGCAACCACACAAGTAGACTTGAGCAGTACCGAAAGCTCTTTCACCGTAGAAGTTTGCCGCGCAGAGACGAGCAGTGCCGCGACTGTGAATCTGAGCGTCACGGATGAATCCGGCCTGTTCACCATCCCTTCTTCTGTAAGTTTCAATGCAGGTGAGGCTACTGCCCAGCTGACCATCGGTTATAACCCGGCAGAGCTGGTGTTTGGCACTTATTACCCCATTACCTTGACTGTAGAAGAATCCGTATCGACTCCCTATGCTCCGGCTACCTATGCTTTCAATGCGGGTATCCCGATGACATGGACGGCTGTGGCAACAGGTGATTATGCGTATTCCCTGTTCTTTAGCGGTGCAGACCCCGGCCTGACGCTTTATCAGTGCGACCAGGATCCGAGTCTCTTCCGGATTCCCAACTGGGGCTATGGCGTGGACTTCACTTTCACGTACGATGCTGCAGCCAATACAGTCGTAGTGGATGATTTCTTCATTGGCTATACGGATGCGACCAACGGTGATGTCTATGTGATGGATGTAGATACGTATGCCGGACAGACAGTGGCAGGTCCCGGATATTTTGAGGACAACGTATTCTACTTTAATGTCATCTACTATGTGAGTGCCGGTTACTATGGCATGGGTACCGAAACCTTCACCCTTACTGAAGGCAGCATTAACTGATTGATGAATTCACGCAACTTGCTTGCTGAATAATTTGCGGCTCTCCGGCAACGGGGAGCCGTTTTTATGTATGCCCGTCATGAGTATGGGCTAACGGATGTCGGTTCCAAAACCTCCTACGATACCCTCCAAAGTATCCTTGGATACTTGACCATAGAAGCTTGCTTCGTGGGCACTTTATCCTATAATACTTTTGGTGTCCAGCCTATATGCACGAAATCCATTCCACACAAGGTAGAGAAGGTGTGCATATCGTCTCTACTGCAGCAATGGTATTGGCGAATAAAGTTTTTAGGGTTATACCCATAAATAATACAAGAATAATCCCTATACCCATTGGCGGAATTAATCAATCTATGACAGGCCACGGACGGAGATATCTGCGGGCAAGGACGGAGATATCTGCGGACAAAAGCGGAGATATCCGCCCGCAAAGCCGCACGATGGACCGACAGGATAAAGTGTATATGGGTTTCAATTCCGCCAACGGGTTCCCTATATTTACGGATGTAATCGTAGATAGAACCAACCACGATGGAAAGAACCCGTGCGACGTATAAATACGAGTTCCTACTTATATCTTTTGTTTTTTCAGGCGAATTGGCTTACCTTTGTATGCATATTTACACAGAGGCCCTATGATGCAAGCAGCCATTACCATACCCTATGCCATAGCCGATTACGCCATCCTGCGCGAACGTGGCTATTATTACGTGGACAAGACACGCTACATTCCGCTGCTGGAGCGGTACAGCGCACCTGTGTTCCTGCGTCCGCGCCGTTTTGGCAAGAGCCTGCTTGTGTCCACACTGGCCTATTATTACGATGTGAACGAAACGGGGCGTTTCAGCAACCTTTTTGGCGACACCTATGTGGGAAACTACCCTACCGG
This sequence comes from Candidatus Bacteroides intestinavium, assembly GCA_019118325.1. Lineage (GTDB taxonomy): Bacteria > Bacteroidota > Bacteroidia > Bacteroidales > Bacteroidaceae > Bacteroides > Bacteroides intestinavium. Next base: position 59,926 of record DWZE01000136.1, read on the forward strand.
CGAACAGAACCGCTACATGGTCCTGCGTTTCGACTTTTCCAAGATGGTCATTTCGGATAACCTGGCGGGATTGGAAAGGAATTTCAATGACTTGCTGTGCCCGGCCATCAAGGAATGCGTGAAAAGCCCGCAACGTTATGCCCGCTTCTTTACAGACTTTACGTTCAATGATGAGCGGAATGCCGCCAAGATGTTGTCGGAGGTAATCAATCTGGTGAACAGCAGAAAGTTGCCTCCCCTGTACATCCTTATCGACGAATATGACAACTTTACCAACCAGTTGCTGACCGCCTTCAAGGATCCCCTGTATGAGGAGGTGACAACGGGCGAGAGTTTCCTGCGCACTTTCTTCAAGGTCATCAAGAGCGGTATTGGGGAGGGCAGCATCCGCACCTGTTTCTGTACGGGCGTGTTGCCTGTGACGATGGACGACCTGACCAGCGGTTATAACATGGCTGAAATGCTGACGCTGAAGCCGGAATTCGTGACAATGTTGGGCTTTGACCACGAGGAAGCTGCCGCTTACTTGCGCTATGTGATGCAGAAATACGACCGCCGGGACAGCTCTTTCGAGGAGATTTGGACCCTTTTGCTCAACAATTATGACGGTTATCGCTTTCTGCCCGGGGCTCCTCCCTTGTTCAACTCCACCATTCTGACTTACTTCTTCAAGAATTTTGCCGAACTGGGCGGCGATATCCCCAACGAACTGGTGGACGAGAACCTGCGCACGGACATCGGCTGGCTGAAACGACTGACTATCACGCTGGAGAATGCCCAAGAAATGCTGGATGCTCTGCTGATTGATGACGAACTGTTGTATTCGCAAGCCGATTTGCGCAGCAAGTTCAACAAACGGAAATTTTTTGAGAAGCAGTTCTATCCGGTCAGCCTCTACTACCTGGGGATGACTACACTGAAGAGCAACTACAAGATGTGCCTCCCCAACCTGACAATGCGCAGCATCTATGTGGATTATTACAATGAACTGCATCAGGTGCATGACGATGCGCGGCGTTTTGCCCCGGCTTACGAGCGTTTCACGAAAGACGGGCGCTTTGAGCCGTTGGTCATGAACTATTTGGAGGAATACTTGGGACAGTTCCCGGCGCAAGTATTCGACAAGATAAACGAAAATTTCATCCGCTGTTCCTTTTATGAACTGATGAGCCGCTACTTGAGCCAGTGCTATACGTTTGCCCTGGAGATGAACCTGCCATCAGGACGGGCGGACTTGGTGCTGACAGGCATACCCGGCACGGGATTCCACAACGATTGCCGGGTAGTGGAATTCAAGTATTTCAAGTCCAAAGACGCCATCTCAGTATCTGGCGCCAACGCTCCGACATCTGAGGATGTGAAACAGGTGAACGGTTATGCCCGCGACATCCATGCGGCATTTCCCAACTATCGGTTGCGTACCTATGTAGTCTATCTGGCCGCCGGAAAAACGTGCAAGGTTTGGGAATGCACCGATGGAATTTCCTGCCGGTAGCTTCATACTTCCGCCTTGAGTAATTAATCATTTGCAAATAAGTAATCATTCCTATTTAGTTTATACTATCGACGTATCTGTCATTCTGAGCGAAGCCCGTAGGGCGTAGTCGAAGAATCTCACTACATGCACTGCCCAAGGGAATCGTGTCTTTCTGGAGATGTTTCG
>DWZE01000137.1 GCA_019118325.1 Candidatus Bacteroides intestinavium
GACAATGCCGATATCGCATCGCCATTGAAATCCGCCTGCAAAAATTATTTTATATGAACGATAAAAAGAAACACCGAAAGCGGTGCTTCTGCATCGCTGTGCGCAAATTTAGGGATTTTCCCCATATAGACCAGCTATAAACGCCTCTTTTAAATGAAAAAGCCGTGCTTAAAATGCACAAATTCATCCCGTGCAAAGATATAGTTTGAGAAATATTGCCTACATTTGCCCCCCAAGAACATTAAGTGCAATATTTATTATGAAGGAAAGACAGAAAAGATTCATGCTGTCCGAGGAAGATATTCCCCGGTATTGGTATAACATACAGGCTGACATGGTGAACAAACCTTTACCTCCCTTGAACCCTGCGACACGCGAACCCCTGAAACCGGAAGACCTCTATCCCATCTTTGCGGAAGAACTGTGCCGCCAGGAACTGAACCAGACGGACGAGTGGATTGAGATTCCCGAGGCGGTGCGTGAGATGTACAAGTACTACCGCAGCACCCCGCTGGTACGTGCCTATGGTCTGGAGGAGGCTTTAGGAACCCCGGCGCACATTTACTTCAAGAACGAGAGTGTCAGCCCTATGGGTTCGCACAAACTGAATTCTGCCTTGGCGCAAGCCTATTACTGCAAGCAAGAGGGAGTGACCAACGTCACTACCGAGACCGGTGCCGGACAGTGGGGAGCCGCTTTGGCTTATGCCGCCCGCCTCTTCGGCCTGGAGGCTGCTGTCTATCAGGTGAAAATCAGTTATGAGCAGAAGCCTTACCGCCGCAGCATCATGCAGACCTACGGGGCTCAGGTGACTCCCTCGCCCTCTATGTCTACCCGTGCGGGCAAGGATATCCTGACGGTTCAGCCCAATCATCAGGGTTCACTGGGTACGGCAATCTCCGAGGCGATAGAATTGGCACGTACCACGCCCAACTGTAAGTACACATTGGGTTCTGTCCTGAGCCATGTGGCTCTGCACCAGACAGTCATCGGCCTGGAGGCTGAGAAACAGATGGCCTTGGCCGGAGAGTATCCCGACATGGTGATTGCTTGCTTCGGCGGCGGTTCCAACTTCGGCGGTATTGCCTTCCCCTTCATGCGCCACACTATCCTGGAAGGCAAGCAGACGCGCTATATTGCCGCCGAACCGGCCTCTTGTCCCAAGTTGACTCGCGGACAGTTCCGCTATGACTTTGGCGATGAAGCGGGCTATACCCCCCTGCTTCCCATGTTCACCCTGGGGCATAACTTCGCTCCGGCCAACATTCATGCCGGCGGCCTGCGTTATCACGGTGCGGGCGTCATCGTCTCTCAGTTGCTGAAAGACGGGCTGATGGAGGCGGTGGACATCCAGCAATTGGAATCGTTCGATGCCGGTTGCCTCTTTGCCCAGGCTGAGGGCATCATTCCCGCGCCGGAATCCTGCCATGCCATCGCAGCGACCATCCGCGAGGCAAACCGCTGCAAGGAGACGGGCGAGGAGAAGGTCATCCTCTTCAACCTGTCCGGACACGGGCTGATTGACATGGCCTCTTACGACAAGTACCTGGCCGGTGACCTGGTGAATTATGAACTGACGGACCAGGAGATTCAGAAGAACCTGGACGAGATAGACGGATAGGATGGGGGAACAGACCATGCAGATTAAGCAATTGCACGGTACGGAGGAGGAACTCTACCGTCTGGTGGCTCCGTTGGTGATGGACCCGGTGGTCTTGAAGCAGAACTATAATTTCCCATTCCGCACCTCCGCACGCTTCGAGTGGCTTGTGGCCTTGGGAGAGGAAGAGAAGGTGCTGGGTTTCCTGCCTACGGAATGTAAACGGACGGAACGTGTCATCAACAATTATTATGTCAAGGGGAAGGAGGCGGAGATCCTCTCAGCCTTGCTGACCGTTGCGGTCAAGGTCTTTGAGGACCGCGTGCTGGCCGCCGTGGTTTTCAAGGAAGACGTGGACACGTTCCGCAGTCTGGGATTTACCGAGGAGAAGGCATGGACCCGCTATGTGCGTATGAGAAAGGAGCCCAAGCATGGAGAAAAAGGGTAAGAATGTGTACGAGTTGGCGCAGGAGCGTCTGGACATCATCTTTCGCGAGTTTGACACCGTGTGTGTCTCTTTTTCCGGCGGCAAGGACAGTGGCGTGCTGCTGAACCTGTGTATGGACTATATCCGGCGTAATTGTCCGGAACGCAAGTTGTGTGTGTTCCATATGGACTACGAGATACAGTACCACCACACCATTGAATATGTGGATCACATCCTGGAGGCGAACAAGGATATTCTGGAGGTTTATCGCGTCTGCGTACCCTTCCGAGTGGCTACGTGTACGTCGATGTATCAGAGTTATTGGCGTCCGTGGGACGAGGAGATGAAAGATATCTGGGTGCGGCAGATGCCGAAGAACAGCCTGACCAAGGATGACTTTCCTTTCTATACCCCGGAGATGTGGGACTATGAGTTCCAGATGTACTTTGCCAAGTGGCTGCACCAGAAGAAGGACGCCGTGCGCTCCTGTTTCCTCATAGGCATCCGCACGCAGGAAAGCTTCAACCGTTGGCGTAGCATCCACTTGTCCCGCAAGTACCAGATGTACCACAACTACCGCTGGACCTCCAAACTGGGGAACGACCTCTATAATGCCTACCCCCTCTATGATTGGAAGACGGTGGATATCTGGACGGCCAACGGGAAGTTTGGCTATGCCTACAATCACTTGTACGACCTCTATTACATGGCGGGTGTCAGCATCGAGCGGCAGCGTGTGGCCAGTCCTTTCTTGTGCGAGGCGCAGGACAGCCTGAAGCTGTATCGCGTCATCGATCCCAATACGTGGGGAAAGATGATCGGCCGCGTCAACGGAGTCAACTTCACGGGCATCTACGGCGGAACCCGTGCCATGGGTTGGCAGAGTATCCGTCTGCCCAAGGGATATACCTGGAAAGCCTTTATGCAGTTTCTGCTCTCCACGCTGCCCGAGGAGACCCGCCGTAACTACCTCCGCAAACTGACGGTCAGCATAGAGTTCTGGCGTACCAAGGGAGGGGTGCTTTCCGAGTCTACCATTCAGAAGTTGCGTGATGCCGGCATCCCTATCCAAGTGATGAACACCACCAATTACAAAACCTCCAAGCGGCCTGTGCGCATGGCCTATCTGGATGACATCGACATCCCGGAGTTTCGGGAGATTCCCACTTACAAGCGGATGTGCATCTGCATCCTGAAGAACGACCATGCCTGCAAGTACATGGGCTTTGCACTGACCAAGGAGGAGGCTTACAGACGCGATAAGATTATGGAACAATTTAAGAATATGATGCTATGAACAAGGAACAGAAGGTGGAACAGAAGCAAGAAGAATATCGCAGTCCGGTCTACGATGTCCGGGCTGTACCCGTAGAGAAAGTGTTTGCCAATGATTATAACCCCAACGTGGTGGCGCCGCCCGAAATGCGCCTGCTGGAACTGTCCATTTGGGAGGACGGCTTTACGATGCCTTGCGTCTGCTACTATGAGGAAGAGAAGGACCGGTACATCATCGTGGACGGATTCCACCGTTACCGCGTGTTGAAGACTTCCAAGCGCATCTATGAACGCGAGAAAGGGCTGTTGCCTGTCGTGGTTATCCAGAAGGATATCTCCAACCGCATGGCCTCTACCATCCGCCATAACCGTGCACGGGGTACGCACAACATCGAGTTGATGTGTAACATCGTGGCCGAACTGGACAAGGCCGGCATGACCGATGAATGGATAATGAAGAACATCGGCATGGACCGCGACGAGGTGCTTCGCCTGAAGCAGATCTCCGGGCTGGCCGAATTGTTCTCCCACCGGGATTTCACCATTCCGGACCGGAAGGAGGAATATACGTTCAATGCAGACGAGTAAGCAGAGGGAGATTCGTGTCGCTGCAAGGGGGGGACATTTTGTTAAAGAAATGTGTGGGTGGTGACTGATATTTCAAGAATACTTCTTACCTTTGCGAGGACGAACATCCATATACATTAATCATATATACTTATAGTAATTATGGCAACACCCGAATTCAAGTATGCGCCCATGTTCCAGTTGGGCAAAGACGACACGGAGTATTACCTCCTGACCAAGGAAGGCGTGTCGGTAAGTGAGTTTGAAGGCAAACCCATCCTCAAGGTGAGTCCCGAGGCATTGACCCGCCTGGCCAACGCCGCCTTCCGCGATGTCAACTTCCTCTTGCGCCGTTCGCACAACGAGCAGGTGGCCAAAATCCTGACCGATCCCGAAGCCAGCGAGAATGACAAGTACGTGGCCCTGACTTTCTTGCGCAACGCCGAAGTGGCCTGTAAGGGCAAGCTGCCTTTCTGCCAAGATACCGGCACGGCCATTATCCACGGTGAGAAGGGTCAGCAGGTCTGGACCGGATTCTGTGACGAGGAGGCCCTGTCCAAGGGAGTTTATAAGACCTACACCGAGGAGAATCTGCGCTACTCGCAGAACGCTCCCCTCAGCATGTATGAAGAGGTGAACACCCGTTGCAACCTGCCCGCCCAGATTGACATCGAGGCGACGGAGGGTGATGAATACAAATTCCTCTGCGTCGTGAAAGGTGGTGGCTCGGCCAACAAGACTTATTTCTATCAGGAGACCAAGGCCCGCATCCAGAACCCCGGTACGTTGGTGCCCTTCCTGGTGGAGAAGATGAAGACGTTGGGCACGGCGGCTTGTCCCCCGTATCACATAGCCTTTGTCATTGGCGGCACGTCGGCTGAGAAAAACCTGCTGACCGTGAAGCTGGCCTCCACGCACTATTACGACAATCTGCCCACGACGGGCGACGAAACGGGCCGCGCCTTCCGTGACATCGAGTTGGAGAAGCAACTCCTGGCCGAAGCACACCGCATAGGCCTCGGCGCACAGTTTGGCGGTAAGTATTTTGCCCATGACATCCGCGTCATCCGTCTGCCGCGCCACGGCGCTTCCTGCCCCATCGGCTTGGGCGTGAGCTGTTCGGCCGACCGCAACATCAAGGCCAAGATCAACAAGGACGGTGTCTGGATTGAAAAGCTGGACGATAATCCCGGCGAGCTGATTCCGGAGGAACTGCGCAATGCCGGCGAAGGCAATGCCGTCCGCATCGACCTGAACCAGCCGATGAGCGAAATCTGCAAGATCCTGTCCCAATATCCGGTAGCCACGCGCGTCAGCCTGAACGGCACCATCATCGTGGCACGCGATATCGCCCATGCCAAGCTGAAAGCTCGTCTGGATGCCGGCGAGGACTTGCCGCAGTATTTCAAGGACCATCCCGTGCTCTATGCCGGTCCGGCCAAGACGCCCGAAGGCATGCCCTGCGGCTCCATGGGCCCGACGACGGCCAACCGCATGGACCCCTACGTAGACGAGTTCCAGGACCATGGCGGCTCGATGGTGATGATTGCCAAGGGCAACCGCACGCAGGTAGTCACCGATGCTTGCAAGAAGCATGGCGGATTCTACCTGGGCAGCATCGGAGGTCCGGCTGCCGTGCTGTCCATGAACAGCATCAAGAGCATCGAGTGCGTGGAATATCCCGAACTGGGCATGGAGGCCATCTGGAAAATCAACGTAGTGGACTTCCCTGCCTTCATCCTCGTGGACGACAAGGGCAACGACTTCTTCAAGCAGCTGAAGCCGTGGGATTGTAAATGCTAATATTAAGTAATCATTCCTATTTAGTTTATACTATCGACGTATCTGTCATTCTGAGCGAAGCCCGTAGGGCGTAGTCGAAGAATCTCACTACATGCACTGCCCAAGGGAATCGTGTTTTTCGGGAGATGTTTC
>DWZE01000138.1 GCA_019118325.1 Candidatus Bacteroides intestinavium
ATCACACACTTGGTACGCAAGCTGATAGTGTCGGACGAAACGCACATCACCGCCGGACAGACCGTAGCCATCATGGGCAGCGGACTGGTAGGTGCCTTGGCTTATACGTTCAGCGACACGTTCTGGTTCTCGGCCGTCGAGGGTGAAGTGTACGCCTTCTCGTCGCTGTTCACGGCAGTGGTCTTCTGGCTCATCCTGAAGTGGGAAGATGTGGCCGACCAGCCGCACAGCGACCGCTGGCTGGTGCTCATCGCCTACCTGACGGGGCTCTCCATCGGCGTGCACCTGCTCAACCTGCTCTGCCTGCCTGCCATCGTCCTTATCTATTATTATAAGAAAGTGCCCCATGCCAACGCCAAGGGCTCTCTGCTGGCACTGCTGGGTTCGGCGGTACTGGTGGCCGTGGTGCTCTACGGCATCGTGCCAGGCATTGTCAAGGTAGGCGGATGGTTCGAGCTGCTGTTTGTCAACACGCTCGGCATGCCTTTCAACACGGGCGTCTTGGTGTACGTCATCCTGCTGGCCGCTACACTCATCTGGGGCATCTACGAGACATACATGCAACACAGCCCGTTGCGCATGGCCCTGTCCTTCATCCTGACCATCGCCATGCTGGGCATCCCCTTCTACGGACACGGAGTCGGGGCAATCATCATCGGACTCATCGTCATCGCCCTGATGTGGTTCTATCTCCGCCCCAAGACACAGGCGGCACTGAAGGAAAAGTTCCGCGTCAGCGCCCGCACGCTCAACACAGCCCTGCTGTGCACGTTGCTCATCGTGGTGGGATACTCGTCGTACGCGCTCATCGTGATACGCTCCACAGCCAACACACCGATGGACCAGAACTCGCCGGAGGACATCTTCACGCTGGGCGAATACCTGGGCCGTGAACAGTACGGCACACGCCCCCTGTTCTACGGGCAGACGTTCTCCTCACAAGTAGCCCTCGACGTGAAAGACGGTTACTGCGAGCCACGCGTCAATAGCGAAGACACCAAGTTCATCCGCAAGGAGAAGGCCACGCCCGACGAGAAAGACAGCTACATCGAAATCCCCGGACGCATCGAATATGAGTATGCGCAAAACATGCTCTTCCCACGCATGTACAGCTCGGCACACGCGCAGTACTACAAAGCGTGGATGAACATCAAGGGCCGCGACGTCCCGTTCGACCGTTGTGGCGAAATGATAATGGTCAACGTCCCCACCCAATGGGAGAACATCAAGTTCTTCTTCTCCTACCAGCTCAACTGGATGTACTGGCGCTATTTCCTGTGGAACTTCGCCGGCCGGCAGAACGACATCCAGGGCCACGGCGAGCTGGAGCACGGCAACTGGATCACGGGCATCTCCTTCATAGACAACCTGCTGATAGGCGACCAGACCTACCTGCCCTCGGAACTGAAGGAGAACAAGGGGCGCAACGTCTTCTACTGCCTGCCCCTGCTGCTGGGCCTCATCGGCCTCTTGTGGCAAGCCTACCGCGGACAGCGGGGCATCCAGCAATTCTGGGTGGTGTTCTTCCTGTTCTTCATGACGGGCATCGCCATCGTGCTCTACCTGAACCAGACGCCGATGCAGCCGCGTGAACGCGACTATGCCTACGCCGGCTCGTTCTACGCCTTCGCCATCTGGATCGGCATGGGCGTGGCAGGACTGACGCACGCCTTGACGCGCAAGGGGCAGGAAGCCGGCCCGCTGACGGCCGGCGCGGTCAGCCTGGCCTGCCTGCTGGTGCCCATACAGATGGCCAGCCAGACGTGGGACGACCACGACCGCAGCGGCCGCTACATGGCGCGCGACTTCGGCGAGAACTACCTGATGTCCCTCCAGGAGGGCGGCGACCCCATCATCTTCACCAACGGAGACAACGACACCTTCCCCCTGTGGTACGGACAGGAGACCGAGGGCTTCCGCCCCGACGCCCGCACGTGCAACCTCAGCTACCTGCAGACGGACTGGTACATCGACCAGATGAAGCGCCCGGCCTACGACAGCCCCTCGGTGCCCATCACCTGGAAGCGCAGCGACTACATGGAAGGCAACAACGAATACATCCCCATCCACCCCGAAGTGGCGAAAAGCATCGACCAGCTCTATGCCGAGGCCGAAAAGGAAGCCGCGGCCGGCAATCCCGAAGTGCTGCTGAACATCCGGAAGGAATTCGGCGAGAACCCCTACGAGCTGAAGAACATCCTGGAACACTGGGTGCGCAACCCCAACAACAAGGACCTGAACATCATCCCCACGGACAGCATCGTCATCAAGGTGGACAAAGAGGCCGTGCGCCGCAGCGGCATGATGATTCCCGGCGACAGCATCCCGGACTACATGTCCTTCAAGCTGCGCACCAAGGACGCGTATGGAAACTACCATCCCAAACGCGGGCTCTACAAGAACGAACTGATGATGCTGGAAATGCTGGCCGAAACCAACTGGGAACGGCCGCTCTACATCGCCATCAGCGTGGGTTCGGACAACCAGCTGGGCATGGACAACTTCTTCGTGCAGGAGGGACTGGCCTACCGGTTCACCCCCTTCGACAACACGAAGACAGGCGTCACCATCGACTCGGAAAAGATGTACGACAACCTGATGCACAAGTTCAAGTTCGGCGGCATCGACCGCCCCGGCATCTACATCGACGAAAATGCCCTGCGCATGTGCTACTCACACCGGCGCATCTTCGCGCAACTGGTGCAACAACTGATGAAGGAAGGCAAAAAGGACAAGGCCAAGGCCGCGCTGGACTATGCGGAGAAGATGATTCCCGCCGCCAACGTGCCCTACGACTTCCAGAACGGCGCCCTGCAGATGGCCGAGGCATACTATCAGCTGGGAGAGACGGAGAAGGCCGACGCCATCGTGAAGGCCCTGGCGGACAAGTCCGTGGAATACGCGACGTGGTACCTCAGCCTGGATGAAGGCCGCTTCATCGTCTCGGGCAGAGAATGCCAGTATCACCTCTCCCTGCTGGATACGGAGGTGAAGCTGATGCGGAAGTACGACTCCCGGCAGACCGGGACCTACGAGGAACAGCTGGGCAGCCTCTACCATCACTATATGGAACGAATGGGATACAACGAATAGCCGTGTTCATCGAGCAACCCCCCGACATAATACGCAAGCTCTATCCAAGCGCCCTCTGGCGGATGGACCCCACGGAGAAGAAAGTCTACCTGACCTTCGACGACGGCCCCATCCCCGAGGTGACGCCCTGGGTCCTGGACTTGCTGGACCGGCACGGCATCAAGGCCACCTTCTTCCTGGTGGGCGACAATATCCGCAAACATCCGGACATCTTCCAGGACGTGGTGGAGCGCGGCCACCGCATCGGCAACCACACCTACAACCACCTGCGCGGTTTCGAACATGCCTCCCATCCCTACCTGGACAACGTGAAACGGGCGCACGAGTTCATGCTGGCCACGTGCGAGGAAGGAGCGGACGACGCCCTGGTGGAACAGGCCTTGTTCCCGCTTCTTTTCCGTCCGCCCCACGGACACATGACGTGGGGACAATACATGGTGCTGCGCAAGCACTACCGCATCGTGATGTGGGACCTCGTGACGCGCGACTACTCCAAAAAGCTGCGCCCGCCCCAGGTGCTGGCCAACGTGATGCGCTATGCACGCAACGGCTCCATCATCACCTTCCACGACTCGCTGAAGTCCTGGAACAACGGCAACCTGGCCTACGCCCTGCCGCGCAGCATCGACTTCCTGAAGGAAGAGGGGTATGCGTTCGGGCTATTGTAGGTTTACAACCGTTAATACACCTTTCAAACTGTAATTTCCCCTCACCCAAAGGGGTGATTTTGAAGCATCCGGAGGCAAATAATTAAATTATCTTTAGGAGCGTAAAGAAGTATTTCCTAACTTTGAGGCAAACACTTAAAGCATTACGCCCATGAAACGGACCATTTACCTCCTGATATCCCTCTCTCTCCTTGCCTGGACCCTGCAAGGCTGTAGCGACAATGACAACAATGAAACGCCCCCGGCGCAGGAACCCTCCATCACCTTCCCGTCGGGAACTGACACGCAACTCACCTTCGAAAGCGGAGGCGGCACCGCCACCCTGACCTTCAGCGCCACAGACGACTGGACGGCCCGTGTGGACGATGCCACCGACTGGCTCAGCGCATCGCCCGCCAGCGGACAGGCCGGTACAACCACCCTGACCCTGACCGCCCAGGCCAACAATACCCCGGACGAACGCAACGCCGCCATCACCCTGACTTGCGGCAATGTGCGCGAAACGCTGACCGCCACCCAGAAACAACAGGATGCGCTGACCGTCACCCCCGGCAAGGTAGAATTGGAAGCCGAAGGCGGGGACTTCGACATCGAACTGCAAGCCAACGTATCGGTATCCTACGAGATAGAAGAGAGTGCCAAGGCGTGGCTCACCCCCACCTCGGACACCCGCGCCCTCACCACCACGACCTTGCACTTCCAGGCCGCGGCAAACGAAGACCTGCAACCCCGCCAAGGCATCATCACCCTGAACGGAGGCAACGGCCTCACTGAGGATGTAACCGTCTACCAACTCGGCAGCAGCCCCGTCCTCATCCTGACGCAAGACGAATACCTCGTGGGCAGCAACGGCGAGACCATCAAAGTGGAACTGAAAAGCAATAATACATATCAGATAGAGATGCCTTCCGTGGATTGGATCACGGAGGCCGACACCCGCGCCCTGTCCACCTACACGCATTACTTCACCGTCGCGCCCAACGATACGTATGACGCGCGCGAGGCGGTAATCCGGTTCGTGGACGAGGAGAACGGGTTGGAACAGACTGTAAGCATCCAACAGATGCAGCGGGATGCCATTGTGGTGGCGCAAAGCATTTATGAAATCGGCGCGGAAGGCGGCGCCCTCAACTTCGCCGTGCAGGCCAACGTGGACTTCACCGTCAGCACGGATGCCGACTGGATTACCCAAGTCGAGACGCGCGGACTGACGGAACGGGTGCTGCACTTCGATGTGGCGGCGAATGAGAGTGAGGAGGCGAGAGAGGCGACGATAATCCTGTCATCTGAAAGTGCCGGGATGGAACAAATGATAAAAGTGTACCAAGCCGGGAAAAGCCGCCTGCAACTCTCCATCCAAGAATACACGGCAAGCGCAAGAGGTGAACTCTTCGATGTGACCGTCCAAAGCAACGCCGCCTATCAATTGATTATGCCCGAAGTGGATTGGCTGGTTCATACCGCATCCGACGGGGATGCCTACACCTTTGAAGTCCTGCCCAACGAAACGTATGATGCACGCACAGCAGAGATACGCTTCATCTGCGAGGAAGAAGGATTGACCGAGACCGTCACCGTGACGCAAATGCAGCGGGATGCTATCGTGGTGGCGCAAAGCATTTATGAAATCGGCGCGGAAGGCGACGCCCTCGACTTCGCCGTGCAGGCCAACGTGGACTTCACCGTCAGCACGAATGCTGACTGGATTACCCAAGTCGAGACGCGCGGACTGACGGAACGGGTGCTGCACTTCGATGTGGCGGCGAATGAAAGTGAAGAGGCGAGAGAAGCAACGATAACCTTGCACAAGGAAGGGGCTGAAAGCGGACAGGAAATCACCGTCCGCCAAGAAGGGAAGACTTATCTGCAACTGTCCGTCCAAGAATATACGGCAAGCGCAGGAGGTGAACTCTTCGATGTGACCGTCCAAAGCAACGCCGCCTATCAATTGATTATGCCCGAAGTGGATTGGCTGGTTCATACCGCATCCGACGGGGATGCCTACACTTTTGAAGTCCTGCCCAACAACACGTTTGATGCACGCACAGCAGAGATACGCTTCATCTGCGAGAAAGAGGGATTGAGCGAGAGCCTCATCGTAACGCAAATGCAGCAGAATGCCATCGTGATAACTCAAGACTTCTACGAGGTGGAAGCCGAAGGGGGCACGCTGGACATTCCCGTACAGGCCAATGTAGACTTCACCGTCAGTACGGATGCCGACTGGATTACCCAAGTCGAGACGCGCGGACTGACGGAGCGGGTGCTGCACTTCGATGTGGCGGCGAATGAAAATGAGGAGGCGAGAGAAGCAACGATAACCTTGCACAAGGAAGGGGCTGAAAGCGGACAGGGAATCACCGTCCGCCAAGAAGGGAAGACTTATCTGCAACTGTCCATCCAAGAATATACGGCAAGCGCAGGAGGTGAACTCTTCGATGTGACCGTCCAAAGTAACGTCGCCTATCAATTGATTATGCCCGAAGTGGATTGGCTGGTTCATACCGCATCCAACGGGGGTGCCTACACCTTTGAAGTCCTGCCCAACAACACGTTTGATGCACGCACAGCAGAGATACGCTTCATCTGCGAGGAAGAAGGATTGAGCGAGAACCTCATCGTAACGCAAATGCAGCAGAATGCCATCGTGATTGCCCAAGACTTCTACGAGGTGGAAACCGAAGGGGGCACGTTGGACATTTCCGTGCAAGCCAACGTAGACTTCACCGTCAACACCGATGCCGACTGGATTACCCAAGTCGAAACGCGCGGACTGACGGAACGGGTGCTGCATTTCGATGTGGCAGAAAATCCACGAACCGATGACAGGACAGCCGTCATTACCATCACAAGTCCGAATGTAACTCATAAGATTCAGGTCGTGCAACGGGGCAAGAACCCTATTCTTAAAATAATTTCTGCACCTCAAGAACTGGATAATAAGGAACAGGAGTTTGTTATCGTAACAGAAAGTGAGATGGAATATTTGGACGTAAACATAGACGTTTATTGGATTCAGCTGAGAGACATTTTCACCGAGAAGTCAAAAGGTACTTATATTACTACTTATAAATTAAGTGCAGAATCAAATACGTCCTCTGATGTACGAAGCGGGCAAATTGTATTTTCCTTCTATCACAATGGGCATACGGTTAGAGAAATTGTAACTATTATGCAAGGAGGGGACGTATCTGTTAAACCAGGTATCGACGATATGCCAACAGAAGAATGGTAACATAAAAAGAATGAAAGTATGAAAGCAATAAAGTATATATCCGTAGCAATACTCTCGGCTTTGTCTTTAATAGCCTGTCAAGACGATTCCTTTAACGTAACTAATAAAGACATTAGAATCTTTGCAGATTCTAATGTCAAAACACGTGTAGCATTTCAAGAAGCTGAAAATGCCGACAAGACATATGCCACTTGGGAAGAAATGGATGCTATCTCCCTTTATGCAAAGGGACAAGTTCCCATAACTTATCAAGCAATGACAACTGAAAACTCTGATCAAGTTGAGTTTGTCAAAGGGACTCCTGAGGCGTTAAATGGAGAAGAGGGAGATTCGGTCTATGCTTATTTTCCCGCCTATAATAATTATACAAATGATGGAATAGAAATAAACTATAATTATGTGCTTGATTCTGAAGTATCTCCATTCCTTTATGCCAAGAGTAAAATAGAGAACAATCAAGTCCATTTGACTTTTAAGCATTTATTTGCTTATCTGAAACTTACTGTGACAGAGAACCTTTTTCCAAAAGATTGTCATCCCCAATCTATTTGGATTAATGGAGAGCACATTCTACAGGTCAAAGGAACATTCAACCTGTCAACCGAAACTTTATCCATAGAAGAAGGCAATACCCAAATTTATATGGATATAAACTTAGAAAACGGTTCTACAAGCATGTATATCCCTATTTTACCTCAACCTGATGGTACAAGGTTAACTTTTTATTATTCCGGAGAAGATGGATGGGGAGATTTTCTTTTCGCAAGGACTGCACCCAAAGGAGGTTTTAAAGCCGGACATGTATATACTTTGGATACAGGAAGTGAGAAAGAATTGGAAGAAATGGAAAAGCAAAAAAAAGCATTAATCGCTTTGTATCATGCTACCCATGGAGAAAGTTGGGTAAACAATACGAATTGGCTGAGCGACAAACCTATTTATGAATGGTATGGTGTGAACAATAATGAATATCGCACCATAGAAAGTCCCTATGTGGTTATGCTTAACCTCGACAATAATGGATTATATGGACAATTGCCACCAGAATTTGCTGACCTGATGAACAGCTTGGAAGCAGGAAGTTTGGATATAAGCGGAAACGGCATTTATGGTCCCGTTCCGGACGCGGTGAAGCAACATTCTGAATGGGATAATTTTGGGTGGAATATCATACAACAAAATCCTTGGAATGGAGGTCGTATTGATATGACGAACATCAATCTTAGAATGGAAAATGAAGAAGTAGAGTACTTGGATAAATCGCAAGGGGAAACAAACATCTATGACATATTAAGGAAAAATAAAGTGAACCATATCATGATTGACACGCCCAGCGATGCTTTCGCTAACATTCATCTTTCCTACCACAACAAAGGTTATGCAACTATCATTGCTCATCAAGACTGGATGGGTGCAACAAGGGAAGAAACCATTCAAGACACCAAAGATTATCCAATTAAAGATATGATAAGACTCTGGAAGTCATTGGGAGATGGTAGCTTGTCAGGACTAAGCGGAATGGGCAATAGTTTCCTTATTGACGATGAAGGGTATTTGATTGAAATGCTCAATAAAGATTGGGGTGCTCCCGAATCTTATTATACAGATATTGTGGATAGCATCCTTTACGCACGTTTGGGAGAACCAGAAGAACATCCTATATTCTCTACTGAATATTATACATCTACGGATTATTCACGTGATGGAGAAGTGGTTACTTTGCAAACGGCAAGTGTGGGCAAGGGGATTGACTTAGTGTTTATGGGCGATGCCTACGTAGATAGGGACATGGAAACCGGAGGTAAATATGAAACAGATATGAAACAATCCATGGAGTATTTCTTCTCTATCGAGCCATACAAGTCATTCCGTAACCGCTTTAATGTGTATGCAGTAAAAGTGATATCGGGTACAGAATACATTTCAGACCAAAGTGGACACATGGATCTTCGAATCGGTATGTTTATGGGCAATGACTATATCGGAAACGATAATATTTGCTTTGAATATGCTTCTAAGATTCCTAACATAAATTTGGACAATGCACCAATTGTAAATGTTGTGAATAATCCAAATGGTTTCTTCGTTTCCGGTTATACCAATATGTACGATGCAGGAGCTTCAGTTGCTCATATCGGAGTCGGTGGACCGTCAGACGTTATCATCCACGAAGCAGGCGGTCATGGCTTTGCCAAGCTGTTGGATGAATACATCTATGGAGGATATGAAAACGTAACGGCAACTGCTGAAGATAAAGTGTCTTTCGATTCCTATTACAAGTCAAGGGGGTGGGGTGCTAACATTGACTTCACCAATTCACCCGACGAGATTCAATGGGCGCATCTGCTTAAAGACGAACGTTATGCTAATGAGGTAGGCATTTACGAAGGTGCTTACTTGTGGGCAAAAGGAGTATACCGTCCGACGGAAAACAGCGTGATGAATCAGGATTATTCGTGGTTTAACGCTCCCAGCCGTGAAGCTATCTATAAAGCCATTATGCGTGCATCCGAGGGCAACGGTTGGATATATGACTTCGAGGATTTCGCTGAGTATGATGCTATCAACCGGACTACAACACGAAGCACTGTCCTTCCTTCTTCGAATAAGAGGAAAGTCATACATAAACAACCCGTGTTCATAAAAGGCACGTGGCGCGATGCCCGGAAGAACAGTATCGTTGTGCCCTACCGGTAACCCCATCATTACTAAACTATATATATGTACAAAATTAAATGATAATTTATCGGGGGATGGCACGCAGATGACACAGATTAAGCAGATTTTAGTTTCGCTCAAAACATCTTATGACTTTTACATTAATGTATAGTCGCAGATTCTTTATTATCTGCTAATTAAAATCTGTGGCCATCTGTCCAATCAGTGTCATCTGTGTGCCATCTAAATTCCGACATGTAGTATAAACTAAATCTGAACACCTATTTAACAACCAATGACAATGAAACTGAAACAACTGATTTTAGGCTCTGCCGCCGTCGTGGCAGGAGCATGGGCATTGGCCTCTTGCGGAGGCGGCAATGCAAGCAAGGACAGCCTCTTCGGCGAAATTCCGGGAGCGTATGAAGAAAAATTAGTGGACTTGACCCAAGAGCTCTCCAAACTCAAAGAGAAAGGAGAAGGAGAAGGCGACCTGAAGACGGCCATGCAAGGCATAGCAAGCATCGTAGAAAGCTTCGAAAAGATGGAAGAGGAGTTCCAACCCATGGCCGACAAGATGGTGGGGCGCACCCTGCCCTACACCGAAGCGGACGGCCTGCCCTACAAGATTGTGTCGGACATCAAGGTGGAGAAGGTGCGCTTGCCGGAATATGCCTTCTTCGGGGGAGGCGAAAGACCCCTACGCCTGGATGTGGTGTTTGACGCGGTGATGACGCAAGCATCCGACGAGACCATTGTCCAGTATTACTACCTCATGGACGACGACACGCCTATCTGTGCAGAAACAACTTCCGGATTCCTTGCCCCTCTGGCCGAAGGCGACACGCTGCACGTGGAGGAAACCATCTATGCGCCCGAAATCCCTGCCAAGTACATCAACGGCTGCAACCGGCTGAAGTTTGTGAGCAAACAGACGTACGATGCCGAGAAAGACGCCATTAACGAGCAGGAAAAGCAGTGGAAAAAAGAACGCGAAGCCATGTTGGGGGAGTGAGGACATCGCCCCTCCCCAAACAAGAATAGTGGATATCCATTGAAGAACCAGAACACTTAAAACAAGAAGAATGATGAATGCCGAAAAACAACAGCTCCGTGCGGAAGCCTACGAGGCGCCACGTGTAGAATGCATCGAAGTATCCATTGAAGCCGGTTTCCAAGCCAGCATCGGCGGATCGGGCACTGAATCCTATGAAACGGAAGAGGGTGCTTGGGAAACTATATAATCCATAAAATCATCCATTGTTAGACCGAAAACATCATACCGTATGAGAAAGTTATTACTCGCAGTTATGTTAGGCGGCTTGGCCATTTGGACGGGCTGTACCAACGAGGACCTGACGCAAGGCATGGAACAAGACCGGCCTTATGTATTGAAAGTCACGGTGGAGAACGCCGAGGCCGATACGCGCACCCAGATAGGAGAAAACGGAAACCTCACGTGGACGGAAGGCGACCGCATAGGCGTATTCGTGGAAGGCGAAGAAAGCCCTGTCCCCTTCACATTCAACGGCATGACAGGCAATGTAGCCAGCTTTACCGGCAGCCTGCCCGCAGGCGGAGAAGTGAAAGCCGCCTATTATCCCTACCACGAAGAAGCCCGACTGGAGGGGAACACCCTGGATGTCCTCTTCCCGCATAGCACGGAATATACCGGCTACAGCAGTGGCCCTATGCTGGGACTGCCGGACGGGGAAGGCGGCCTTTACTTCAAGCACTTGTGCGGCTTGCTGGTAGTGACCGTTGACCCCATTCCGGAAGGCGCGGAAAAGATAGAGATTGCGGGAACCGACTTCTTAAATTCCGAAGACCTGGAAGGGGATTTCAGAGTAGCAGATATTACAGCAGAAGAGGCTGTATTGGAAGAACGTGTTTACTATAACAACCAAGACGTCGCTTATACGTTCAACCCGGAGTGGGGCGGACAAAGAAAGACTTTCTACATCCCTATGCCGGTGGCTGAGCACAGGATAGAAGTAAGGCTGAGAGATGCGAAAGATAACATCTTGTGGTCCAAGAGAATTACCACCACCATCGGAAGGGGAAGCCTGCTGAATACGCCGGAAGTGACAGAAACAAGACCGCTCATCGAAGTCATTTCGCACGAAGACGGGTATAGCTTCAGCGGCTATCAGACCTATACCACCCTGACGCTGAAATTCCGGATAGACAATTTCAGAAGATTGGATGATTCTTATATTGAATTGTCTAATGCGGAAGCCTATGCCCACGACCAATATCATCTTGATTATCAATTTGGCATGGAATGCAGGGAAAAGATAGTGGAACAAACCGTGGATGTATTCCCCGGCCAAAACACCTATACCATCCATTGGGAGGGGACAGACGCCAATTGGGATAATGCCATTGGGGAAACCCAATTCACCGTCAATTATGAAGAAGTGCCCATCATTGCCGAAGCCGTAGATTTGGGCCTTAGCGTCAAATGGGCCAGCCACAATGTAGGCGCTTCCGAAGCCAGCGACTATGGCGGACTTTACATTTGGGGGGACTGCACGGGTACAGACTTGCGCATGGAACGCATAGAAGAGCTTGAAATCCATGAGAAAATTGTGGATGCCGCCGACGAAATATACGGCATATCCGGAATAGCCGCCTACGACATTGCCGCTAACAAGTGGGGAGACACATGGCGCATGCCCACCGAAAAGGAACTAGAAGAACTGATTAAAAACTGCGAGAAAACTCATGATGCCGTAAACGGCGTGGATGGCATACGCTTCACCGGACCGAATGGAAACAGCATATTCCTTCCGGCAAGCGGCTTTAACTATGGCTACCATGACCTGCGCGACAGAGGAATCAATGGCAGTTATTGGAGTGGAAAGGAATACTATAGCATCGCAGGACATGGACTTGGGAATATCTATGGAATGAATTTCCACCTGCCTACATTTGATGAGTATTACCCCATAGACGGCAGAGGTTTAGGTTCCGGACAAATCTATCACACCATGGGATGTTCAGTACGTCCGGTATGCAATTGACAGACCTATAACAACCCCTATTTATTAACCCTTTAAACTCTAACAATCATGGACGAGAAAACAAAAAAAATGAAGTTCTTGCAGTTGCAATTCTGCATGTTGATGATGGCGTGCACGCTGTTGCCCGACTTTTGGTCGCTGTTGGGCGTGCCCGATTTTGACGTGGCGGCGTTCTGCTGCCAGGCGGTGGGCGTAGTGGGCGCCGGACTGGCCCTGTATGCTTTCCACAAAGGCGGGGTGCAGATGCCTACACCGTTCCTCGGCATAGCGGGCGCGGGCGTGCTCTGCGGCCTGTTGTCGCTGATTCCGAGTATGCCTACCTGGCTGGACTACATCGGACTGGTGGCTGCATTGGTGGCCCTGTTCATGAGCAGCAACAGCCTGGGCATCCGGTGGGCAAGCCCGGCCAGCCAAGGCGCCTACCTGGTGCTGATGGCCATCCTGCTGCACCTCTATGACAGCATCGGCGACTCGACCACCACGGGCATTGCCGCCTTGGTGGGACTGGTGCTCTTCTTCATCGGCTTGGGCAAGCTCCAATCCGGTCTGGATGCGAAGGGCGCGGCAGGCGTCTCGCGGCTGAAGATTGCCGTCATCCTGAGCATCGTGGCCGTCATCTTCGGATGGATACCCTTGCTGGGAGGTATCGTGGCAGGCATCCTACTGCTGATTGCTTTCATCGTCGAGTTCCTGGGCTACACCGCCATGATGCAATCGTCCGCCCTGGGCACGCAGGGGCAGGCCGGTGCAGGCAAGTTGCGCATCAGCATGATTATCCTGCTGGTGGGCAGCATCATCGGTTTCTTCCCCCTGACGGGCATGGTGGTGGGACTTATCTCGCTGGTGGCTCTTTGGTTCGTGTTCAAGGGTTGGAGCATGGTACTGCAAGGGCTTGAAGACTGAGCACTATTAGCCTCAATCCGCCCCGTTCCTTCCCCACTATATGTCCTATTCATGAATTTGGAAAAACATTGGGCAGATAGTGGGGAGGAATTGGGCAGGTATTGGGGAGGTATTGGGCAGGTAGCGAAAACTTTTCCCTGCGCGGTAGCATTTCATTTTCGGAAAAAAGCACTACTTTTGCAGCAAATCCCAAAATGCAAGTACGATGAACATCCGACTTTTGCTCGTTTTCCTCTTGCTGCCGGCTTGTGCGTCGTCCCAGACCACAGAGACGGACAGGGACACCTTGCTGACCCGCCTCTACGACCGCGCCGCCACCCAGATGGGCGAAGGGGAACTGGAGGCCGCACAACAGTGTTTTGACAGTGCATTTGCCATGCCGGATGTGGAACAATCGCCCGTCTACCCCACCCTGCTGAATGAACAGGCCACCCTCTACGTCTACCAAGGCGACGAGCGGCGGGGATTGGAGGGCAAGAAAAGCGTCCTGCCCCACCTGCACCGGACAAAGGACTTGGAAACCCATGTCAGCGTCTACAACGACCTGGGCATCCTCTACCGCCGCGCCCACGAACCAGATTCTGCCTTGCTCTACTACAACAAGGCGTTGGAGGCCGCCCTGCAATACGGGGACGAGAGTTGGCTGGCGCACCTCAACATGAACCTGGCCGTATTCCACTACAACCTGAAGCACTTCGCCGAGGCGGAGCAATACATCGACCGAGCGTGGGCACACGCGCTGAAGACGGACGAACGCCTGGCCGCGTTCAACGCCTTGCAGGTGGGCGCCAACATCAAGCTGGCGGCAGGACACGCCGAAGAGGCCGGACGCTCCATCCGCCAGGCGTGGCAAATGGCCTGCGAGGAGGACAACGCGGAATGGAAACTCCGTTGCATGAGCGGATTCCTGGCCTGCTTCGGAGACAATCACCAGACCGATTCCCTGAAACAATACCTCCGCATGGGCAACCGCCTGCTGCACCAAGTGACACCCGGCACCATTGCCGCGCGGGGATACCTCCAAGCCAGGGCAAAAGCCCTGCTGATGCTGGAGCAATATGCCGCAGCCCTGCAAGACTTCCGCCACCTGCAGCAAGAGGGGACGGGAACGGACCGGCATACGCTCTACGCCGACATGGCCCAGTGTTACCAGGCACTGGGAGACCACAAACGCGCCTTTGCCTGCATGGACAGCGCCCGCCTGTGGACGGACACATTGGCCCGCCGGGAACTGACCGACGAAATGGCCCGGCTCAACATCAAGTACCGCACCAAGGAGCAAGAGCTGCAAAACGCCCGCCTCAACGAACAGTTGCTGCAAAAAGAAGCCGCCCAGCTGCGAACCGTGGTGGCCGCCCTCTGCATCCTGTTTGCGGCTGTCTTGGCGCTCGCCTACTTCCGCCATAAGCAGAAAGCCACCGAACGCCGCCTGCGACACGTGCAGCAAGAAAAAGAACGGGAAGCCGCCCGGCGCTACACCGAGGGGCTGGAAGAGGAATGCAAGCACCTGGCCAAGGAACTGCACGACGGCATAGCCAACGAGCTGCTGGCCCTGCAAATGCGCATCGAGACGGCGGGAAACCACCATCCGCAAGCGTGGAAGGAAATCAGCGAAACCGTAAACGGGCTGAAACAAGAGATAAGGGCCATATCGCACGAACTGATGCCTCCGGACTTCGAGCGCATCGGCCTGGACGAGCTGCTGGCACGCTACGCCTCTTTCATGTCCGGCAACAGCCAGGCAGACATCACTTACCACCCAAGCGGGCACAACGAGCGGCTGGACAAGGAAACGGCGCGGGACATTTACCGCATCACGCAGGAAACCGTGTCCAACTGCCTGAAGCACGCGCAAGCCACCTGCATCACGCTGGCATTGGAGACAGACGAGACGGGACGCTGCACCCTGACCATCACCGACAACGGGAACGCCTTCACCCTTCCCGACAATCCGGAAGGCATCGGGCTGCGCACCGTGGAAGAACGGGCCAAATCCCTGAAAGCCACCCTTTCCAGGGAGCGGGAAAAAGACCAGAACCGATTCACCCTAACCTTTCCAATCCGACAGCAACATGACTGAGAACAACTACCGCATACTCGCCATAGACGACCACCCCATCGTGCTGCAAGGCATACAGGCCCTCGCCACGGAGCTGCACAACGTGTCCTGCACCACCAAGACCGACATCCGGCTGGAAGACCTGCCGGAAGACTCCGCGTTCGACCTTTGCATCCTCGATTTGGGACTATGCGGAAAGCAGAGCGGCGACTTCATCGCCCGGCTGCGCACCCGGATGCCGTCCTGCCGCATCCTGGTCTACACCATGCATGAAGAACCTTGGATTGCCGACGAGCTGGTCGGGCTCGACGTGGAAGGAGCCGTCTCCAAGAATTCGCCCCTCAACGAATTGCGGAAGGCCATCCACGCCCTCCGCGACGGGAGACGCTACTATGACCCCACCTTCGCCCAACTGATGCGCCCGAGTACCTGCAACGGGCTCACCTGGCAGGAGACACAAGTGCTGAAGCACATCATGAATGGCCTGAGCAATGTCGAGATTGCCCGGACCATGAGCCTCAGCATCAACACCATCAAGACACACCGAAGGAAAATCATGCAAAAGCTCGAGGCCAGCAACGTCATGCAACTGATGAACAAAATCAACAGCTAAGCCCCGGCCCCGCGCTTCTTCATATTCATAAATCCAGCACCACCTCCACCGGGCAATGGTCCGACCCGTAAATCTCCGTATGGATGCCGGCACTGACCAGTTTCTCGTCCAGTCGATTGGAAACCAGGAAGTAATCGATACGCCAGCCGGCATTCTTCTCACGTGCCCGGAAGCGGTAGGACCACCAGGAGTAGATGTCCTTCCAGTCGGGATAGAAGTAACGGAACGTATCGGTGAAGCCCGCCGCCAGCAGTTCGCTGAACTTGCCGCGCTCCTCGTCCGTGAAGCCGGCGTTGCGGCGGTTGGTCTTGGGATTCTTCAGGTCGATTTCCTGATGCGCCACGTTGAGGTCGCCACAGACGATGACCGGCTTCCGGGCATCCAATGAGAGCAGATAGGCACGGAAGTCATCCTCCCACGTCATGCGGTAGTCCAGCCGGCGCAATTCATCTTGAGAATTAGGCACGTAGACCGTAACGAGGTAGAAACCCTCCATTTCGAGGGTGATGACGCGCCCCTCCTTGTCGTGATGCTCGATATCGATGCCGTAGGTCACGTTCAGGGGAGTGTGGCGCGTATAGATGGCCGTGCCCGAATAGCCTTTCTTCTCGGCATAGTTCCAATAAGACTCATAGCCCTCGAAAGCCAGGTCCAGTTGTCCGGCCTGCATCTTGGTCTCTTGCAGGCAGAAGAAGTCAGCATCCAGCTGACGGAACGCTTCGACGAAGCCCTTGTCCTTGCAGGCACGCAAGCCGTTCACATTCCAAGAGATAAATTTCATATCAATCCATGTTTTAAGAGGTTATCCGAAAAGCCGCAACCGGGCAGCCGATGCGGGGACCTGCAGCCGGCCGGCACGCAGATATCCGCGCCCATGTCCGGAGATATCCGCGCCCGCGCACGGAGATATCTGCGCCCGTGCCCGGAGATATCCTGCCGGACGGCCACCTGCCGGCATCCGCCCCAAGCGGGGCAACCGGAGGCTTTTCGTTGTCATTATGACGTTTCTGTGAATTTACTGCAAATATATCGGCTTTCGACGAATCGGGAAAGTCACGGGCGTATTAATTTGGAGAGAACCGCCTTTTTTTCACAACTTCCATCACCCTATTTCCCCCGCCCCGCCCAATACACTCCACCCAAGATGAGGGCCACCCCCATCCAGGCCATAGGCGTCAGCCGCTCGCCCAGCACCAGGGCCGACCCCGCAAGGGTGAACACCGGATTCAGATAGATATAATTGGAGGCCTGCACCGTGCCCAGCCGCTTCAGCACCACATTCCACACGGCAAAGCAGACCAAAGAGGCCAACACGCCGAGGAAAAGCAAGTGGAAAAGTACCGAGGTGTCCAGCAGGCAGGAAACATCAAATTGCCAGGGACGGACCAGGAAAACAGGCAAGATGGTCAGCACACCATAGAAAAATATCTTCCGCGTAATAAAAACGACATCATAACGCCCGCCCATCCGCCGCATGACCAGGCTATAGACCGCCCACGACAAAGCAGCCAGCAAGGAGAGCAAATCGCCCGCCGGCGAAAGCCGGAGCACAAAGTGCCCGTTGCACACCACCAGCGCCACACCCGCCAATGCCACCAGCGAACCGCCAATCAACCCGCGAGTGGCCTTCACGTCCCTATACAAACCCAGCGAAAGCAGGGCGGTAAGCAGAGGCGTGGTACACACCAGGAAAGACACATTGGTGGCCAAAGTGAACTCCAACGCCGTATTCTCCGTCAGGAAATAGAACGAGCCTCCCGTCACTCCCCCCAGCAACAGCCACAACTCATCGCGCCAGCTATCCGCCCACAGGCGACGGGAGGAAAGGAACCAGATGCCTGCGTAAGCCATGGAAAAGCGCAACAGGAAAATCTCATGCGGGGACATCCCCCGCCCTATCAGCAACTTGGTAGAGATAAAGGTCAATCCCCATATCCCCACAATGGCCACCGCCACCAAATGGAAGGCAGCCAAACCCCGTGTCGTATGTCGCAAAGCAGTCATCTGCGCGCAAAGGTACGCATAACCGAAGAAATACGAAGGAAAAAACAGACAAATCGACGCTTTTTTCAAGCAATATTTTGTAGCCGAACAGATTATTACTATCTTTGCAGCGGAATGGATGAAAGGTGAGGGGCAATCAAGCTCCTCTTTTTTGTTCTTAATGGTCATTAATCTATGATAGAAAAGAAAACTGTTTGCCAAATCGTTGACGAATGGCTGGAAGGAAAGGACTACTTCCTGGTGGAAGTCAACATCAGTCCTGATGACAAGATTGTGGTGGAAATAGACCACAAGGAGGGTGTCTGGATAGAAGATTGCGTGGACCTGAGCCGCTACATCGAATCCAGACTGGACCGTGAACAAGAGGATTACGAACTGGAAGTAGGCTCGGCCGGCATTGGACAACCGTTCAAAGTGCTGCAACAATACCTGGCCCACACGGGAGAAGAAGTGGAGGTACTGACCAAGGACCACCGCAAACTGCAAGGCATCCTGAAGGAAGCGGACGAAAACCATTTCACGCTGACCATCCTGAAAAAAGTGAAAGAAGAAGGAGCCAAGCGCCCTAAAATGGTGAGCGAAGACCTGAAATTCTCTTACGAGGATATAAATTATACTAAATACTTAATCACTTTTAAATAAGATATGGCCAAGAAAGAAGAAACAGTAAGCCTGGTGGATACCTTTGCGGAGTTCAAGGAACTGAAGAACATCAACCGCACCACGATGGTGAGCGTGCTGGAAGAATCGTTCCGCAGCGTGATAGCAAAGATGTTTGGCACGGACGAGAACTACGACGTAATAGTGAACCCGGACAAGGGCGACTTCGAAATCTGGCGCAACCGCGAGGTAGTGGCGGACGAGGACCTGACAAACCCCAACCTGCAGATTTCATTGAGCGAAGCGCAAAAGATAGACGCCTCCTACGAGGTGGGCGAAGAGGTGACCGACGAGGTGAACTTCGCCAGCTTCGGCCGTCGCGCCATTCTGAACCTGCGGCAGACACTGGCTTCCAAGATATTGGAACTGGAGAAAGACACGCTTTATAATAAATATATAGATAAGGTAGGCACCATCATCAGCGCCGAAGTCTACCAGATATGGAAGAAGGAAATGCTGTTGATGGACGATGAACAGAACGAATTGCTGCTCCCCAAGTCCGAACAGATTCCCACCGACTTCTACCACAAGGGAGAAACGGTACGCGCCGTGGTGGACCGGGTGGAGAACAAGAACAACAATCCGAAAATCATCCTGAGCCGCACGTCGCCTGTCTTCCTCCAACGCCTTTTCGAACTGGAGGTGCCCGAAATCAACGACGGCCTCATCACCATCAAAAAGATTGCCCGCATCCCCGGCGAACGCGCCAAGATAGCCGTAGAGAGCTATGATGACCGCATCGACCCGGTAGGCGCCTGCGTCGGCGTGAAAGGAAGCCGCATACACGGCATCGTCCGCGAACTGCGCAACGAAAACATCGATGTCATCAACTACACCAGCAACACACAGCTGTTCATCCAGCGTGCCCTGAGCCCCGCCCACATCTCGTCCATCAAGCTGAACGAGGAAGAACGCAAGGCCGAGGTCTTCCTGAAACCCGAAGAAGTGTCACTGGCCATCGGCAAGGGCGGCCTCAACATCAAACTGGCCAGCATGCTGACAGACTACACCATCGACGTATTCCGCGAAATAGACGAGAACACGCCGCAGGAGGACGAGGACATCTACCTGGATGAGTTCCGCGACGAGATAGAAGGATGGATCATCGACGCCATCAAGGGCATCGGCATCGAAACGGCCAAAGCCGTGCTGAACGCCCCGCGCGAAATGCTCATAGAACAGGCCGACCTGGAGGAAGAAACCGTGGACGAAGTCATCCGCATCCTGAAGAAAGAGTTTGAAGAAGAATAAGTTAATGGGTTAAGGTGCCAAAAAATTATATATGACGATTAGGTTAAACAAAGTAACGAGAGATTTGAACGTGGGAATCACGACCGCCGTCGAATTCCTGCAAAAGAAGGGATTTACCGTGGAGGCAAATCCCAACACGAAGATTACGGACGAGCAATTCGAAATGCTCAAGAAAGAATTTAGTACGGACAAAGACCTTAAAATAAAATCGGAACGCTTCAGCCAGGAGCGGCAAAGCTACAAGGAACGCAATAAAGCCGCCGCCCGCACTGCAGCACACGAAAATAACGGAACGCAGGAAAAAGAAAAAGTGGCGGAAGAGATAAAAACCGTCATTCCGGAGGACAAACTGCCCAAATTCAAGCCCATAGGCAAGATTGATCTGGAGAGCCTGAAGCATCCCAAACAGGCGGTGCCCGTTTCACAGACGCCGATGCCCGAACCTGAACCGGAACCGCAACCTGAACCGGAACCCGCTCAGGAAGCCGAACCCGTAGAAACGCCGCAACCCGCTCCTCAAGTGGAAGAAGCAGCCCAGACGCCCGTCGCAGAACAGCCCGAAGCGGAAGAGCAGCCCGAGGAAAAAGAACCCGAGGCGGAAGAACCTGTCGTCAACAAGGAAGAACCGGAAACTCCGGACACTGAAGAAGAATCTCCTATGGAAGAAGAACAACCGGCCAAGCAAGAAGAAGAGGTCTTCAAGATACACCACGAAGGCCTGGGCACCAAGATTAACATCATCGGCCAAATTGACCTGGCTGCGCTGAACCAGTCCACGCGCCCCCGCAAGAAATCAAAGGAGGAAAAACGCCGTGAACGCGAAGAAAAGGAAAAACAGCGCCAAGACCAGCGCAAACAAATGAAGGAGGCCATCATCAAGGAAATACGCCGCGACGATGCCAAGAGCAGCAAGGAAACCAAAGACGGTGACTCCAAAAAGAAGCGTGCCCGCATCAATAAGGAAAAGGTAGACATCAACAACGTCTCCAACTTCCCGAAAGGCGGAGGCGGTGACCATCCGAAAGGCGGAGGCGGAAAGGAAGCCCAAGGCAGCGGAAAGAAGAACAAGGACCGCTTCAAGAAGCCTGTCGTCAAGCAGGAAGTGAGCGAAGAAGACGTGGCCAAGCAGGTGAAAGAGACGCTGGCCCGCCTCACCGCCAAGGGCAAGAACAAGGCAGCCAAATACCGCAAGGAAAAACGTGAACAGGATGCCGAACGCCGTCAGGAACTGGAGAACCTGGAGGAAGCCGAAAGCAAAGTGCTGAAACTGACGGAATTCGTGACCGCCAACGAACTGGCCAGCATGATGAACGTACCCGTGACGCAAGTCATCGCCACCTGCATGAGCGTGGGTATCATGGTGTCCATCAACCAGCGCCTGGACGCAGAAACCATCAACCTCGTGGCCGAAGAATTCGGTTTCAAAACGGAATACGTCAGTGCCGAAGTGGCACAGGCCATCGTCGAAGAAGCCGACAAGGAAGAGGATTTGCAGCCTCGTGCCCCGATTGTAACGGTGATGGGACACGTAGACCATGGTAAGACCTCATTACTCGACTACATCCGCAAGTCCAACGTCATTGCGGGCGAGGCCGGCGGCATCACGCAGCACATCGGCGCCTACCATGTGACACTGGAAGACGGACGACAAATCACCTTCCTCGACACACCGGGACACGAAGCCTTCACGGCCATGCGCGCCCGTGGTGCCAAGGTGACGGACGTGGTCATCGTCATCGTGGCCGCAGACGACAACGTCATGCCGCAGACCAAGGAAGCCATCAACCACGCCATGGCTGCCGGCGTGCCTATCGTCTTTGCCATCAACAAAATAGACAAGCCGGCTGCCAACCCGGACAAGATAAAGGAAGAACTGGCCAACATGAATTATCTCGTAGAGGAATGGGGTGGCAAATACCAGTCCCAGGATATCTCCGCCAAAAAAGGCATCGGTGTCAACGAACTGCTGGAGAAGGTGTTGCTGGAAGCCGAAATGCTCGACCTGAAGGCCAACCCCAACCGCCGCGCCACCGGCTCCATCATCGAGTCATCCCTGGACAAGGGCCGCGGCTATGTGGCCACGGTGCTCGTGTCCAACGGTACGCTGAAGGTGGGCGACATTGTCTTGGCCGGCACACACTACGGCAAGGTGAAAGCCATGTTCAACGAGCGTAACCAGCGCATGAAGCAGGCCGGCCCGTCCGAACCTGCCCTTATCCTGGGCTTGAACGGCGCACCTGCCGCCGGCGATACCTTCCACGTCATCGAAACGGAACAGGAAGCCCGCGAAATCGCCAACAAACGCGAACAACTGCAACGCGAACAGGGCCTGCGTACACAGAAGATGCTGACCCTCGACGAAGTAGGCCGTCGCTTGGCTTTAGGCGACTTCCACGAACTGAACATCATCGTCAAAGGCGACGTGGACGGCTCAGTAGAAGCATTGAGCGACTCCCTCATCAAGCTGTCTACGGAGCAAATCCAGGTGAACGTCATCCACAAGGGTGTGGGACAAATTTCGGAGTCCGACGTATCGCTGGCTGCTGCCTCGGATGCCATCATCGTAGGTTTCCAGGTACGTCCGTCGAGCGGTGCCGCCAAGCTGGCCGAACAGGAAGGCGTAGACATCCGCAAATACTCCATCATCTACGACGCCATCGAAGAGGTAAAAGCTGCCATGGAAGGTATGCTGGCCCCGACGCTGAAGGAGCAGGTGACCGCCACTATCGAGGTACGCGAGGTGTTCAACATCAGCAAGGTGGGCCAGGTGGCCGGTGCCATGGTGAAGACCGGCAAGGTAAAACGCACCGACAAGGCACGCCTCATCCGCGACGGTATCGTGGTCTACACCGGTGCCATCAACGCCCTGAAGCGTTTCAAGGACGATGTGAAGGAGGTAGGCACCAACTTCGAGTGCGGCATCAGCCTGACCAACTGCAACGATATTAAGGTGGGTGATGTCATCGAAACTTACGAGGAAGTAGAAGTGAAGCAGACGTTATAAGAATCATTCTTCACGCGATGTCCCAAGAGAACATCCGATGAAAAGTGATATAACGAAACTAGGAACAAAAAGAGGGGAGCGAATCCCCTCTTTTTTTATTGGCGGGCCACACGCAGCACGGCCATGAGACGATGATAGAGCTATCACCACCCATCAATAGGGCTATCGGTAAGCAACGATAGGGCTATCGAAAGCCCTCAATAGCCCTATCGCAAAACGGCGCGTTAAAGCCGGATGGAATAGACGTTGCCTCCGTAGTCCACCGCATACAAATACTCACCTTCATGCGTCAAACCGGCCAAGACCGGAGCCCCCATCCGATGTCTCCGGATAGTCCGCCCGCTTTCCAGGTCGATGGCATACAAGATGCCATCCGAAGCACCGCAATAGACCACCTTACCGACCAGGACGGGCGAGGAATCTACCGTGGCCGACGGATGACGGGAGTAAGGCGTCGTATATACCAATGCCGGACATGTCCGGGTAACGAGAAGCTGCCGTCTTTTCCGGTCTTCACCACGTTCAGCCCGTCGGACACACAGACGCCTTGCAACAGTTTCTCACCTTTGTCATAGCGCCCGTTACGGTTGGCATCCACATACACATATCCCTGGTAAGCGGCTTGTGCGACCAAAGAACAGCCCAACAGGCAAGCCATTAAATAAAATTTCCTTTTCACAATACTGCCTTTAAACGAATGTGGGTGTCCCGGCATAGGAGACACCCACAACTCACATGAAAATAAAAGTTATATTAAAGGGGTTATTGTGCTATTTCCTTTTCAATTCCCTTTCCGGCATCACGCTTCTTGCGCATCATGGCGTAAGCAATGGGCGAACCGATAAACAGAGATGAGAACGTACCGATTACCACACCCAGAATCATGGCAAAGGAGAAGCTGCGGATGCTCTCACCACCCAGGAAGAAGATGACCACCAGCACAATCAACGTAGACGAACCCGTGAACAAGGTACGTGTCAACGTAGAGTTCAACGAGTCATTGAACAACTGGTAGCTGTTACGCTTCGGATAGAGGTGCAGGAATTCGCGCACACGGTCGAAGATTACCACCTTGTCGTTGATGGAGTAACCGATAGCCGTCAGGATGGCACCCACAAATGTCTGGTCAATCTCCATGGAGAACGGCAGGATGCCCCAGAACATAGAATAGATACCCAAGATACCCAACGTGTCAAAGGCCAGGGCGGCAATGGAACCGATACTGAACGCAATGTTACGGAAACGGAACAGGATATAAAGTCCGATGGCTATCAAGGCAAAGAATACAGCCCAGAAAGCGGCCACGGTGGTATCGTCGGCAATGCTCGGACCCACCTTCTGCGAACTGATGATGGTGCCGCCCGTCTGGTTGTCGCGGTCCACGAACTGCTCCAGCGTAGTACCTTCGCTCAGCAGGGGCTTCAGCAGGTTGTACATCTGTTCTTCGATTTCGGCATCCACATTGGCACCTTCCTCGGCAATGCGATAGTTAGTGCTGATACGCATCGTGCGCCCGTCTGTACCGATGGCGATGACGCTGACGTTAGCATCGCCCATGTTGCCTTCCATCAGTTCACGTACCTGTTCGGGCTCGGTGGGCTGATCAAAGCGTACCTGATAGTTGCGGCCACCCGTAAAGTCAATGCTCTGGCTCAATCCGCGGATACCCAGGAAACCTACCCACAACACCACGAATATCACGGTGCCGACAGCCCATGTCTTGTTGCGACCCATAAAGTCGAAGTGCGTATCCTGCAGCACGCCGCGGGACAGCTTCGTCTCGAACGTCAGGTGCTGCCACTTGTCCTTGCTCATGAAGTAGTCGTATACCAGACGAGTCAGGTAGACGGCGGTGAAGAACGAAATGGCGATACCGATAATCTGCGTCGTGGCGAATCCGCGGATGGGACCCGTACCAAAGTAGAACAGGATGATACCGGTGATGATAGACGTGAAGTTAGAGTCGAAGATAGCCGAGAAGGCATTCTTGTAACCGTCTTGCAGGGCTTTCTTCACAGTCTTGCCGTTGCGGAGTTCTTCCTTCGTGCGTTCATAGATAAGCACGTTGGCATCCACCGCCATACCGATAGCCAGTACCATACCGGCGATACCGCTCATGGTCAATGCAGCCTGGAAAGAAGTCAGGATACCGAAGGTGAAGAACACGTTCAGCAGCAGAGCGCCGTTGACCACCATGCCGGGGATGAAGCCGTACATGGAGCACGTGTACACCATCAAGAGGATGAAGGCCACCACGCAGGAGATGAAACCAGCCTGGATGGAGGCAGCACCCAGCGACGGACCTACGATGTCTTCCTGGACGATGTGTGCCGGGGCAGGCATCTTACCGGAACGCAGCACGTTGGCCAAGTCTTTCGTCTGATCGGGCGTAAAACTACCCGTAATGACGGAACTGCCGCCCGTAATCTCATTCTGCACCGTCGGAGCGGAATATACATAGCCATCCAAAACAATGGCGATAGAGCGACCGATGTTCTGCTTGGTCAGCTGGGCCCAACGACGGGCGCCGTCGTTGTTCATCGTCATGTTGACGCAAGGCTTGCCATACTGGTCGTAGTCATCGCTGGCGCTGGAGATAACATCTCCTTCCAGCGGAGCACGGCCGTCGCGTTGCGTGGAGCGGATGGCATACAACTCAAAGGTTTGCTTTTTCGGATCGTAGTCGGAAGGAGCGACGCCCCACTTCAGGCGCAAGTCCTTCGGGAAGCTGGCCAGGATTTCCGGCATAGCCAGATAGCGGTTAATCTCTGCCGTATCCTTGTAATTGGCAAAGGCCACGATAGGACTTTGGGCACTGGGGTTCACTTGCAGGATAGCCAGCAAGGGGTTCTGCTTCTTGTAAGCCTCCATATCGGCTTCGTTGGCAGCCTCACCTTTCAGGGCAGCGGCCAGGCTGTCTGCCGTGCTCACCGTCTTTTCCTCTTTGACAGCCACAGAATCCTTTTGCGCTTCGTCCTGCCCTTCCTGCAGGCTCAGGAGATCGTGCAACTTGCCGTTAGCAGTTTGCAGATAAGGAACAATGTCCTGGGCATTGTAAGTTTCCCAGAATTCCAGATTGGCCGAGCCTTGCAGTAATTTTCTTACACGTTCAGGCTCTTTGATTCCCGGCAGTTCCACCATGATACGGCCCAGGTTGTCAGACAAACTCTGTATATTGGGCTGAACCACACCGAAACGGTCAATACGAGTACGGAGCACGTTGTATGAGTTGGCGATGGCAGCATTCACTTCTTCGCGCAACACCTTCTCCACTTCCGCGTCGGTGGACTGTTGGTTGACTTTATCTTTCAGTTGTTGGGTGGCGAACAGGCTGGCCAGCGTGGCATCCGGAGCCAGCTTGTGATACTCCCGTACGAACAGGGTAATCACATCCTCCTGGCTTGTCTTAGCCTGTTGGGCGGCATTGGCCAAAGCTTGGTTGAACGCCTCATCCGGTTTGTTGTCGGCTAATACCTTGATGACATCAGGCACCGAAACCTCCAGGATGACGTTCATACCACCCTTCAGGTCCAAACCTAAACTGATTTCCATCTCACGACAATCTTTCAGGGTCCAGTTGCCGAAATACACCTTCTCATTGGCCAATGAGTCCAAATAGTCCTGTTCCAACTGTGCATCCCCTTTTGCGTATTCCTTCGCCTTGTTGGTATAGTGGCGAGTCACAAAAGAGAAGGACAGGTAGAACAGACACACCAGTGTAAGCAATACCGCAAAAACCCTTACAAATCCTTTGTTTTGCATGTTTTTGTTAGTTTATTATGATTACTTATTTAATTGTTTTCTGCTGTCTACAAGGCTGCAAATATAGTTTTTTTTTCACAAATCTAAGTCGTTGACCCATTATTTTTTAAAAATCAGCCGCCGCCCCTATCTGCCGGGAAACGACGCACAAACGAACAAACAATCGGATAGTGATCCGAAGCCTTGATGCCCCGGTCCACCCGACAATGGAGGGCTTTCAACGCAGGACTGTTCAGGATATGGTCTATACGGAAATAGAATTTGTTTCGATTATAGGAGATTCCCAAACCACAACCGGCCTCAGTGAAAGCGTCTTCCAACTCCTCCCCGATAACACGGTGCGTATAAGAGATGGGAGAATCGTTGAAATCGCCGCAAACCACGATATACCGGTGAGGCGAGCGCCGCACCTCGCGGGCAATGGCATCTGCCTGCGGAGCACGGATGGCAGAAGCTTCGGCCAACTTACCGGCCAGCAGGCGTGTGCCGCTCTTCACCTTCGCCCCTTCCGGGTCACGAAGCATATCCTCGTAGACCACTTTGTCTTCGCGGGTCAGTTTATTGGACTCCAGATGGTTATTAATGAGCAGCAAAGTGTCCTTGCCCCATGCCAGCTCATACACCCACGTACCATTGGAGGCGCTGGCATACTCCAAGGGACGGGCCGAGAGGATGGGCAATTTTGAATAACAGGCAATATGGTTGGTTCTGTTTTTCCCCACGACATCGATACGATGGTAAGGATAGTCGGCCAAAGCTTTGTCCACCTCCTTCTGCGAGGGATGCCGCGCCGTATGCCCCACGGCATACTCTTGCAGGCAAAGGATATCCGCCCCGCTCTCTTTCAGATAAGCCAGTACGGGATTCACCGCCTCCCCTTCCGGCTGGATGCCGAACCCCATGATATTATAAGACACAATCTTGAGACCTCCGGCCGGAACCTCATCCGACGAGAAGTTGAGCGGAAGATACGTACGCATTTGCGGAAAACAAAATAAGAAACCGGCCAAAGACAACAGCATATACCGATATTGCTGGACAAGAACCCAAAACAACAGAAAGGCACCGTTCACCAGCAAAAAGACGGGAAAGGCCAGCCCCAGGCAAGACAGCAACGGATGATTCACCGGCTGAATATAAGGACTATAGCCCGAAGCCAGTAACATCCCTGTA
This sequence comes from Candidatus Bacteroides intestinavium, assembly GCA_019118325.1. Lineage (GTDB taxonomy): Bacteria > Bacteroidota > Bacteroidia > Bacteroidales > Bacteroidaceae > Bacteroides > Bacteroides intestinavium. Next base: position 28,110 of record DWZE01000138.1, read on the forward strand.
CAAAGGAGATTGGCGAAAGCCAGCAGCAAGACGACAAGTCTACCCAGATGCCTCATGATTACCTATCGTTTGCTGGCGTCAAACAGGCTCTTTTTTTCCTCCGTTGTCAGACTCTCATAGCCCGATTTCTTCAGCTTGTCCAGAATACGGTCTATCTCGTCCGACTGCGCCTTCTGGCGGGCATTGTAGTCATAATCCTTCTGACGGTCGGTACGGGCCTTGTAGTGCACCTTCATTTTGGGCTTCCGCGAGCGGGGACGGAAAAGCCCTGCCACTCCATCGGCCACTCCATTAATCCAGCGCGTGAGGTCTGTCCCTTTGCTCAGGCTGGCAGCAAACCACAGGCCGGCCAACGCCCCACCCAAGTGGGCGATATGTCCGCCCGCATTGTCGGACGTAATGAACAACACGTCCATGCCGATGACAATCAGTGCCAGATACTTCAGGCGGACAGTACCGAAGAGCAGCAGGTTTATCGGATAGTTGGGCTCCCGATAGGCCGTGGCCGCCACGATGGCCAGCACGGAAGCCGAAGCGCCCAACAAGTACGAAGCATCAACCACAGGACGGAAATAAGGGAATACGTTGTAGGCCAGCAGGTAAAGCAGTCCTCCGCAAATGCCGCCCAACAGATACACCCCCCGCAAATGCCTGGCCGAGAAGAAACGCAGGAACAAATCGCCGAACCAGAAGAGCCAGAGCATGTTGAACAGGATGTGCAGGAAGTCGGTATGCAGAAACATGTACGTCAGTATGGCCCACGGCTGCAAGGCAAAGTTCGGCAAAGAGGCCGGCATCTCGAACCATTGGACAAAGCTTGCCGAAGGCAAGTTGAAAAGGCGCAAAGCAATGCCGGTCAGCGCCACTGCCAGAAAAACGGCAGTGTTGATGTAAATCAGGCGGATATGCGTGTTTCCGCGCCGGAAATTATTCTTCAGGTCAGTTATAATAGTAGCCATTTCCTCTGTTATTCTTTTTCCAATACATAATCAGGAAGAAACCGAATATCATGCCACCCAGATGGGCAAAGTGAGCCACATTGTCCGCAGGATTGTTGGCCAACCCCGCATACAGCTCAATCACCGCATAGCCGATGACAAACCATTTTGCCTTGATGGGAAAAGGCAAGGGGAAGATGAACATCCGCTCGTTGGGAAACAGCATGCCGAACGCCAGCAGGATGCCATAAACTGCTCCCGATGCGCCCACGGTACTGCCGTTCAACACCAGGTTCAGGCTGGCCATGGCAGGATCCACAAAGTTCATGTTGTTCTGCAGTGCCTTGGCTCCTTCATTCATCACGGCCTCGACGGCTTCGGGCGACAAGCCTGCCTGCAAGGTGTAATAATGAATGCCCGTCACCAATTCCTGAATGATGCCCGCCCCGATGCCGCACACCAGATAGTAGGTCAGGAAACGCTTGGGGCCCCACACCTGCTCCAGGATACGGCCGAACATCCATACGGCAAACATATTGAAAAACACATGCATGAACCCGCCATGCATGAACATATAGGTGACGAATTGCGCCGCGTTAAACCGGTCGGAAAGGATGAAGTGCAGCCCCAGATAGTCGCCCAAGTCAAAGCCATAGCGTTCGGCCACAAGCGCACCGAGGAACATCAGCACATTAATAATCAGCAGGTTTTTTGTGACTGTTGGTAGTAGGTTCATAAAAATAAAAACGTATTTACGTGTCCGGAAATGCCGCCTGCAAGTCGTGAAGCATCATTTCCGTCGCAAAAGTACGAATTAATTCTGTTCTACAGCAGAAAAAAGACCATGATTCCTTTAAAAAGCGTTTTTTCGGACTGTTTTTTCGTGTTTTTATTTGATATTCAGATTTATTACCCTATTTTTGTCGCATTGTTCAAAGGAAACGTGTCAACACAGAGGTTCATTCCCTTTTTTGACACCCGCCGGGGATTCCGTTGGCTTCCAAGTGAGGGAGAGAGTAATTACTTTTTTATTATCATTAATAGCTATACATTATGAATAAGTCTGAATTGATTTGTGCCATGGCAGCCGAATCCGGATTGTCAAAGGCAGATGCCAAGAAAGCGTTGGACGCATTCATTTCGACAGTGACGAATGCCATGAAGAGAGGTGATAAAGTGGCCTTGGTAGGCTTTGGCACATTCGCCGTGTCCGAGCGTTCTGCCCGTAAGGGAATCAACCCCGCCACCAAGCAGCTTATTGAAATCCCTGCCAAGAAGGTGGTGAAGTTCAAATCCGGAGCAGAACTGGAGTTGGATTAAGAAGCATTAACCGCCAAAGACGGAAGTAAAAAGCGAACGCCCGGAGGTGCACACCAAGCTGCATTTCCGGGCGTTCGCTTTCCGGCTTAAGTGAGCCTTTGACTTACGGCTTAATTTCTTACCCCTTAACTCCTAAATTTACAGTACAGACCCCAACTTACCTGAACGATTCCCCGATGACAATGACCGGATTGTCCTCCTCCTTCACCTGTAGCAAGGGGGCAAGGGCCGGGTTCTGACCGGCTTCGGGATGTTCCTCCAGCCATGCCGTCACTTTGTATGCTTCGATAAGGGAAGTCTCGTAGGGCATGAAGCCGGCAATGTCATCGCGGAACGTACCGTCCGTAGGTGCCATGCGAAGCGTGCCGCTATGGCATTCGTATATCCCGAAGTAGTGGTCCGGTTCCTCGCCGTAAATATTGCGTGTGCAAAAGAAAGTGATACGCTCAGGAGACTCCTTCACACCGGTAATGACCACCTTGTCCGAATACCCTTCCGCCCGGGCACGCCCTTCAGGCGGGAAGTGCCGGCTACCGGTATGGAAGACAATGGACGGATACAGATGCCCGTCCTTCAGGACATGGACCGTATCCGAAAAATCGGCATGATACTTCACCTGCCCGCCGCACTCGTACACCTCACCTCCGCGGATAGAATTCCACGCATCGCTGCCGCCGAAAGTAGTCAATGCCAACATACTACCTCCGGCCAACGGCTTGAGGTTCGTGTACCCGGTGCCTGCCAGTGGCGGATAACCTACCAAGGCCATGGGATCGAAGATGCTGTCCACGAATTGCCCCTCCGGAGTAAAAGAGAGCATCACACAGTCCGTTGCAGGCCAACGGTTATTGAAACGCCCCACAATGAGCGAGTCTGTAAACACGTATTGCACGGGCATCGGGAAACGGGTAGGCAATCTGAGCCGACCCTGATAGCGGCCCTGCAAGTCGTATTTCTGTAGTCCGTCCGGTTCACGAAGGAAATAGAGCAGTCCGTCCCGCGCATTATAGCAAGGCGAACTGTTCGTATAATCTTCGGGGCCTTCCCCACTCTGCCCTATCCGCGTGAGGAAACGCCCCGTCTGTGCATCAAAACTATGGCAAAGGGCAGTTCCTGAATAAGAACTGACAACAATACAGCCATCAACAACCCGCACGGAAGGATAGGCCCCCACCAGGCACGAATCCGAAGTCTCCAAGGGTACATAACGGACCGTATCATACAAATCGGATAACGTCAACTCGTCTTCCAAATGCGCCAAGGCACTTTCTACATCAATCACCGTGAGAAATTTATCGTAAGAGTCCGAATCCTTCCCTCCGCAGGCGGTAAACGACATAAGAAGGATCAGAGGTAGAATCAAACATTTCCTCATAGAGCAAATTATTCAGTTATTTAGTATAAATTTGTGAGTTCAATATAAAAACTGAAACCTAAGGCAAAGCTACGAAATATATTCATAGTCAAAAAGGAATGGTTTGCGAGTTACACAAACGGAACTTGAAAGTTATACTTCGCTCGGAATGAATGGATTCTTAGTGGCCATCAACGCTTCGCTGATTCTTCTCCTTCTCTTCTTCTTGCGGCAGGCGGATGGAGGTGAACAGTTCGATGATGGCAGCCAGCGTAAGGGACACGATCCATTCGTTTCCGTGCAGAAAAATCATCAGAGGCCCTGTGGCCACCAATAATAAGGCTCCAAACACTTGTTGGCGGTGTAAGCGCCGGATGTTGACGCTACTCTTCTTGGGAGGGGAGAAGATTTGTGCGATGGCTACCAGAATGGAGCCTACCATGAAAATATAGGGCGCTAACGGCCATTTCGTGATATAGATGAGGGCGCCGGCCAGAGACATGACGGCTCCTACTGCAAAGAAAGCGGGTATTAAGTTCTTCATTCGGTTATGTCTTCTTCAAATACATAAATATCTTCGTTGGGCTTTTTCATGAAATATTTCTCGCGCGCGATGCGTTCTATGGCGCCCGAGTCAGCCAACAGTTCATTCAGCCGTTCGGTGTTCTTCTCGTATTCTTGCCGGTATTTTTTTATTTCGTCCAGCAAACGGCTTTCCTCGCGCATGTAGTTTGCACGGCGCAACAGGCTGTTTTGGTCAAAAAAGCCTACGAAGATGGCAAAGGCAGCTAGCGTAATCGCATATTTGTGCCGGCCGATAAACGACCAAAGAGAAGATAGCTTATCCATAATAATAAAGCAGTATTTAGCGTCGACAAAGATACGGGTAATAACTGAAATATTTCTTTTTTTTGCTTACATTTGCACACTTATCTAAGAGATTTGAACTGCCTAATATGGAAAATTATATCGTATCTGCGCGGAAATACCGCCCTTCCACCTTTGAGTCGGTGGTGGGACAGCGTGCCCTGACCACCACCTTGAAGAATGCCATAGCTACCGGAAAGTTGGCTCATGCCTACTTGTTCTGTGGTCCTCGTGGCGTAGGCAAGACTACTTGTGCACGCATTTTTGCCAAGACTATCAATTGTTTGAACCCGACGCCGGACGGCGAGGCCTGCAATGAGTGCGAGTCTTGTGTGGCCTTTAACGAGCAGCGTTCGTATAATATTCACGAGTTGGATGCTGCTTCCAATAATTCGGTGGACGATATCCGCCAGCTGGTAGAGCAGGTTCGTATCCCGCCTCAGATAGGGAAATATAAGGTGTATATCATCGACGAGGTGCACATGCTGTCGGCTTCTGCCTTTAACGCTTTTCTGAAGACGCTGGAAGAGCCGCCCCACCATGCAATCTTCATCCTGGCCACGACGGAGAAACACAAGATTCTGCCGACTATTCTCTCACGTTGTCAGATTTATGATTTTCAGCGTATCGGCGTGGAGGATATTGTGGCTCACCTGGCCTATGTCGCTTCCAAGGAGGGTATCTCTGCTGAGCCGGAGGCCTTGAATGTCATCGCTTTGAAGGCTGATGGAGGTATGCGCGATGCTTTATCCATTTTCGACCAGGTGGTGAGCTTTACAGGGGGGCACATCACCTATCAGCGTGTGATAGAGAATCTGAATGTATTGGATTATGAATACTATTTTCGTTTGACGGATCATTTGCTGGAGCATAAGGTGAGTGATGCCTTGCTGCTGTTCAATGACGTGCTGAACAAGGGTTTTGAGGGCAGTCATTTCATTACAGGACTGGCTTCGCATTTCCGTGATTTGTTGGTCAGCAAGGACCCGGCTACGTTGCCTCTGTTGGAGGTGGGGGCCGGGATTCGCCAGCGGTATGGCGAGCAGGCCGGGAAATGCCCTTTGCCGTTCCTTTACCGTGCCATGAAGCTGTGTAATGACTGTGACCTGAATTACCGGGTCAGCCGCAACAAACGTTTACTGGTGGAATTGACGTTGATACAGCTGGCGCAACTCAATCCTGAAGACGAGGAGGTGCCGGGGGGGCGTAGCCCCCGTCCAGCCATAAAACCCATCAATCCCCAGCCGCAGGCTTCAGCGGCGCAACCTTCCCGACCGGCGCAGGACGTTTCTGAGCGCCCGAAGCAACCGGTGCAGCCGGCACCGTCTGCACAGCCGGCTGCCGCACAAGCAACCGCCTCACACGTGGCTGCTGTGCTGACGGCCCATAAGGCGGAAGAGAAGAAGGTGCCCGTGATGTCCAAAGGCGGGCTGGGCATTTCCATCAAGCATGTCCAGGCCGAAGGGAAAAGCTATGAACCCGCTCCCGCAACCACGCCTATGCAGGTGGCGGAAACGCGCGTGCAGCCGGAGGAGGATTATATCTTCAATGAACGCGATGTCAACTATTATTGGCAGGAATATGCCGGGCGTTTGCCTCATGAGCAGGTGGCTGTCGCGAAGCGTATGCAGAATATGCGGCTCGCGTTGTTGGACGCCGCGAAGGTCGAGGTCGTGGTGGATAATCCCATCGTGGCCAAGGATTTCACCGTCTTGCTTCCCGCCATCCAGGATTACCTGCGCACACGCCTGAAGAACAGCCGGCTGACGATGACTGTGCGTGTCAGTGCTCCTGAAGAAAAAGTGCGTGCCTATGGGCGTGGCGAGCAGTTCCAGATGATGGTGGAGAAGAACAAGGCATTGCTGGAGTTGCAGGATGAGTTCGGATTAGAGTTTGAGTGACGACCCCGCCGGGCTGTCGGCGGAACTCATTGGGACATAGGCCGTAGGCGCGGATATCCGCGGGCAAGGGCGGAGATATCTGCGGGCAAGGACGGAGATATCCGCAAGCAAGAGCGGAGATATCTGAGAGGCCGCCCCCTGCCGCATGGGCATGGGAGGCGGCAAATATGTTCTCTTTAAAAATACAATCGTCATGCCCCCTCTTGAAAATGTGGAAAATAAATCTCCATTTGATATGCGGGCTAAAGAACAAAATTTGTACCTTTGCCGCACCATATTAATTACGCGTACTTTATATATACAGAAATTATGTCCGAAACAAAAAGAATTAAGCGAGCGCTGGTATCTGTGTACCACAAGGAAGGACTGAATGAAATCATTTCCAAATTGCATGAAGAGGGCGTGGAGTTCCTTTCTACGGGGGGAACGCGCCAGTTCATAGAATCGTTGGGCTATCCTTGCAAGGCAGTGGAAGACTTGACGACCTATCCCTCCATCTTGGGCGGGCGCGTCAAGACATTGCATCCTAAAATTTTCGGCGGTATCCTATGCCGGCGTGCATTGGAGCAGGACCGTCAGCAGATTGAAAAATATGAGATTCCCGAAATAGACCTTGTTATCGTAGACCTTTATCCCTTCGAAGCCACCGTGGCCAGCGGTGCCTCCGAAGCTGATATCATCGAGAAGATTGACATAGGCGGCATTTCGTTGATCCGCGCGGCGGCCAAGAACTACAATGACGTGGTCATCGTGGCCTCGCAAGTCCAGTACAAGGCTTTGAGTGATATCCTGATGGAACGCGGAGCAACGACAACGCTGGAAGAGCGCCGTTGGTTTGCCAAGGAGGCCTTTGGCGTTTCCTCCCATTATGATACGGCCATCTTCAATTATTTTGATGGCGGGGCAGGCTCGGCTTTCCGTTGTTCTGCTAATAACCAGACCGTCTTGCGCTATGGCGAAAATCCGCATCAGAAAGGTTATTACTACGGCGAGCTGGACAAAATGTTCGACCAGGTGCACGGTAAGGAAATCTCTTACAACAACTTGCTGGACATCAATGCGGCTGTGGACTTGATAGACGAGTTTCAGGAAACGACCTTTGCCATCCTGAAGCACAACAATGCTTGCGGGCTGGCTTCACGTCCGACCCTGCTTGAAGCGTGGAAGGATGCGTTGGCAGGCGACCCCGTATCGGCCTTCGGAGGCGTGCTCGTGACCAATGCTGTGGTGGACAAAGAGACTGCTGAGGAAATCAACAAGATCTTCTTCGAGGTCATCATTGCACCGGATTATGATGTGGATGCCTTGGAGGTGTTGGGGCAGAAGAAAAATCGCATCATTTTAGTGCGCAAACCTGCTGAACGGCCTAAGATGCAATTCCGTTCTTTGCTGAACGGCGTATTGGCCCAGGAACGTGATCTGAAAGTGGAAACGCCCGAGGACCTGAAAACGGTCACCAACCAGGCTCCTACGGCTGCCGAGGTGGAAGATCTGCTCTTTGCCAATAAAATTGTGAAGAACTCCAAGTCCAATGCAATCGTCCTGGCGAAAGGCAAACAGCTGTTGGCCAGTGGCGTGGGGCAGACCAGCCGGGTGGATGCCTTGAAGCAGGCCATCGAGAAAGCTAAGAGTTTCGGCTTCGACCTGCACGGAGCGGTCATGGCCAGTGATGCTTTCTTCCCCTTCCCAGATTGTGTGGAGATTGCCGGCAATGAAGGAATTACGGCTGTGATCCAGCCGGGCGGAAGCATCAAGGACCAGTTGTCCACCGATTATTGCAACGAGCACGGTATGGCAATGGTCATGACCGGATTCCGTCACTTCAAGCATTAATAATACGCGGTCAGTGGCCAGTGTCTCGTGCGGAATGCCGGTCACTTGCCACTGCCCGTTTATCATCACTAATCCCTAAATATTAAACACTAAAAAATGGGTTTATTCTCTTTCACACAAGAAATAGCGATGGACCTGGGTACCGCCAATACCATCATCACCTGCAATGGGAAGATTGTAGTCGATGAGCCGTCGGTGGTGGCTTTGGATCGTCGTACGGACAAAATGATTGCCGTGGGTGAGAAGGCAAAAATGATGCACGAAAAGACTCACGAGAACATACGCACTATCCGTCCTCTGCGCAACGGTGTGATTGCCGACTTCTATGCTTGCGAACAGATGATACGTGGTTTGGTAAAAATGGTGAACCGCAAGGGACGCCTCTTTTCGCCTTCGCTTCGTATGGTCATTGGGGTGCCTTCCGGCAGTACGGAGGTAGAACTGCGCGCTGTGCGCGACTCTGCGGAACATGCCGGAGGACGTGACGTTTACCTCATATTCGAACCCATGGCAGCCGCCATTGGCATTGGCATTGACGTGGAGGCACCGGAAGGGAATATGATTGTCGATATAGGCGGCGGCTCTACGGAAATCGCAGTCATTTCCTTGGGCGGTATCGTCAGCAACAATTCTATCCGCATCGCGGGCGACGATTTGACTGCCGACATTCAGGAATACATGAGCCGCCAGCATAATGTCAAGGTCAGTGAGCGTATGGCCGAGCGCATCAAGATACACGTGGGCGCAGCCCTTACCGAACTGGGTGAGGATGCTCCCGAGGATTATATCGTTCATGGCCCGAACCGCATCACCGCCCTTCCTATGGAAGTGCCTGTTTGTTATCAGGAGATTGCTCATTGCCTGGAGAAATCCATCTCGAAAATTGAGACGGCCGTGCTCAGCGCATTGGAGAATACCCCTCCTGAGCTGTATGCCGACATTGTGCACAATGGCATTTACCTGGCCGGCGGGGGCGCTTTACTGCGCGGACTGGACAAACGCCTGACGGACAAGATAAACATCCCCTTCCACATCGCAGAAGATCCGTTGCATGCCGTGGCCAAGGGTACAGGAGTGGCTTTGAAGAACGTGGATAAGTTCTCGTTCCTGATGAGATAACCAAGGTGGATTATGCGCAACCTGCTGAACTTCTTGGTGAGATACAATTACTGGTTCCTCTTCATTCTGCTGGAGGTAGCCAGTTTTGTTTTGTTGTTTCGGTTCAACCGGTATCAGCAAAGCGTATTTTTCACTTCTGCCAATGCTGTGGCGGGCAAGCTCTATGAAATGACAGGCAGCGTCGCTTCCTATTTCCACCTGAAGGAGGTCAATGAGGATTTGCTGGATCATAACATCCGTTTGGAGCAGCGTGTGGCTTTGCTGGAGGCGGCTCTGCTGGATGCGCATTCGGATACGGCCTCCTTTCGCAGTCTTGATTCTGTCCCTGCCGGTACGGGCTATTCGCTGTTCAAGGCACGGGTTATCAAGAATAGCCTGAACCGTTTGGACAATTACCTCACCCTGGATCGCGGATCTGCCGACAGTATCCTTCCGGAAATGGGAGTGGTGGACGCCAACGGCGTGGTGGGCATTGTCTACAAGACCACACCTCATTATTCATTGGTCATCTCGCTGCTGAACAGTAAGTCCAGTCTGAGCTGCAAGATACAGGGAAGCGGCTATTTCGGCTATTTGAAATGGGAAGGAGGCGACTCGCAATATGCTTGGTTGCGTGATTTGCCCCGTCATGCAGAGTTTAGCGTGGGCGACACGGTAGTCACGAGCGGATATTCTGCCGTTTTCCCGCCGGGATTGTTGGTGGGCTATGTCGAAGAGATGTCCGACTCGCATGACGGTTTGTCCTATCTGTTGAAGATACGTCTGGCAGCCGATTTCGGGCGTATTAGTGACGTGCGTGTCATAGCCAACCACGGACGGCCGGAACTGCGGAAACTGGACGGGCTTCAGAATGATTAATTTTCTAAAAAATACCAGATGTAGTGATTCAAGACTATCTCCATAAATCGGCTTGGTTCATCGGACTGCTGCTGTTGCAGGTGCTGGTGCTGAACAACGTGTATATACTGGATGGTTATGCCACCCCCCTCCTTTATATCTACCTGGTGCTGAAGATGAACTCGGACGTATCACGCAATGCATTGATGGGGTGGGCCTTTGCCTTGGGACTGGCTGTAGATCTTTTTTCGGACACGCCGGGTATGAATGCTGCCGCTACCACGTTGTTGGCTTTTGTACGCCCTGGCGTGTTGCGCTTGTTCACATTGCGCGATGTATCGGGGGCTTATGTCCCGTCGGCAGGGGTGATGGGGACGGCTTCCTACTTGAAGTATGCAGTGGTCTGCGTGCTGCTGCACCATGCAGTGTTGCTGTCATTGGAATATTTTTCGGTAGCAAACATTGTGGGGGTATTGTTGCGTGTGCCGGCCAGCGTCTTGCTGACTTTACTTTGTGTCTTGGCTTTGGATGCCATACGGAAAAAATAGGTTGCACGGAAAGGGAAGATTATGGCAAAAGACTATGATTTGGAAAAACGGAAGTATGTGATAGGTGCAACGGCCATCCTCATCGTTCTTGTCTATGTGGTCCGGTTGTTCGATTTGCAGATACTGACGGACGAGTACAAAAGATATGCAGACAATAACGCTTTCCTCAATCAAGTCCAGTATCCGTCGCGTGGTGCCATTTATGACCGGAATGGCAAACTGCTGGTTTTTAATCAGCCGGCTTATGACGTGACATTTGTCCCCCGTGAGGTGACAAATCTGGATACCGCCGACTTCTGCGAGACGCTCAACATCACTCGTGAACAATTTGACCAGTTGATGGCCGATGTCAAAGACCGCCGCAAGAACCCTGGCTATTCGCGTTATACACAGCAGGTGTTTATGACTCAGTTGTCGGCCGAGGAGTGCGGCGTGTTTCAAGAGAAATTGTATAAATTCCCAGGCTTTTCTGTCCAGAGGCGTACCATCCGCCAATATTCCTATAATGCAGCGGGACATGCCTTGGGAGACATCGGCGAGGTGTCCCGCCGTGACATTGAGAAAGACGATTATTATCGTAGTGGCGACTACATTGGCAAACAGGGCATAGAGAAGAGTTATGAGAAATACCTGCGCGGCGAGAAGGGTGTCGAGATATTGTTGCGCGATGCCCATGGGCGTATTCAGGGACATTATATGGATGGCAAGCTGGACAAGCCTTCCGTGCCGGGGAAAAACCTGAAACTCGGCATCGACATCGACTTGCAGCTGCTGGGCGAGCGTCTGATGCAGAACAAGATTGGTTCCATCGTGGCCATTGAGCCTAAGACGGGCGAGATACTCTGCATGGTTTCGTCTCCGACCTTTGATCCTCATTTGCTGATTGGCCGTCAGCGTGGGCGCAACCATAATATGCTGCAACAGGACAAACAGAAGCCTTTATTGAACCGTGCCATTATGGGGACGTATCCTCCCGGCTCCACTTTTAAGACGGCACAGGCGTTGACCTTTCTGCAGGAAGGCATTGTCAGCAAGGAGACGCCTTCTTATCCCTGTTCACACGGTTTTATTCACCGGGGCTTGCGTGTAGGATGTCACGGTCACGCTTCGCCGTTGCCCTTAGTGCCGGCCATTGCCACCTCTTGTAATGCCTATTTTTGTTGGGGACTCTATCATATGTTTGGTGATAAGAAATATGGCTCCCCCCAGGATGCCATCACCGTATGGAAGGACCACATGGTGGCGCAGGGGTTCGGCTATCGGCTGGGCACAGATTTGCCTGGTGAACAGCGGGGACTTATTCCCAATGCCCAGTTTTATGACAAGGCCTATCGTGGCTCGTGGAATGGATTGACCGTCATCAGCATTGCCATCGGGCAAGGTGAAATCCTGACCACTCCCTTGCAGATAGCCAATCTGGGAGCTACTATTGCCAACCGTGGCTGGTTCATCACTCCCCATATCGTAAAGGAAATAGAGGACAACAGCCTGGACAGCCTGTATGTCACTCCCCGCCATACTGGCATTGATCGTGAATATTACAACTGGGTGGTCGAAGGGATGAGGGCCGCAGTCACCGGAAGCACCGGCAGTGGCACGTGTCGTTTGGTGGGTACTTATTTGCCGGATGTGGAAGCCTGCGGCAAGACCGGGACCGCCCAAAATCCGCATGGCAAGGACCACTCGGTATTCATGGGGTTTGCTCCGATGGACGATCCGCAGATAGCCATTGTGGTTTACGTGGAGAACGGTGGCTGGGGTGCCACTTATGGTGTGCCCATCGGTGCTTTGATGATGGATCAATATTTGCACGGTCATTTGTCGCCAGAGAATGAATTGCGCGCCGAAGAGTTCAGCAAGCGGGTGGTCATGTATGGTGAGGCGGATCGTTAGAAAGAAAGGAAGGCGATTGAGATGAGAAGGCAAGATTCTATATGGAAGTCATTGGACTGGGTCACGATTGTACTCTATCTGCTGTTGGTGACGTTTGGCTGGTTTAGTATTTGCGGTGCCAGCTATGACTATAGTGAGCACGACCTGCTGGATTTCTCCACCCGTGCGGGTAAGCAGTTCGTGTGGATTATTTGTTCTTTTGGGCTGGGGTTTGTACTGCTGATGCTGGACGATTTGTTCTATGATACTTTCGCTTACCTCATTTACGGTCTGTTATTGGTGCTGTTGGTGGTCACCATTTTCATTGCGCCGGATACGAAAGGTTCGCGCTCATGGCTCATCTTGGGACCTGTCAGCCTGCAACCGGCCGAATTTGCCAAATTCGCGACAGCCCTGGCGCTGGCCAAGTGCATGAATGCCTATGGCTTTGTACTGAAGACATGGAAGAATGCGCTCATTGTGGGGGGGGTGATACTTGTGCCCATGTTGCTCATCATCATGCAGCGTGAGACAGGCTCTGCATTGGTTTACCTGGCCTTTTTCCTGATGCTCTACCGGGAGGGAATGCCCGGTGTGGTACTGTTTGCGGGCGTGTGTGCGGTGCTCTATTTTGTATTGGGCATCCGCTATGCCGAGGTGATGCTGGCTGACACACCGACGCCGTTGGGTCAGTTCCTGGTACTGACGTTGATATTGCTGTTCGCGGCGGGGATGTCGTGGGTATACGGACGTCGTCCGGCGGCGGCTCGGATGATGGCTTTCGTTACTATAGGTGTGTTGGTCGTGTCACTGGCTGTGTCCGAGTTTATCGTGCCGTTCAATCTGGTTTGGGTACTTTGGGGACTGTGTGTATTGACCGTCGGCTATCTGCTTTATCTGGCGTTGCAAACGCGTCGGAGCGGTTATTTATTGGTGGCAGTCTTTTCCCTTTGTTCCTTCGGCTTCCTTTACAGCAGCGACCATGTATTCAACAGCGTGTTGGAGGAGCATCAGCAAGTGCGCATCAAGGTATTGCTGGGATTGGAGGAAGACCTTAGCGGGGCGGGATATAACGTCAATCAGTCCAAGATAGCCATCGGGTCGGGTGGCCTGACAGGCAAAGGTTTTCTGAATGGCACGCAGACCAAGCTGAAGTACGTTCCGGAACAGGACACCGACTTCATATTCTGCACCGTGGGCGAGGAAGAAGGCTTCTTGGGCTCGGCCGCTGTGTTGCTGCTTTTTCTCATCCTGATTTTACGCCTTATTGTTCTGGCCGAGCGGCAGCCCACTACCTTTGGCCGCGTTTATGGCTATTCGGTGCTTAGCATATTCCTGTTTCATGTCTTTATCAATATCGGTATGGTGCTGGGGTTGACGCCGGTCATTGGCATTCCCTTGCCTTTCTTCAGCTACGGCGGTTCATCGTTGTGGGGATTCTCCATCCTGCTATTTATCTTTCTGCGTATAGATGCAGGGCGCGATGCGCGTAAGTAATCGCCGGAGGTAATCATTCTCTTTTTGACGGACACGTATGTGGCTGTCCGTCCATTGTGACGATTACATTACAAATGTTACTACTTGATTTCGAAATGCAAGCAAATGCTTTGTGTTTTTGCTCCACCGACAATTGGGATTCATCATCTTCATAAATTTATCATGGGCCTGTTTAAATTTGCTTTTGTAAGGCTGCTATACTTCAACCGACATAGAAACAATGATAAATGGAAAAGTATCCAATAATACTTGACCATAAGAGCTTGCTCATATTTGCTTCTCATTTTCTGTTTAGGCAATCGGTGGATATTTCATTACCTAAATTTGTATTCTTCATGAACGCATTTGTGACTATATAGAGTCCTAAACATGATATGAAAAATGCTACTCATAACTATACATTTGTTTGTAGTTATTCAAATATACAATTTGGTCAACGGTACAAACTACCAAGTTTCCCCCATTCTCCTCACATACACACCTACGTCATTCACACCAGGCAAAAGACTATCTGCCAAGGCCGGCTGAAGGTGCAGTTGCAAGGTGTCTTTTCTTCCTACAGACAAAAAGACAACAGGAGAAGAAACCGTACGAAGATCTCCCCACCCCTTGCCTACCCAATTGCCCCAGACATCTGCTACAGGAATGGAAAGCGTGTCACGCCAAAGAATGGAATCATGTGCCGTGGCCAAAGTCATATCGACAGGCAAATCCGTATAAGGAAAATCCAGCCGATGACGCAACTCAACCGAGAAGGCATAGGAAGCCGTCGTATCCGGCAGATTAAATAAGAACCTCAAGGTATCATCACGCTCCCACCCTGTTTCTGCAACAGGGTGGAAAACATGATAAACATCCTCGGAATTACAAGCTCCCAACACTCCACACCAAAGAGTCATCACACCGAACAGCTTAAGATTAAACCGGATTTTCATTGTTCGGCTGCGGATTGGCTGGTTTGGCAGAAGGATTTTTTCCCTCCTGCGGTTTCTTGGATTTCTTATTGCCGGCAGACTGCGGTTTGGCACCCGCGGCAGGTTTAGATTTGTCTTGCCGAGGAGGTTGTGCCTTGGATTGCTGAGACTTAGGCTGCTGTCCCTGCGGATTTCCCTGAGCCGCCGATTGCGACTTCTTTTTCTTCTTACTTTTACTTTTCTTACTGCGGTCGAAACGCGTCAATTCTTCTTGCTCCACCAAATCTACAGGCATTTTTGGGGAAGCAGCAGAAGCCCCTTCCGCCAGGCTATCCGGCTTTTCCCCGCGCTTATTCATATTGATTACCTGGAAAGCACGTCGGCCACTAATAGTAATCGCATTGGCCAATACCGACTTATCAGTGGAGTAAGTCACTTGATTACTGAGAATATCTGTTTTGAAACAATAATAAACGGCATCTTTCGTTTCCAAGACCATCTCTTTGGACGGAAGCCGCTTCTGAGCCTCTACATAGGCATCAACCTCATAATTCAGACAACATTTCAACTTAGCACACTGTCCGGCAAGTTTTTGCGGGTTCAAGGCAATATCTTGGTAGCGGGCAGCAGTAGTAGCCACAGATACGAAAGAGGTCATCCACGTTGCACAACACAACTCACGACCACAAGGGCCAATCCCTCCGATGCGGCCGGCCTCCTGACGCGCACCAATCTGCTTCATTTCAATACGCACCCGAAAGACTTCTGCCAAAACCTTGATGAGCTGACGAAAATCCACACGCCCCTCAGCTATATAATAGAAAATAGCCTTGTTGCCATCGCCCTGATACTCCACATCTCCAATCTTCATATCCAACTTCAAGTCCTTAGCTATCTGCCTCGAACGAATCATCGTGTCATGCTCACGCGCCTTTGCCTCCCGATACTTGTCCATATCCGTAGATTTTGCTTTACGATAAATACGTTTCAATTCGGTATCTGGCTTCAGGTTGGCTTTGCGAATTTGCAGAGGAACCAGACGGCCGGTTAAGGTCACCGTACCGATATCATGCCCCGGCGTTGCCTCAACAGCCACAATATCACCCTTTTCCAAAGGGATACGGTTGGAATTACGAAAATAACCTTTGCGCGTATTCTTAAACTGCACTTCCACCAAGTCACACTCATCGGCATTACCAGGGATATCGGCTAACCAATCGTAAGTATTCAATTGCTTATCCTGCCTGCCACAACTCTTGCCACACAAACTACCGCCGCCATAGTGCAAGAAAAAAGGATGATTTGTCGCTGCCTCCGGCTGCTTTATATTATCTTCATTTTCGTTTATCATATCATTGAATAAAGTTTATTGTTTTAGTAACATAATCATCTTGAGTGCAAAATCAAAGAAAACCATTCTGGGGTTGACATTCTGCACAATATGCAACTGAGCCTCGGACAACTCTTCCATAATCCCCACCACATTACGCTCATTGACAAATGGAGCAAAGCGGATAGCGAAGTTCTCCTCAGGCCGGGTCAAATAATTCATCTCCGGTTGATGCAAATTATAAATGAAGTTCTCACGGATCATACGCTGACAATAATCCAGAAAATTCTTTTGCCGTTCCCTCCCCAAGCCGGCAACCTGCTCACTCCATTGCTTCAACTCACGTATCTTGCGTTGCCAAGCCAAACGCATCAAGCTGACAAAGAGGTCGAAAAACAGTTGGTTTTCCTCGTTTAGGCTGATAGTTTCCAAAGCTTTGATAAAACTTCCATTGGCCATATGTGCTATGGCATCCGCATCAGCAGATTGCACGGCATACTTATCGCGCAAGGCCAAAGCGATGTCTGCTTCGGCTATACGGGGAACACTAAAGCGTTGCGTACGGCTCAAAATAGTGCTCAGAAGTTGCTCTGGCATTTCGCTCACTAACAGGAAAAGAGTTTTCTCCGGTGGTTCTTCCAGCAATTTCAACAATTTGTTGGCGCAAGCCTCATGCATCTTCTCGGGCAACCAAATTATTGTAATTTTATAGCCGCCCTCCACAGACTTTAAGCTAAGCTTACGCGTGATTTCATCGCTTTCGCGGGCATAAATAAGCGCCTGTCCATTCTCTGCTCCCATCGCCGACAACCAATGTGGCAAGGCAAAATAAGGATTCTTCATCAACAGATGCCGCCAGTCGGCCAGATAATCATCACACACCTCCTTTTTCCCCTTGACACTCTTGACGATAGGAAACATGAAATGCACATCCGGATGCACCAGTTTATTCCACTTCACACAAGAAGGACACGTACCACAAGCACCCTCAGGCCCCGGATTCGTACAGCACAAATATTTCGCATAAGCCAAAGCCAGCGGCAACTTACCCGCACCTTCAGACCCGCAAAACAATTGAGCATGCGGAATGCGCCCTTCCCCTGCTTCTTGCAGAAGCCGTTGTTTGGCTGCTTCCTGACCTATGACATCGCGAAAGTCGAACATCGTTTCCTTCTCCTATGACTATGCTATAACCATTAATAAATCTGACGGGCAACCTCACGTATACTATCGGCCGCCCCAATGGAATAGAAATGAATACTGGGAACCCCATGAGCCATAAGCTCACGGCACTGCGTGACACACCATTCAATACCGACCTGACGTACTTGTTCATCGGTCGTACATTTCTGCACCTCACGCGCCAATTCATCCGGTATATCCACCTTGAAAGTCTTGGGAATAATGCTGAGTTGCGTAAGTTTCTTCATCGGCTTAATACCCGGGATAATGGGGCAAGTAATACCTGCAGCACGAGCCCGCTCCACAAAGGAGAAATATTTGCGATTATCATAAAACAATTGGGTAACAGCATATTCAGCCCCCGCCTCAATTTTCTTCTTGAGCCAATAAAGGTCAGACTCAAGATTGGGTGCCTCCTCATGCTTTTCCGGATAACATGCCACACCATAACTGAAGGGAGTCTTAGTAACAGTCATTTCCGAACCATCCACAAAAATTCCCTTATTGAAATTATTGATTTGCTCTTCCAAGTCTATGGCATGGGCATGACCACCCTTTTCCGGCACGAAAACAGACTCATGCTTGGCCTTGTCTCCACGCAATACCAATAAGTCAGTGATTCCGAGAAACTGAAGATCGAGCAGAGTATACTCCGTATCCTCACAAGTATATCCGCTACATAGAATATGAGGCACTACTGTGATACCATATTTGTTTTGAATTGCAGCGGCTACTGCTACCGTCCCCGGACGCCGACGCAGACGATTCCGTTGAAAAAGCCCGTTCCCCAACTCTTTGTAGACATATTCACTCCGATGAGTAGTGATATTGATGTACTTAGGGTCGAACTCTCGCAACATATCAATAGTCTGATACAAGCGTTCAATGCCCGTCCCTTTCAATGGGGGCAATATTTCAATGGAGAAAGCTGTCTTCTCCTGGCTATTTATCAAATCGATTACTCTCATTTCTTTTTCGTTATCATTTAATATATACGCTCTACAACGAAAGAGATTGTATAGTGGGCAAATGTACGAAAAAGAAATGAGATATGTTTTACTCAAAGGCTTAATTTCTGATTAAACGGATCGAGAGACCTTTATACATCGAATCTCCTTTGGTTTTAGTGGCTTCATTAACCACCGCATTGTCCTCACCTATAAAGAACACTGTTTCTGCGGGAATTGTGTTTTCATCATAATCCCATGTCCAGAAAGCTGCCATTTTCTTTCGGTTGATATTGGTATTCGCTTCTTCATCATCCGGACACGACCATACTCCCAACGGGGCAATGTACATCATCGCCTCATTGCCGGCAGATGCAACCTCACCGCTGCCGGACAAGGATTCCCACTCACCGGTTTTCAGCAAAGAGACATCGCCGCCGATGTACGCATCCAATGTTTCCCAATCCTCTGCGGACGGAATCCTCCAGCCATCCACGCAGATTGACTTTCCCTCCACTAACAACGCCTCACCGCTATAAAAGCAGGCACCGTCCGTTTCCGACTTATGATACCCCGCTACACCATCCAAGCGCCACACTTCCTCCAATTCCGTTCCATCCACATAGCGGTCCGCCTTCAGATTCTCCCGCATCCAATATTGCGTCCCTATTTTCACCAAAGAATATTGCTGTATGTTCAAAGGATCCCGACTGTCATACAACATATCAGTCAGCACATTCACCCGGACAGACGAACTTGGAGGCTCCAGGCACAGCGCACCATCTTCATCAAAATAAACAGCTTGCACCGGAGCCAATTCGCCCTCATGGTATGTGAAGGTATTATCCACCTCGTCCCAACGAAGCGTACCTCCGTTAATATCCTCGTCCACATCGAGCAATTGGAGCACAGTACCTTGAGTCAAATCCGCCGTCCCATCCGCTAACAAAGGATAGGAAACGATGGCTCTGGTTGCCCATTCATCGGAGAGCAGATATTCCTTACAGATTTCAGCTATCTCCTTTCCATTCATATGCACGTTATAGATATTGGATCTCTCAAAAGACAATGCCGACAAATGAAGTGCCGAGGCTCCTTCCTCCGTTTCCACACCTCCAATTTCCTCATCACTCACCGGCCATTCTGCAATAGATGCCACCACACCATTCAACATATGGCTTTCGCTTTCTTCCGCATAGATTTCCAATTCATATTGCAGATTTCCATCCAACTGTTCGAGATCGGGCATCGGACATGTATAAACACGCCCGTTCCATTCCATTTGAAATGCCTGATCCCCATCTAATGCCTGCGGAATTAAAATCAACTCCTTACCTACCAAATTGCCGGTTTCTTCATCCAATTCCCATGTTCCCATCGGTACAACATCAGAAACACCTTCAAAATCTGTAAATATCTGCTTGTCAAAATTATAATTAGCACGCGTGTAAAAACCTGTAGCCACTATTCTTGGATTATCCTGAACCATTTCTTCTGCCAAAACATCTCCAACAGGAACCAAGTTAATCTTCAAGTTCGTAAAACAATGATTGAAATTCAAAGAAACAGACTTTTCCGAACTTAGTACTTGCTCCTTGGATGCCGTCATAAAATCACTGGCAGAATAAGCATCATCAACACTTTGGTCAGCCTGTATACTGACCGGAATAGTAGCCGTCCCTTCTTGAGCACCTTCCGTCTGATAAGGATAATAGGCTACAAAATCCAAAGCATTATCACCCTCGGGATAGAAAACAGGATCTTTGGAGGTCAATGTATTCTTTTCCCCACACGTCAACAACAGATTGTCAATATAGCGTTCTTCCGATATAGTTTTGCCGGCAAGCATAGCATACAAGCCGATTTCATCCCCCATATCAAAGGCATTATTGGTCACCTTAGTGGTAGATTTTTCTATCTGTACAGAAAACGTAATGGGAACACTGCTTTCTTTCACTTCTGTTTCAATCTCATTCACACATGAGACATTTAACAAAATACAAGCAAGCAAACTGTAGTGAAAGTTCTTCATGGTTAAAAATTTGAATTAGTAATGTTACAAAAATAAGACTTTATTCTTAATAAACCATATAATCTACAGTATTTAACACAAAAAACAAGCATAATCCGCTCCCATACGACAAAATCAGCCAACAAACACCTCATCACCATTCATTCCAAATCCAATGCCTACCCAAGTTTTCCACACCTCATAGCCTGTTACTTGAGACTGAGAGTATAGGAATGCTGCATCTCCTGCACATATGGTACAATAGCCAACCGCTGATATGACGAACAAATACCTGCGCACCAACCACTCCACTCCGTCCAATCCTTATATATTATATAAGGTAGGAATAACATCAACGGCATTTGGGTTTGCATCAAACGTTCAAAACCTATGTATGAACATAAAAGCGATTACCTTATTAACATGAATTCGATATAGCTACAGGAAACTCCAGACGTTTAAACATTATTATAATACCCGTTGGCGGAATTAATCGGAGCATGATAGGCCACGGGCGGAGATATCTGCGAGCAAAGGCGGAGATATCTTCGGACAAGGACGGAAATATCTCTGGACAAAAGCGGAGATATCCGCCCGCAAAGCCGTACAATGGACCGACAGATAAAGTGCATATTGGTTATAATTCCGCCAACGGGTATATCTACAAACATCTGACATACCTCGCTCTTGCACATGGATAGGAACAAGGTAGGAAGGAGGTGGGAGAAATAGAGGAGTTCAGGATAGGTATTTCACGGATTTTGCAGATTAAATGATTCGTTTCCCCCCAAAACGACACGTTTTGTCGTCCGCTCCTCCTATCTTTGCAATCAAGAATAACCAATTACAAATCACACTATGGGCAAACGATTGGAAGGCCTGCAACGGATGTTGGTCATCGTCAACAAACTGAAGGGGAGCAGTTCGGGCATCCCCGTGGAGGAACTGGAACGATATGTCACTCTCCGCATGGAGGAGCGTGGCTATACGGGCGTCAACCTGCGCACCCTGCAACGCGACCTGCAGGACATCGCTTCATTGTTCGGCATCCGGATAAAACATGAACACGGGGGTTACCATATCATTGAAGAGGATGAACAAGAATGGAACCGCTACGAAGAACTATTGCTGAACTTCGACCTGCTGAACGCCTTGGAGGGCGACAGTACGCTGGCCTCGTATGTCCTGCCCGAGCATCACCGCCCACTGCATAGCGAATGGCTGGCCTCGCTGATTGGAGCCATCAAACGCTCGCATCCCGTGGAGTTCCAATACGTGTTGGTGCGGTACGACGACCAACAGGTGAAGAAGAAGGTCCTACCCCACTTCCTGAAGGAATCCAACCAACGCTGGTATCTCCTGGCCTACGAGGGCGACACGCTGAAAACCTTTGGCGTGGACCGCATCCGCAACCTGCATGTGCTGGACAACGAGCATTTCCGGCGCGACACTTCGATAGACGTGCAGGCCCTCTTCCGTGATTGCTACGGTATCTGGGACCAGGCGGACATCCCCGTCGAGGATATCGAATTGCGTTACGATGCCTTGGACGGCAAGTTCCTCAAATCCGTCCCCCTGCACCATTCGCAAGTGATACTGGCCGATACGCCCGAGGAGTTCCGCATCGCCCTGCGCCTGCGCATTACCAACGATTTTGTAATGGAACTGCTCTCGCGCAGCCGCTCGCTGGAAGTTATCCGCCCCCTGCACTTGCGCGAACGGGTACGCCACATTTACGAAGCAGCTTTGCGCAGAAATGCTTAATCTTAAAGGATATCGACCATGAGTGCTAAATTCAAGAAGTATGTAGGCTATTTCATTGTGGCCGTGGTGCTCATCGGACTGGGCAAGCAATGCCATCGTGAAGCACCGGTAAACGGCACTAAGGAATACTTCCCACCCGAAGCCTCCTCCTCGCGCAGTGCCCCTCTTCGCCAAGGGGAAGCATCGCCTTGTTCTCGGCAAAGCCCGGCCCGGTCCTCCTACACGGAATCTGACCTTTGGAACCGTCCCAACATGACGATGGACGGCAACGAAGGCATCAATCCCGCGGATGCCGAAGCGACGGAGTACGACCTGATGCAGGAAGACCCGGATTTGCACGACTTCATAGCGGACTAAAAATAAACACAATATCCCCGTATGAGTTTGTTTATCAATTAAAAGTTAGTATCTTTGCCGTGTCGGTCAGAAGTGCCTGCCGACAAACTTACTTAGTAGCTAATTGATGAAAGTGTAGCTTTTATCCTTCGTTAGAAAGTCTGGTAAACTTTGAGAATACAAGGAATAGCAATCACGCTCATCACTTGTCTGTATATGCTTGTTCAAACCATATACATTACAAGTGTGGGGATATTGTCTATTTGTATTCGGGTTTTACCAGAGCCTCTGACAAGATAGACAGTGGGACTCCACACTTTCTTTTTATTAATGCGTCTGAGGGGTCCGGACGAAGAAATGTTACAAAATATGAATCAATTTTGGTTTCCTTCAATGAATAATGTTTTCTTTCGGATGGTCATAACATACTTCATGCTTATAACCATAAGCAGTTGCAATTCCAATAGGGATTCATCACTCCCAGAGATCACTCACTTAGCCTTTCAAAACGAAAGAAATGGAAATTGGGGAATGATAGGCATTGATGGAAAAGTATTATTTAAAGACAAAATTAACTATAGAATAGATTTGCATCCTTCTTATGCAGTTAATGGCGTATTCAGAACATGGGAATTTGACCAAAGTGAAAGAGTTGAAAGGTTAAAATATTATACGGCAACAGAGAACCCTAACCCAATAGGCCTATTAGAAGGCTATAAAGAAGGAGGTGTATATAGTGAAGGGATTATTCCTGTAGTACCTTATGATTCACGCATACACTATATAAATCTTCAAGGAGATACTGTATTTTGTTTGAATCATTATAAAGGGAAAGATATTTCTATGGTAAGTTCTTTTTTTACAGACCATCGAGCCTGGTTCATGACAGAAGATTATAAATACGGTTACATTAATCCAAAAGGTGAAGTCGTAATAGAGCCCATATATGATAACATTTCTCCTTTTCACAATGGAAAGGCTATTGTTTATGACAAACAAAATGATAAATATATTGCTATAGACACAAATGGGAAAGTCTTATTTGAAGTTGGAGCAAATGGCAAACAAACACATTATCCATTTTTTCACAATGGATACTGCATATTAGGAAACTTTTTATACAACGAGAAAGGAAAACTAATACAACGTCTACCTTCAACTATCGATTTCGCTTCTCCATTCAAAAAAAATGTGGCTTTGGTCCAAAATCAAGAAACGAGATTATGGCAATTAATAGATATTCACGGGAATACTATAGGAAACTCTCAACATGATAATGCTCTGGGGATGATTGATGATTTCGTATATGTAGGAGACACACTTGCAAAGGAGTGGGAAGAAGATGAGTCTAAATATATGAACGTTTATATAATTAATTCAAGTTTCGCAAGTTCAACTTGCAGGTTTTAATCTATAAATGTCGCAAATATGTTTCATATCTTCCTCCCTGTTGATGATAGCCTGATAGATATCTTCATCAGTCAATCCGAAGAGTTCCG
>DWZE01000022.1 GCA_019118325.1 Candidatus Bacteroides intestinavium
AAATAGGAATTTAGCGGGCTTTGCCCGCAGGAGTTAAAAGGAGTTAGACGGAGTTATCGCTCCGCTCAAGGAGTTAAAGGCCAATACCAGAATACCAGATTTGCATGGCTGATGCCGGAAATCGCCGGACCAACTATTGGCTTATAACTCCCGCTAACTCCTTATAACTCCCTCTCATTCCTCAAAGACAAATTCCCATTTATCAGTGTGCAAAGATAAGATTTCTTCGGAAAAAGGGAAGCGAGTGTTTTAAAAGAAATAGCCGATTAATAAGACATTTTATCATTTAGCCCATTAAACCTTTCCGACCAACAGATGTCAAAAAGACATTGATAACTCATTTTTAAGGTAAAAAAGAATAGACAAATGAAACGATTCGTTACGTGGACGATACTGCTCAGCATGGTGGCATTGTCCGCATTCTCACAAAAATCAGCGACCGAGGTGTCGGGACGTATTATGGAAGGCGATACTCAACTACCCGCCATCGCCGCCAGTGTACAATTACTCAACCTTCCGGACAGTACCCAGTCCACCGGTATGGCCAGCAATACGCAGGGTTATTACCGCCTGCAAGCCAAACCCGGCAAGTATGTCTTGAAAGTGACCTACATAGGCTATCAGCCCCAATTCATTCCCATACAGCTCACATCGGGTCCCAAACGAATGGAAGACGTCGTGCTCCAGCCCGATGCCATCCTGCTGGCAGAAGCTGTCGTAGTCGCCGAAGCCCCACAAGTGCAGGTGGTGGAGGACACGGTACAGTTCAACGCTTCAGCCTACCGCACCCCTCAAGGTGCCACGCTGGAAGAACTGGTGAAGAAACTGCCCGGTGCCGAGGTAGACGATGACGGCAACGTGAAGATCAACGGAAAAGATGTCTCTAAAGTCCTGGTCAACGGAAAGGAATTCTTCGGCGGTGACGTGGCTACCGGTCTTCAGAATCTGCCTGTGGAAATGATAGAAAAGCTGAAAACCTACGACAAAAAATCCGACCTGGCCCGCATCACGGGCATCGATGACGGCGAAGAGGAAACCGTACTGGACCTGACCGTAAAGAAAGAGATGAACACCGGTTGGTTCGGCAACGCCGACTTGGCCGGAGGTACGGAGGACCGCTATTCTGCCCGCGCCATGATGAACTACTTCCGCGGCAACACCCAAGTGACCCTCATCGGACGCGCGAACAATGTCAATGACCAAGGATTCTCCGGAGGTGGCGGAGGACCACGCTGGCGCCGTAACTCCGGCCTGACAGCCCGCAAAGACATTGGCCTGAACTTTGCCACAGAGAGCGAGAAACTGGCTCTCGAGGGAAGCGCGAGATACAACTACCGGGACAATGACCAAATCAGCACCGGATATACGGAAAACTTCCTGACGGGACAAAGTGCCTCCTCCTTTTCCAACTCCAACTCAAGCCAAAGCAACCGTAACATATCCGTCTGGGCCAACTTCAAAATGGAATGGCGACCGGACACGCTGACAAACATCATCCTGCGCCCCGACTTCTCGTACACACAGACCCGGAGCGGATCTTTCTCCCAGTCGGGCACCTTCAATGATGACCCTTACAGTTACGTGGACAACCCCAACGACTACCTGGACCTGAACGCATTGGCCCAAGCGGACATCTTGAGTGACGATGACCCCCTGAAGGACATCCGCGTCAATACCAGCAACAACCGGAGCAGCCAGGAAGGAAACTCACTTTCGGCCAACGCCACTCTGCAAGTCAACCGTAAACTCAGCCCCGAAGGACGTAACATCACCTTCCGCGGACGATTCCAATATGGCGACGACGACAGCGACCAGTTCTCGTCATCGGACACCCGCTACTTCCTGACCGGAAGCACGCAGGACGATGACATCATCCGGCGCTACATCACCACGCCTTCCAACGACTACAGCTACTTAGCGCAAGTGACATACAGCGAACCCATCGCCAAAGCCACTTTCCTCCAGTTCAGCTATCAGTTCCAATACAGTTTAAACAAAAGCGACAAAAACACCTATGACCTGACCTCACTGGGATGGGAAATGGGTAATGAACTGCCCGGCGACTACCTGAACTATCGCGACGACGACCAGAGCAAGTATGCCAAGTATCAGACCTATGCCCACGATGCCCGCATCGGCCTGCGCTTCGTACGGTCCAAGTACCAACTGAACGCAGCCCTGTCCTTCCAGCCGCAGAACACACGTCTGACCTATCAAAAGGGCGACATTGACACCATCAGCACGCGCCACGTCTTCAACTTCGCGCCCAACGTTGACTTACGCGTACGTTTCTCCAAACTGAGCCAATTGCGCGTCACCTACCGCGGCCGAAGCAGCCAACCCAGCATGGAAAACCTGCTGCCCGTCACCGACGACTCCAACCCCCTGAGCATCCAGGTAGGTAATCCCGACCTGAAGCCCTCCTTCAACCATAGCCTGCGCCTGTTCTACAACACCTATGTACAGGAGAAGCAGCGGGGTATCTTCGCACACGCCAACTTCCAAATGACGCAGAACAGCATCAGCAGCAGCCGCGTCTATAACGAAGCCACCGGCGGATGGACCACGACCCCTCGCAACATCAATGGCAACTGGAGTGCCTTCGGCATGTTCGGCATCAACACGGCATTGAAAAACAAGAAGTTCACCATCGGCTCCTTCACCAACGCCAATTATGCCAACAACGTAGGCTATCTGACCTCCGGCAGTGGTGCTGATGCCATCGAACAGAAAAATACCACCACCAACCTCACCCTGAACGAGCGGCTCAACGGTACCTACCGCAACGATTGGCTGGAATTCGGTGTGAACGGCACCCTGTCTTACTCCATCGAAAAAGACAAGCTGACCCCCAGCAACAACCAGCAACCCTACACCTTCAGCTATGGGGCCAATACCACCGTCAACCTGCCTTGGAACATGAGCATCTCCACCAACCTCACCAACCAAAGCCGCCGTGGATACAGCGACAGCAGCATGAATCGCGACGAACTGATCTGGAATGCACAGATTGCCCAGACCTTCCTCCGGGGAGACGCCACCATCAGCCTTGAATTCTATGACATCCTGCAACAACAGAGCAACATTACCCGCTCGCTCACGGCTTCCGGACGCTCCGTCTACGAATACAACGGCATCAACAGCTACTGCATGCTGCATTTCATCTACCGCCTCAACATCTTTGGCGGAAAGCGTTCCAACAAACGGCCGGAAATGAACGGACCGGGATTTGGACGGCGCGGACCGGGATTCGGTTCACACAGACGGTTCTGACAACGCTGCTCAAGTGGGGGCCGGACATCTTTTTCTGCCCCAACTCCATCAATATCCGGAGAGATTATGTATTTTTGCCCCCCATTTCAACAAGAGCACAGATTATGCAGAAACGACTACACCCCATGATGCTGGTTGGCACGGGAAGCGATGTGGGCAAGAGCATCCTGGCCACCGCCTTCTGCCGCATATTCCGGCAAGACGGTTACCACCCCGCACCATTCAAGGCGCAGAACATGGCACTCAATTCCTTTGCCACCCCCGAGGGGCTGGAAATCGGAAGAGCACAAGCCGTACAAGCAGAAGCCGCAGGCATACCATGCCATACGGACATGAATCCGTTGCTGCTCAAACCACAATCCGACCACACTTCACAAGTGATCCTGAACGGTAGCCCCATGGGTCACCGCAGTGCTTACGAATATTTCCGCCTGGAAGACCGGAAAGACTTACGCCGGAAAGTCTGCGCTGCCTACGACCGGCTGGAAACACGTTACAATCCCATCGTGCTGGAAGGGGCCGGCAGCATTTCCGAAATCAACTTGCGTGAAACGGATCTGGTAAACATGCCGATGGCTATCCACGCCGGAGCAGATGTTTTTTTGGTAGGAGACATTGACCGGGGAGGCATCTTTGCCAGTGTCTATGGCTCATTAGCCTTGCTCGAACCGGAAGAGCGACAACGCGTGAGGGGTATCCTGATAAATAAATTCCGAGGCGACCTGCGCCTGTTCGAATCGGGAGTAAAAATGTTGGAAGACTTATGCGGTATTCCCGTCCTTGGCGTTATTCCTTATTATAAAGACATTGTGATTGAGGAGGAAGATTCCGTATCTCTGGCCGCCAAAGCCATAAAAGCCGAACAAGGCAAGGTCAATATCGCCATTGTTCTCCTACGCCACCTGAGCAACTTCACAGACTTCAATACGTTGGAACAAGATTCACGGGTTCACCTTTTCTATACCAACAATACCTGTGAATTGGCAAAAGCAGATATCATAATCCTGCCCGGCAGCAAGAATACCATTGACGACCTGGCGGAGTTGCGACGCAACGGAGTGGCAAGTGCCCTTCTCCGTGCCCGACGCGAAGGAACAACGATTCTGGGCATTTGCGGCGGCTATCAGATGATGGGCTGCGCAATTTCTGACCCGGACCACATAGAAGGGAACGTTGAACGATATCCAGGTCTGGGTCTGCTGCCTGTTCAAACCCGTATGACTCCCCGCAAGGTGACCCGACAAGTCCGATTCCACTTGCATGTCCCGGACGAAACGGCCGAGATGAGAGGTTATGAAATACACATGGGCCTCACCGCTCCCATGGAGGGAGAACCGCAATCCCCCTTGGCCTACCTGGCAGACGGCACGACAGACGGGTATGTCGTAGACCACCATTGCATGGGTACTTACCTACACGGCATTTTGGACAATCAAGCGTTTATTGACTTTCTGCTGTCTCCTTATGGCGAAAAAACAGCAGGAAAGACAGCTTTCGACTACCAAGCGTTCAAGGAAGAACAATACGACAAACTGGCAGCACACGTCCGCGCTCACACCAATATACCTTTA
The DNA here is from genome assembly GCA_019118325.1 of Candidatus Bacteroides intestinavium. Lineage (GTDB taxonomy): Bacteria > Bacteroidota > Bacteroidia > Bacteroidales > Bacteroidaceae > Bacteroides > Bacteroides intestinavium. The sequence continues at coordinate 4,845 of DWZE01000022.1, forward strand.
TTATATAACATCCTAACTACCGACCATCTATGATAGAAGGACATGGAGATGATCTCTATAAATACAGCCGCCCGATAACGGCCAATTTCAGTTCGAACCTTACCAATTGGATAGACCCGACACGACTGAAGGACTACCTCCGCCAACATATAGGCGAAGTTATTTCAAGCTATCCCGAGCCACAGCCTTATACACTCGAAGCACGTATGGCAGAGGAATCAGGCCTTCGGTCCGACCAAATCTGCGTAACCAACGGTGCCACGGAAGCCATCTATCTCATCGCTCAATCCTATGCCGGAGGACGTAGCGCCGTGCTTCAGCCTACCTTCAGCGAATATGCCGATGCCTGCCGCATCCACAGGCATCATGTCACCTCTATCTTCCACCTGCCGGAAAATGGCCGGCTGCCGGAAAACCTACAGACATTCTGGCTATGCAATCCAAACAATCCTACGGGCCTTGTCATAGACAAAGCCCAAATTATCCGTATGGCCGAGGACAATCCGCACGTACTCCTTGTCATCGACCAGTCCTACGAGGCCTTCACCCAGAAACCACTTCTTAAGGCACGGGAGGTTGCAGAATTGCCTAATGTCCTGTTGGTACATTCTCTGACAAAACGGTATGCCATGCCCGGTTTACGCCTGGGTTACCTGACAGGAAGTTCTTCCATCATACACCACCTGCGCACACACCGGATGCCCTGGTCAGTCAATGGAGTAGCCCTCTTGGCCGGCATGTTCCTGCTGGACCATCCTGAAGCCGTCTCTTTTGACCTGCCCGGCTGCCTGAAAGAGACTTCCCGCCTGCAATCTCTGCTCCGACAGACCGGAGGCATGGACATATGGGATACGGACACCCACTTCTCCTTGGTACATCTCCGGATGGGAAAGGCTTCTGCCCTAAAGGACTATCTGGCCAATGAACACGGCTTACTGATACGTGATGCTTCCAATTTTGAAGGATTGGACAATACGTATTTCCGCATATCTACCCAACTGGCCGAAGACAATAACAAGCTGGCAGAGGCTATCCGCCAATGGTTTGAAATATAAATTGCATGGAATATCTGACACCCATACTCCCCTTATTGTCGGCCTGGTTGCTGGATCGTTGGCTGGGCGACCCTGTCCGATTGCCACATCCGGTAGTGGCTTTCGGACACGCCATCTCTTGTTGTGAACATGCCTTGAACAAAGGATACGGACGCTTCGTCAAAGGTATGGCAACAACCATCATACTGGTAGCAGGCACTTACTTATTGACCCGGACGTTGCTACAGGGGGCTGATATATATGTATCTCCTTGGCTGAAAAGCGCATTGGAAACAATACTCATCTTCTACTGCCTGGCCGGAACAACACTGGTGCGTGAAGTCCGTGAAGTATTCCGTGCCCTTGACCGTTCACTGAACGAAGGACGACGGCAGGTGGCACGCATCGTAGGACGCGATACAAAAGCCCTTTCCGCACACGAAGTACGCACTGCCGCCCTGGAAACCCTGGCAGAAAATCTGAGTGACGGTGTCATTGCACCGCTGTTCTGGTATCTCCTGTTAGGTGTGCCGGGAATGGTGATGTACAAAATGATAAACACACAGGACTCGATGATAGGTTACCGCAACGAACGTTACCGCCGCTTCGGATGTTTTGCCGCCCGACTGGATGATGTGGCCAACTATATCCCGGCCCGCCTGACTTCCCTGCTGATGATAATGGTATCCGGACGTCCCGGACTATTGAAGTTTGTCCTGCGATATGGCAAAGAACATGCCAGCCCCAATTCGGGCTATCCTGAAGCTGCATTGGCCGGCATTTTGGATTGCCGCTTCGGAGGGCCACATGATTACTTCGGCCAAGAAGTATGGAAGCCTTATATCGGCTCCAACACCCGGCCACTCACCACACAGGATATGCAACTGGCCATACGAATCAACCGGCGGGCAGAAAGAGCGATGATTATCCTCATCTGCCTCATCCAACTGGTCATTGCAGGAGGATAGACACTATCCCTCCATAAGGGGGGATTCGGCTGAAGGCCTCTTCCAAACGGACTGCCCCGGCATATACCTGAGCACAAGCGATGACGCCCCCATGAGTGAACAGCGCCACCCGGCGATAAGGCTCTTTCCGCAATTCATCCAAAAAGGAGGATACACGCCGCAATTGCCCTGCAAAGGATTCGCCCCCTGTGGCAGGCACATACAGGTAATCGGCATACCATTCTGTCAACCGGGAATCGCGTATTTCCTCATAACGCTGCATCTCCCAGGCTCCAAAATTCAGTTCCAACAACCGGGAATCGCGCACGGCATCTGCATAACCGCCATACTCAGCCAGACGGATGCACCGGCTCAACGGACTGGTGTAAACCCTATCAAAAGGGGCATATCCGGCCAAACGACGATATACCGCCTCTGCTTCCTCCGGAAAAGTAGAACGCAAGGCTACATCTGTCTGTCCGTAACAAGTGCCGGGAGGCACATCTACGGAGGTATGCCGGACGAGAATTACTTCCATACCCCTATCATGCTCCCTATATAAAATGAGAGTTCGCCTAGTAGAAAAACGGCCCCACAGCAATCGCCCGTGTACCCTCCGATACGTCGCTTCATCCACCCGCAAAGCAGCAGAAACACGATTGGCGGACAGAAACAAGCCACTCCCCATCCGACCGGCTGTAAGAACAACAGAGGCAACCATCCGGCGATAGTGCCGGCCATGACTTCCGGCAGCGTCATCCGGCTATACAAGACTTTTGCTTTGCTTTCTTCTTCCTTACGGGCATAAGGCAACAGATTGACCATATGAGACACACACCACTTGGAATAAACATCCGCACAGAAAGCCACCGCACAAAGGATGCCAAGCGGCAAAACAATCATTTGCGACCATAACAGAAAGTACACAATCAGTCCCACCACACCATAGGTACCTATATGCGAATCCTTCATAATAGCCAGTGTCCGCTCGCGGGTCGTACCTCCGCCAAAGCCGTCACAGAAGTCTGCCAGCCCATCTTCATGCAAACAGCCTGTCACCAACAGACGGACCACAATGGCCCCTATCCAGGCCACCTGCAACGGCAATACTTGAGCCAACAACCAAAGCGTGCCCGCCAGGATACCTCCTGTCAACCATCCCACTATCGGCCAATAAGGCACCACATGCTTAAAGCAGTCGGCAGGTACGGCCATTATCCGTCCAAATGGAAGCCGAGTAAAAAAAATAAAGGCAGCAAGCAGTCTTTTCATCAGGCCTCAAAAATATTTGGTTATATTCGCATGGGAAAAACTATCCATCTCGTTCATCATCCGCACAGCCGCATCTACTATGGGATAAGCACAAACCGCACCGGTGCCTTCTCCTAAACGCAACCCTAAGTTGAGCAAGGGACGGACGTGCATCCAGTCCAACAATAGTCTATGCCCTGCCTCGTCGCCTTGATGCCCGAAGATAGCATAATCCAGTACCTCCGGATAAAGCTGTGAGGCAGCCAACATGCAGTTTGTCATGATGAACCCATCCACCAGGATTATCATTTCCAATTCCGCCGACTGAAGCATTGCTCCCACAGCCATCACCATTTCCAACCCGCCAAAATAGCGCAGAATGTCCCAAGGAGACCGGCCGCCCGAATAATGGGCCACGGCTTTATTCAGCACCTCATATTTATGCCGGATGCCGGCACTGTCCAAACCGCTCCCCGCCCCCAGACACTGCTCCAAAGGAATCCCGGTAAACAGATGCATCCAGACCGATGACGGGGAAGTATTCCCAATGCCCATTTCTCCGAAGCTCAACACATTGCTCCCCTCCGCATAACATTGCCTTACCACCTCGGCTCCATACGCAAGACACTGTTCCATTTCCTCACCCGTCAGAGCTGCCTCATGAAGGAAATTCCGACTTCCCCGACGTACTTTCTTGTTGATAATACCCCGCTCATACGGCAAATCATGGTCCACGCCCGCATCAACCACCTTCAACATAAAACCATGCTGACGGCAAAGAAAATTTATCCCGGCTCCTCCATCGAGGAAATTCAAGGTCTGTTGCCAAGTGACATCACGGGGCGACACACTGACTCCTTCTTCTTCAATGCCATGGTCGGCTGCAAAAATGATATTTTGCGGATGCCGTAATTCGGGCGACAGGCTTTGCTGGATAAGTCCTACCTGCAAGGCCAACTCTTCCAACCGCCCCAAAGAACCTTTGGGTTTGGTCAGGTTATCTATCTTCTCCTGAAGTGCAGGCAATAACCGCTTGTCAGGACGGGTAATGTGAAATGTCTGTATCATACTTCTATCATTTTTTTATTGTAAGGGGAATACCGGCCACCATCAGTACCACTTCATCAGCACTAGCTGCAATATACTGATTCATCCATCCTAACAGGTCAGTGAACTTCCGTTGCAGTTCATTATCAGATGTTCCACCAAGACCTATTTCATTGGTGACAAAGATAAATGTGGCTTCCTGACGGATAAAGACATCCAATTCCTGCTTCGCTGCCTCAAGAGCACAATCCACATCACCATCAGAATCAAAGAAAAAATTGGTACACCAGAGTGTCACACAGTCCACCAACACTACCCGATCCGTCACAGTGTGGCGACTCAGGCATTTTTCCTCCTCAATGTTTGTCCACTCCGGCCCGCGGCGTGCCTGATGACGACGGACACGCTCACGGAAATCCTCGTCCCAAATGCGCGATGTCGCTATATAGACAGGACAAGGAGACAAGGCAAGCGCCAATCGCTCGGCATACGTACTCTTGCCCGAACGTGCTCCTCCGGTAATAAGAATGATTCGTCTCATAAGCTGTACACAATAATGAGGTGCAAATATATGGCATTTCCGGCAGATTATTAAAAATTCTTCAAAACACAACGCTCCGCAGATTAAACTCACCAATGCAACTTTTACTGCAAAGAAACAAAAAACAATCTTTTTGGGCAATCAAAATCAAGTTTTTCTCTGGGCCTCTTATTGATTTTAAGTAACTAATCAAAATTAAGCAGCATTATGTTTAAGTTTAATTCCCAATGTATCCCCGACAGCCGCCAATGCCCTATTGACGGTGTAAAAGAGGTTATCGCTACTTGCATAGTCCTGCGGTCTGATCCATTTGGTCTTCATTATCCTCCACAAGGTTTCCGCAAGGTTCAGGTGCGGGGAATACGGCGGAAGGTAAAAGAGGAAAAGCCCACGTTTCTCCCACAGTGCTCTCAGTTC
>DWZE01000002.1 GCA_019118325.1 Candidatus Bacteroides intestinavium
CTACTCCAATGGCGCAAAGGCAACAAAGCCGTCGGCTTAGGCACAATGAAGCATTTCTCCATCGCCAAAGGCTGCTACGTCTATGAGCGCAAATATGAGAATCAGTCCGTAGTTGTAATGATGAACGGTACCGGAGAAGCACAGGAACTGGACCTGACGCCCTACCGGGAGATTCTCCCCCAGACGGAAGCACGCGACGTATTGAGCGGAAAAACTATCCGACTGGAGGAAAAACTGATACTCCAGCCCCGCCAATCACTACTGCTGGAGTTCTGAAGCATTTATATTCTGAGTGCCAGAATGATTCTATAAAAACATGAATGACAAATACTTAAATTAATAATAAACTTCCAAACATTTATATTTTCAATCCAACGGGATACGGGCAATCTCCCGGAGCTTACCTTTGTAAGCGGTAAGCCCCCACGACGGGGAACTGCCTTAATCCTTAATACCACGTGAGACTTATGAACCTAAAAAACAAACTGACCCTGACCGCAACCTTATGTTGCAGCGTCCTCCTGGCTTCAGCACAGCAACTGAAGTCACCGGACGGAAACCTGGTGATGAACTTCAGCCTGAACGGGCAAGGCGCACCGACCTATGACTTGTTCTATAAGGACAAAGCCGTCATCAAGCCCAGTACACTGGGATTGGAACTGAAAAAAGAAGACGCCAACAAAAAGACGGACTTCGAATGGACCGAGATGAGCGACAAGGACAAGAGCCTCATTGATTCCAAGGCCAACCTGATGACGGGTTTCGTCATCAAAGACACACAGACCTCCACTTTCGACGAGACTTGGAAACCCGTCTGGGGCGAGGAAAGCCAAATCCGCAACCACTACAACGAACTGGCCGTCACGCTGGACCAGCCGGCAAACGAGCGCAGCATCGTCATCCGCTTCCGCCTGTTCAACGACGGACTGGGCTTCCGCTATGAATTCCCCCAGCAGAAAAACCTGAACTACTTTGTCATCAAGGAAGAGCATACGCAATTCGCCATGACAGGCGACCACACGGCTTACTGGATTCCGGGCGACTATGACACACAGGAATATGACTACACCATCTCACGCCTCACGGAAATCCGCGGACTGATGAAAGATGCCGTCACGCCCAATTCCTCACAGACCGTATTCTCGCCCACCGGCGTACAGACGGCCCTGCTGATGAAGACGGACGACGGGCTTTACATCAACCTGCATGAAGCGGCCTTGGTGGACTACTCGTGCATGAGCCTGAATCTGGACGACAAGAACCTGGTGTTCGAGTCCTGGCTCACGCCCGACGCCAACGGAGACAAGGGCTACATGCAGACGCCCTGCCATTCGCCGTGGCGCACCGTCATCGTGAGCGACGACGCAAGGGATATCCTGGCTTCGCGCATCACCCTCAACCTGAACGAACCCTGCAAGCTGGCAGACACGTCCTGGATTCAGCCCGTGAAATACGTCGGCATCTGGTGGGACATGATTACCAACAAGGGTACTTGGGCCTACACTGACGATGTCTACAGCGTGAAACTGGGGCAAACCGATTACTCCAAGACCAAACCCAACGGCAAGCACTCGGCCAACACGGAGAACGTGAAACGCTACATCGACTTTGCAGCCAAGCATGGATTTGATGCCGTGCTGGTCGAAGGATGGAACGAGGGCTGGGAAGACTGGTTCGGCAAGAGCAAGGACTACGTCTTTGACTTCGTGACCCCCTACCCCGACTTCGACGTGGAAGAGATTCACCGCTATGCCGAGAGCAAGGGCATCAAGATGATGATGCACCACGAGACTTCCAGCTCCGTCCACAACTACGAACGCCACATGGACCAGGCCTACCAGTTCATGGTAGACAACGGCTATAACTCCGTCAAGAGCGGCTACGTGGGCGACATCATCCCCCGCGGCGAGCACCACTACGGCCAATGGATGGTGAACCACTACCTGCACGCCGTGACCAAGGCCGCCGACTATAAAATCATGGTCAATGCCCACGAAGCCGTGCGCCCGACAGGACTGTGCCGCACCTACCCCAACTTGATCGGCAACGAATCGGCCCGCGGCACAGAATATGAATCCTTCGGAGGCAACAAGGTGTACCACACCACCATCCTGCCCTTCACGCGCCTCATCGGTGGCCCGATGGACTATACGCCGGGCATCTTCGAAATGGATTGCAGCAAGCTGAACCCCTCGAACACCTCGCATGTGCGCTCCACGCTGGCTCGTCAGCTGGCCTTGTACGTCACCATGTACAGCCCCTTGCAGATGGCAGCCGACGTACCTGAAAACTACGAGCGCTTCATGGACGCCTTCCAGTTCATTAAGGATGTGGCCATCGACTGGGACGAAAGCCGCTACCTCGAAGCCGAACCGGGCGAATACATCACCATCGCCCGCCGCGCCAAAGGCACCGACGACTGGTATATGGGCTGCACAGCCGGCTACAACGGCCACGAATCCGAACTGAAGCTGGACTTCCTGACACCGGGCAAGAAGTACGAGGCCACCATCTACGCCGATGCAAAGGATGCCCACTGGGAGACTAACCCGCAAGCCTACACCATCACCAAGAAAAAAGTGACCAGCAAGACCAAGCTGAAGCTGAAAGCAGCCGTGGGCGGCGGATGGGCCATCTCCATCAAGGAAGTGAAGTAAAGCCGGGCTATATGGCGGGAAAGAGCATTCACAGCGGCAATGTGAAACACCTGACCCGGAAGTAAGATATATAATGAGGTAAAAAGATTGTATCGTTTTCAATAGGTATTTTATTGTGATTAGTGATTAACGATAAGTGGTTAGCCAGATACTCATCACTAAACGCTAAGCACTAATCACTTCATCAGAACCAATCACTTTAACTTAATACAAACTTCAATTCAACTATCATGAAAGGAAAAATTCTAAGAAGTTCAGGCAAGTTCCTCCTCCTATGGGTGGTGGGTATCTTGCTATCCGTGCAAGCCTTTGCCCAGAGCATGACGGTCAAAGGCATTGTGAAGGATAACACCGGCTTCGGTGTTATCGGTGCGAGTGTCCAGATCAAGGGCACAACCAAGGGCGCGATTACCGACTTGGACGGCAATTTCACCTTCGAAGCCAACAAGGGCGACATCATCGTCATCAGCTACATCGGCTATAAGACGCAAGAGTTGCCCGCCGCAGAGAACATGAACGTGATTTTGGAGGAAGACACCGAGATGCTGGATGAGGTCGTTGTCATCGGCTACGGTTCGGTGAAAAAGAGCGACCTGAGCGGTTCGGTAGTAGCCATCGAAGCTGAAGAAATCAACCGTGGCGCCGTGACTTCCCCGCAGGAACTGATGCAGGGCAAGGTGCCGGGACTCAGCGTGACAAGCGGCGACGGCGGCCCGGGTTCCGGCTCTACCATCCGCATCCGTAGCGGCGCGTCGCTGAATGCCAGCAACGACCCGTTGATCGTCATCGACGGTGTGCCCGTATCCAACGATGCAGCCCCCGGAACGCCCAACGCTTTGGCCACCATCAACCCGAACGACATCGCTACGTTCACCGTGTTGAAGGACGCCTCGGCCACGGCCATCTACGGTTCGCGTGCATCAAACGGTGTCATCATCATCACTACGAAAAAAGGTGCAGAGGGTAAAATCAAAGTGACGTACAACAGTACTTACTCTTTCAAAGACCCCTACAAGCGCGTCAACGTGATGGATGGCAACGAATTCCGTCAGACCATGCTCAGCCAATATGCCGGCACGGATGTGTACAGCACCATTGAAAACAACCTGAACATGTACCCCGATGTTTCTACCGACTGGCAGGATGAAATCTACCAGGCCGGCTTGGGCACAGACCAGAACATTGCCGTATCGGGCAAGGCCGGTTTCCTGCCTTTCCGCGTATCTTTCGGCTACAACAAGGAACGCGGTACGCTGAAGACCTCTGACTACGAACGCTACACGGGCGCCATCAACCTCAGCCCGAAGTTCTTCGATGACCACCTGAGCGTGGACATCAACGTGAAGGGTACCATCAACAACAACCGTTTCGCCGACTCCGGCGCCGTGGGTGCAGCCGTTTATTACGACCCCACCAAACCGGTTTATGCCCAAGGAAACTATACGGAAGGCCTGAACGGCTATAACGGACTCTACGGCCACACCAATACCGTCTACGACAACGATGGCAACATCTCCGGCTACAGACCGGACGACAATGCGGCTGTCAACCCCTTGGCCCTGCTCTTGGACGTGAACAACCAGGGAACGACCAAGCGTAGCCTGGGCAACATCCAGCTGGACTATAAGATACACGGATTCGAAGACCTGCGCCTCAACCTGAACCTGGGTTACGACGTAGCCAAGACGACGGGCGACAACTATGTGAACTCGGGCTCTTACCAGGCAGCCAAGGACACCGACTTCCCCGGCTTGGGTCAGGGCGGTTCGTGGAGCAACCTGCGCCGCAACCACCTGTTGGACTTCTATGCAAATTATGTACACTACTTCGAGCCCATCAAGAGCAACGTAGACCTGATGGTGGGTTACTCCTGGCAGCACTTCTACTACAGCGACTTCACGCAGCAGAAGTCAAACGTCACCACCAGTGCCACTTCCGCCCCCGCAGGCTGGACGTGGAACGAAGGCGAAAGCCGCTACTTCCGCGACGACAGCCAGCGCAACCCGTGGGAGAACTACCTGGTATCTTTCTTCGGACGTTTGAACTACAACCTGATGGACCGTTACCTGCTGACGGCTACCCTCCGTCGGGACGGTTCCTCCCGCTTCAGCGAGAACAACCGTTGGGGTATGTTCCCCTCTGTAGCCCTGGCTTGGAGCATCATCAACGAAAAGTTCATGGATAACACCCGCGACGTGCTGTCCAACCTGAAACTCCGTCTCGGTTACGGTGTCACCGGCCAGCAAGACATAGGTGACTACATGTACCTGACCAAATACGTATTCAGCACGAACAACAATACGCAATACCCTCCACAGAATGGCTCAAGCTATAACTATCTGCTGAAGCCCGACGGCTACAGCCCCGACCTGAAATGGGAAGAGACGCACACGTACAACGTGGCTGTGGACTACGGTTTCCTGAACAACCGCATCAACGGTAGCTTGGAATTCTATGTGAAGAAGACGAAAGACCTGTTGAACACAGTCAGCGCCCCCGCCGGCACGAACTTCACCAACCAGATTACCGCCAACGTGGGCGAGATGGAGAACAAGGGCGTTGAATTCAACATCAATGCCGTAGCCATCCAGACGAAAGACTTCTCCTGGACCATCGGTTACAACGTGACATGGAACGACAGCGAAATCACGAAGCTGACCGCCAACTACAACCCCGATTATGAAGGCATCGTGGCCTCTACCGTAAGTTTCGGTACGAACACGCCCGTGGCCAGACACCAGGTGGGACATGCGCCTTACACTTTCTGGCTCTTCGAACAAGTGTATGACGAGAACGGCAAACCCATACAGGGTGCCATTGTGGACCGCAACGGCAACGGTTCCATCGACGACGGCGACCGTTACTTCACCGGCAAGAGCCCGCTGGCAGACGTCTACATGGGCTTCAGCTCGCAATTCCAATGGAAGAACTGGGACCTCGGCTTCAATCTCCGCGCCAGCCTGGGCAACTACGCTTTCAACTCACAGACTGCCGAACACGGCACCTACGCCAACTACGGCGGCTTGGGTACACTGGGTAATCACAACAAGGAAGCCCTGGAACAGACCGGCGGATTCCGCTATACCCATACCAGCGTGGAAAGCCAGCTGACCGACCTCTACCTGGAGAACGCCTCTTACCTGAAGATGGACAACATCACACTGGGTTACTCGTTCGACAAGTTCTTCACCGAAAAGCTGTCGGGCCGCATCAGCTTCAGCGTACAGAACGTGTTCACCGTTACGAAATACTCCGGCATCGACCCCGAAATTCCGGGCGTGAACGGCGTAGACGGCAATATGTGGCCGCGTCCCCGCACCTATACTTTAGGACTGAATCTTAACTTTTAATACACATTAGACCATTATGAAACTGAAATATATTACAGCATCCTTACTGGCAGCCGGACTGGTTACTTTCAGCGGCTGCGTAAACGATCTCGACGTATTCCCGTTGGATCCGGACGTGGTGACTTCCGACAAGGCTTACAGCACGGCCGAAAGCTACACCCAGGCATTGAACAAGATTTATTCCGTATGGGCGCTCTCCGGACAAGACGGCGCAGGCTCTTCCGACATCAACGGCCTGGATCCCGGCAACACCGTGATGCTGCGCTGCTGGTTCACCCTGCAGACCTGCCCCACCGACGAGACCAAGAACGCTTGGGGCGACGCATGGGTATCGTCCATGAACTCCATCACGTGGACCACGGCACAGGTGGAATCCATCGAAGGCTCTTACCAGCGCGGCATGTACATCGTGGCCCTGGTGAACGACTTCATGAAGAACATCGGCAACGCGCCGAGCGAAATCAACCAGGCACAGTATGCCGCCGAGGCACGATTCTGCCGCGCACTGGCCTACTACTCGCTGATGGACCTGTTCGGACGCCCGCCCTTCATCACGGAAGACAACTATTCGCTGAACCCCGGACAGCTGGAGACACGCGCCGACTACTTCAACTGGATCGAGAGCGAACTGCTGGACATCTATGACGACCTGCCCACACAAGCCGAATACGGACACGCCGGAAAGGCTGCCGTGGACGCACTGCTGTCGCGCATGTACCTCAATGCCGAGGTCTACACGGGCACGCCCCGTTATGACGACTGCATCACGCGCTGCAACAACGTCATCAACGCCGGCTACAGCCTGGCCGACAACTACGCCGAGCTGTTCATGGCCAACAACGGCGAGAACGCCAATGCTAGCCGCGAAATCATCTTCCCCATCTGCGCAGACGGCGAGACGACCCAGTCCTACGGCATCGGCGCCATCATCCTGGGTACACGTGCCAGCTCTCCGGAACGGGCCAGCGGCATCGGTTCCGGTTGGGCAGGCTTCCGTGCCACGGGCAACCTGGTGCGCGTGTTCGAATTCCCGAGCGATGACGAAAGCACATGGACCGATGAAAATATCCTGGACAAGCGCGGCATCTTCTATAGCGGTACCAAAGCTGTGGACATTACCACGTCCTACGCCACGTTCGACACGCAGGGATGGTCGGTCTACAAGTTCACCAACCTGAACAGCGACGGCACTGCCGGCAAGAACGAGACCTTCCCCGACACGGACTTCCCCCTCTTCCGCTTGGGTGAAATCTACCTGAACTATGCCGAGGCAGTGGCTCGCGGCGGACAGGGCGGCAGCACGGAACAGGCCGTGAACTACATCAACGCACTGCGTGAACGCGGCTACGGCGACAGCAGCCACAACATCAGCAGCAGCTGGCTGACGGCCAGTGCCAATGTGGGCGGCACGACCACCAGCGTACAATACGGCAACCTGCTGAACGAACGCCAGCGCGAGATGTACTTCGAGTGCACGCGCCGCACGGACCTCATCCGCTACGGCCTGTTCACCTCGGGCAGCTACCTGTGGGTGGAAAAGGGCGGCACGCCCACCGGCGTGGCCGTGGACGACCACTACAACCTCTACCCCATCCCGACTACGGACCTGAGCGTGAACGGCAGCCTGGAACAGAACCCGGGTTATTAATTCATTCATTAATCTTATCTAAAAGAGAATATAGTTATGAAGAAACTACTTAATTATATACCTGTATTGGGGGTTGCCATGGCCTTCGCGGCCTGCGAGAGCGACCTCGACGGGACGACGTTCAATGCGCAAACGGCTCAACCCGCTGTATTGAACACACCGTCAACGACAAATATCGTATTGGAAGCAGCCAATGCCAGCGACGTGGCCGTCAGCCTCTCGTGGGAGAAGTCCGACTTCGGCTACAGCGCCATCTCCACGACCAACATCGACTTTGACCTGGCCGGCAATAACTTCGCCAACGCCCGCCAGCTGGCAGCAGTGACCACCGCTACCTCGCAAGACATCACGGTGGGCGACTTGAACTCTGCCGTCATCAACCTGCTGAACGATTATGGCATCGAAGAGGATTTCAGCGCACGCGATTACGAAATCCGCCTGTCGTCCTCCATATCGCAGGCAGCAGACACGTTGTATTCCAACGTGATCACGCTGAACATCACGCCGTATAGCATGGATGTGCAGTATCCGAAACTGTGGGTTGTGGGTAAATACTGCGATTGGAACCACGGCAACAGCCAATTCCTCTACTCCGCCAACTTCGATGACAACTATGCCGGCATGATTTACTTCAACGGCCTGGCCAACGTAGAAGGCTGGAAACTGACTCCCGCCGGTGACTGGAATAACGGTGAATGGGGCATGAGCGGAACGCCCGCAGCCGAAGCTCCGACCCAGACATTGGTGACAAGCGGAGGCGGCAACATCACGACCTATTCGCACAACAGCTACTACATCGAGTTTAACACCACGACTTGTGAGTTGAAGGTTTCCCAAGCCTACGACTCTTGGGGCATCGTCGGCAACCACAACGGCTGGGGCTCGGGCGACACCCCGATGACGCTGGGCCAGGAGACTGACGCCGCAGGCAACGTGCAGCACTTCCTGACCGCCACCATGCACATGGATGCCAACAACACCTGGAAGATTCGTCCCGACGAGAAGTGGGAGAACGACAAAGGTCCCGGCCAGCTGAAGTATGAAGGCGACGTGGCCGACAACGGCGACGGCAACTTCATCGCCACGGAAGCCGGCGAATACACCATCAAGTGGTACTTCAACAAGGTGGAACAATCGCTGGTTGTCACTCGCAACTGATTAATCCTGTAACTCCCTTACAGGAGTCTGAATGACTGAGGCTGCCGCCCGGCAAAACACGGACGGCGGCCTTTTCTTTTACAAGAATGTCCGTCATATATGCCATGAGCCATACATACATTGGTTCCAGTACGGATGGAACCAAGTTCCAGTACGGATGGAACCAAGTTCCAGTACGGATGGAACTAAGTTCCAGTACGGACGGAACCAAGTTCCAGTACGGATGGAACCCAACAAAGTCCTTCTGTCAAGCGTGCTCTTGGCATTTGATAGATATTCACCAAGTTAAATGAAGCAATGACATGAACACCATTTTCAAACATCTCCTTACCTGGCTTCTCTGCGGAAGCCTATTGCTCCTGACATTCGCCGCATGCAGCGACGACACCCCCGTCACCCCGCCCGACAATCCATCCGGCAGCGGAGAAGACGACAACACCGAATGGGCCGCCGTCAGCCCCGCGCCCGACGACTGGGACGAACAGCGGCGTGCCGGCATCACCTACCAGCTGCTGGTCTACTCCTTCGCCGACAGCGACGGCGACGGCTGGGGCGACCTGCAAGGAGTGACCGACAAGCTGGACTACCTGCAACAGTTGGGCGTCAGTGCCTTGTGGCTCTCGCCCATCCACCCCGCCATGTCCTACCACGGCTATGACGTGACGGACTACACCGCCGTCAACCCGCGCCTGGGCACGCTGGCCGACCTGGACCGCCTGCTAACGGAGGCACACAACCGGGACATCAAGATTTACCTGGACTACGTGCTGAACCACACGGGCAAGGACCACCCCTGGTTCCTCGCCGCCAAAGCGTCGGAAGACAATGAATACCGCGACTACTACACCTTCTCGCAAGACCCCGCCGCGGACATCGCCGCCGGACGCCTCCCGATGATAGCCAGCGAGGGCGCGGGCGGCTACAACGCGGGCGAGTGGTTCAACGTCTCCGGCACAGCGGACGAGGTGGCAGGCGTCTACACCTTCACCCTGGACTGGAGCGACCCGGACAGCCCCACCGTGACCGTCACGCCGGGCGAGACCGCCGATGCTGACAATCCGGACGCCTCGACCGACGGCGCCAAATACCTCTACTACGGCGACGGCGTCTGCAAGAAATTCTACGACCAGGGCGACGGGACCTACCGGCTGACCGTGGACTTCGCCTCATCGTGGGGCTTCCTCATACGCACCAGCAACACGTCGTGGGACAATGGCACGAAGTACGGCGCGCCCTCCTCGTCGGACAAGGTGACGCTGGGCGAACCCTTCGCCCTGGACAACACCACGGCGGCGGATATCCTCTTCGACACCCAGGTGCAGTGGAAGTACCATTCGGCCTTCCAGACCGACTGGTTCGCCGACCTCAACTACGGTCCTGCCGACCAATGCGCCTCGTCGCCCGCCTACCAGGCCATCGCCTCCGCCGCCCGCGGATGGGTAGAACGCGGCGTGGACGGATTCCGCCTGGATGCCGTGAAGCACATCTACCACAATGCCACATCGGACGAGAACCCGCGCTTCCTCGCCACGTTCTATGACGACATGAACACGGCCTACCACGCCCAAGGCCATGCGGACGACATCTACATGGTGGGCGAAGTCCTGAGCGAGCACAACGAAGTGGCCCCCTACTACGCCGGCCTGCCCGCCCTGTTTGAGTTCTCCTTCTGGTACCGCCTGGAGTGGGCCATCAATAACGGCACCGGACGCTACCTGGCCAACGACCTGCTGGGCTACCGCCAGGAATACGCCGCCGTGCGCCCCGACTACATCGCCGCCACCAAGCTGACCAACCACGACGAAGACCGCGCCGCCTCCCTGCTGGGACGCAATGCCGACAAATGCCGCCTGGCAGCCGCCGTGCTGCTCACCGCGCAAGGCACACCTTATATATATTATGGAGAAGAGCTGGGCCTGTTCGGCACGAAGGGCAACGGCGACGAATACGTGCGCGGCCCGATGCTGTGGGGCGACAACTATACGACGTCCTACACGGACAAGATAGACCCTCAGGTGGAAGCCGAAGTGCCCTCCGTCAGCGCGCAGCAAAACGACAATGCCTCCCTGCTGGCCACTTATCTCGACTTCATCCGCCTGCGCAACACCTACCCCGCCCTGGCCACGGGCACGATGTCCAAACACCCGGTGTACAACGAGACGAACGAAGAGTATAATTCACTGGCTGCCTGGTACATGACGCAAGATGACCAACAGATACTGGTAATACACAACTTCGGCGATTCGGCCATCGAACTGCCCCTGACAGACACCGTGCAGAAGGCCATTGCCACCCAGGGCACCGTAGAACAGTCTACGCAGGATGACGGCACGGAACAATTGCGCCTGGGCGCCTACTCATCCGTGGTATACCTGCTGTAGCTTTGCTTGGCAGCCATTACCGTTTATAAGTGCAAATAGGAAATATCCAATTACGAAACTATGTTATAAAACATAAGAAAGAGGCCCGAAAGCTTTGCAGATTCCAGAAGAATACATACCTTTGCATCGCAGTTGGGAAATTGCACAAGATACTAAAGTATTTTTCATAGGCTAAAATTGGATTAATAGGTAATTAGGTAAAGATTGAAGTTTTCAAATTAGGTAATTGAAGTTTGTTTTTAAAGGTAAAAGTAAAGATTGATTTTAGGTAACATTTGGATGTAAAAAAGAAAAGTTTTCGGGCTTTTCTACAGAGGACGAGGGGTTCGTGAGAACTTACTCGTTTTTTGTTGTCCATTCAAGCCAGGCCGACTTGGGGGACTTGGCAGATTTCGGATGGTTACGTTCAAATGCTTACGACCGTTTAGGCTATTTGCAAAGAATCATTTTAAACTTTGCTACTTTAGGACGATTGGGGATATTCATGAAAAAGAAATCCGCTTTGCCGGGCATTTGCCCGCGAAAGCGGATTTCTTTTTTAAAGGATAAGCCGTCCCTGTGGAAAGAGAGGGACAGCGAAGTTTATTTTACTTCCGGTAGCACGCCTGGTCTTCTTTCTGGAAACCTTGGATGAAGCGGTTGTGCTTCTCTATTTCGGCTTCGGCATAATTCACGTAAACCTTGGCAGACTGGGCGAACAACTCCGGCGCACGGGTGGCGTCCTGGATGATGAGGTGGCTCATCACGCAGACGGCGGCCATTTCGTAGAGGCGGCGGGCCATCAGGTCGTGCAGTTCCTGGTCGGCAGCTTCCTTCACCAGGTTGGTGCAGGCCTCGAACTTGTCGGTCATGGCCTTCACACGCTCCAGCAAGGGTTTCATCTCGTCCGAGCAAGCGATTTGTTCATAGTCCCGCAGGGTGGCCAGGTAAGCGCCGTTGGTCACATAGCGGATGGCAGCCACGGTCTGCAATTGTGTGGTGCCTTCGTAGATGCTGGTGATACGGGCATCGCGGTAGATGCGCTGGCAGGCATATTCCAGCATGAAGCCGCTGCCGCCATGCACCTGGATGCAGTCGTAGGCATTCTGGTTGGCATATTCCGAATTCATGCCTTTGGCCAGCGGAGTGAAGGCATCGGCCAATTTTGCATACTTCTTCTGTTCCTGGCGTTCCTCGGGCGTCAATTTGCGTTCACGTGCAATGTCGTCCAAGGCTTTGTAGATGTCTACGTAGCGGGCCGTCTGGTAGAGCAGGGCGCGTCCGGCATCCAGTTTTGCCTTGATGGTGCTGAGCATGTCATACACGGCGGGGAACTCGATGATGGCCTTGCCAAACTGTTTGCGGTCCTTTGCGTAGGCCAGTGCCTCGTTGTAGGCGGCTTGGCTCAGGCCGACACTCTGTGCGGCAATGCCCAGGCGGGCACCGTTCATCAGAGCCATTACATACTTGATAAGGCCCAGCTTGCGGTCGCCGCAAAGTTCGGCACGGGCGTTCTTGTACACCAGTTCGCACGTGGGCGAACCATGTATGCCCAGCTTGTTCTCGATGCGGCGCACGTTGACGCCTCCGTCGCGCTTGTCGTAGATGAACATGGACAGGCCGCGTCCGTCGCGGGTACCTTCTTCGCTACGTGCCAGGACGAGGTGCAGGTCAGCGTCACCGTTGGTGATGAAGCGCTTCACGCCGTTCAGGCGCCAGCAGTTGTTGGCTTCGTCATAGGTAGCCTTCAGCATCACACTTTGCAGGTCGGAGCCGGCATCGGGTTCGGTCAGGTCCATGGACATGGTTTCACCGGCGCAGATGCGGGGGATGAAACGGCTGTGCTGATCTTCGTTGCCGAACTCATAGAGTGTTTCGATACAGTCTTGCAGCGACCAGATGTTGCCAAAACCTGCATCGGCCATGGCCACAATCTCTGCGCACATGGTATAGGGCGTGATGGGGAAGTTCAGTCCACCGAAGCGGCGCGGCATGGTCATGCCGTTCAGTCCGGCTTTCACCATGGCGTCCAGGTTCTGTTTCGTGCCGCTGGCATATTCCACGCGTCCGTTGGCGCAGTGGGGGCCTTCGGTATCCACGCCTTCGGCATTGGGAGCGATGACCTCGCCGGTGATTTCGCCGGTAATCTCCAGCACTTTGTCATAAGAGTCCAGTGCGTCGGCGTAGTCCTGCGGGGCATAGTCGTACTCATCCTTGTCTCTGTAGTTCCGTTCTTTGAGTTCGCAGATGCGTTCCATCATCGGGTTATTCAGATGATAGCGCAACTCGGGATGTTCTGTATAGAAATTAGACATAACTGTTTTTTTGTTTTTTAGGAGTTATAGGGAGTTAGAAGGAGTTATAGGGAGTTATAGGCCAAATGTTTTCGCCTTTCCCTATAGTTTCTCAATCATTCCATTTCCTTTCTATAATGCCTTTGCAATAGGCATTGAGCAGGTAACTGACCTCGTCTATTCTCCTGTTTAAGTTTAAATAATCATTCTCTGTAATGTAAGTAAGATCTTTAGAAAGAAGTATATAGTATCTGCATTCTTCTAAACTGCCTTGTGCGATATTCAAGAAGCGAAGTTTGTCTGCGTTGCTTATTTTTTTGTATCCTTCAGCTATGTTGGCAGGAATGGAGACGGCTGCCCGTTGAAACTGGGAACACAGTCCAAAGCGTTCGTGTAGAGGAAAGCCACTGGTTACCTTGTATATAGCTAGGACAAATTCATGCGATTTTTTCCATGCTAATATATCTTTAAAGTTGTATGTCATAACTATTGGCCTATAACTCCTTCTAACTCCCTATAACTCCTTCTAACTCCTAATCAAAACTTACTTACTATGTGCCTTATAATACTTAATCATCTTCGGAATCACCTCTTCCACCGTACCATTGATGACATAATCCGCTATCGTGTTGATCGGGGCGTTCTCATCGTTGTTGATGGAGATGATGATGCCGCTCTCCTGCATGCCGGCGATGTGCTGGATTTGTCCGCTGATGCCGCAGGCGATGTAGAGTTTGGGGCGAACCGTCACACCGGTCTGGCCAATCTGACGGTCGTGGTCAGCAAAGCCGGCATCCACGGCAGCACGGCTGGCACCTACCTCGGCGTGCAGCTCCTTGGCCAGTTCGAACAGCATGTCGAAGCCTTCTTTCGAGCCCATGCCATAGCCGCCGGCTACGATGATGGGCGCTCCTTTCAGGTTGTGTTTGGCCTTCTCCACGTGGCGGTCGATGACCTTCACTACATAGTCCGTCTCGTGTACATACTTGGCCACGTCGTGGTTGACAACCTCGCCCTGGTAGTTCTCGTCCAGGATTTCTTTCTTCATCACGCCTTCGCGGACGGTGGCCATCTGCGGACGGTGTTCGGGGTTGACGATGGTGGCTACGATGTTGCCGCCGAAAGCCGGGCGGATCTGGTAGAGCAGGTTCTCATACGTCTTGCCCTCTTTCTTGTCCTCGTGGTTGCCGATTTCCAAGGCGGTGCAGTCGGCGGTCAGTCCGCTGGTCAGGGACGACGATACGCGGGGACCCAGGTCGCGGCCGATGACCGTGGCGCCCATCAGGCAGATTTGCGGCTTCTCTTCCTTGAACAGGTTGATGAGGATGGACGAGTGAGGCAGGGAGGTGTAGGGAAACAGGCCCGGTGCGTCAAACACGTGCAGCTTGTCCACACCGTAGGGCATCACTTGCTTTTCGATGCCGGTCAGGCCTGAGCCTGCGGCGATGGCTTCCAGTTGGCAGCCCAGTTGGTTGGCCAGCTTGCGGCCCTTGGTCAGCAATTCCAGGCTGACGTCGGCAACGGTCGTGCCTTCTATTTCGAGATATACGAATACGTTGTTCATTTTCTTTCTATATTTATTGTTATTAGAGTGAGTTAGAAGTAGTTAGAGCGAGTTGGAAGCCGATAGTTCATCCGGCGGGAGGTGAGCGAAAAAGTATCGGCCTAAAAAAGTATCGGCCTTTAACTCCTTGAGCGAAGCGATAACTCCTTCTAACTTCTTTCAACTCCCTTAACTTCTATAACTTCTCTAACTCCTTTTACCCAATCGTATGGTTTTCTAAGAGTTCTACAATCAGCCCTTCCACATCCTGGTCACTGCCGGTCAGCGTCTTGCTTTCCTTGGCCTGGAACGAGATGTTCTGGATGGTCTTCACCTTCGTGGGTGAACCGCTGAGTCCGCACTGGGCCAGGTCGGCGTTTACGTCAGCTGTGCTCCATTCCACGATGTTCAGGTAGGGGCGCTGGTCGTATTGCTCGGCGTAGGGCAGGGCGGCGCCATCCTTGGTCAGGGCTGCTTTTTCCTGTACGCCCAAGGCACGTTTGTACTTTTGCACCAGTTTGGCATTGCGGGGGCGGCAGGGAGCAGCACTGCCGTTGACGGTGATGACCAGGGGCAGGGGAGCTTCTACTGTCTCCACGCCGCCGTCGATGTGGCGTTTGATCGTCACTTTCTTGCCGGCTTCGTCTACGTTCAGGATTTCTTCGGCGTAGGTCACTTGGGCCAATCCCAGTTTTTCGGCCACTTGCGGACCCACCTGTGCCGTGTCTCCGTCAATGGCCTGGCGGCCGCCGATGATGATGTCATACTCGCCAATCTTCCGGATAGCCGTGGCCAGTGCATAACTGGTGGCCAGTGTGTCGGCACCGGCAAAGGCACGGTCGGTCAGCAGGTAGCCGCCATCGGCACCGCGGTACAGTCCTTCACGAATGATTTCGGCTGCGCGTCCCGGTCCCATGGTCAGCATGGTTACCGTCGAGCCCGGATGGGTCTCCTTCAACCGCAGGGCCTGCTCCAAGGCATTAAGGTCTTCGGGGTTGAAGATGGCGGGGAGTGCCGCACGGTTGATGGTGCCGTCGGCTTTCATGGCGTCCTTCCCGACATTGCGTGTGTCGGGCACTTGTTTCGCCAATACTACGATTTTCAAACTCATGTTGTTACTTTTATTATTTAGTATTAAGTAATTGCTCTTATGTGTTTAATCCTTCAGTTTTTGAGTTCGTAAGTTATTGTTTCCTGTCAACCTGAAAACTAACTAACTTGCCAACTGATAACCTCGTCTACATAAGCAGGTAAGTTCTATTAGACTGTCAAAAACGGAATCACTACGCACTCAGCAGGTTTAGATAGTGAAATACTTTCCGTGTAATCTCTTACCTGAGCGCGCAAATTTATGGAAAATCTATGGAAAAACCGCCGAATTTCGGCAGATTAACGCAATCGCAGATTAAACTCACCAACTCAGCAATGCAACTGAACTGCACCACCATTCCGTTGATTGTAATTTCATGATGGGGACAATTCTGTTCTTTTCCTTGCTGCCGTTCGCATAGAACAGCACGCGAAATGTGCTCCTTGTCATACTTGTTCTTTTTTTTTGGGGGGGCAAAACTATAAATCAACGATAAACCTTGACAAGCAAACCTGCGCAGAACGCAGCAAATAAAACGGAGACTGTTAAATCTGCATTTCTGACGGATAACGAATAGGAAACCGCTCTCCTGCCGCAATCCGCTTTGAAACGCTTTTCATCTCTCTACCCAACTTCCGAGATTTTCTTCTAACTGATTAATCCACAGATTATATTGCGTTAATCTACTGAAATCCTTCGGTTATTCCACAGATTTTCCGTAAGTTTGCGACCGCTAACTTAATAAATAACGAAACTGCAATGAAAAAGTTTACTTATGCACTTGCTTCAGCTGCATTGCTCGCTGCATGTAGCGGAAATCCGGGTTACACCGTGACCGGTACCATAGACGGTGCCCCCGATGGAACCGTGGTTTATCTCCAACGACAAGAAGGACGCCAATCCGTCAAGGTAGATTCGGCCATTGTCCAGAACGGCCAGTTCACCCTCGAAGGACGCCAAGACACGGCCCAAGTCCGCGCCCTGACGTGCCAAGTCGGCGACGACGCGCTCGGCATAGATTTCTTCCTGGAAAATGGAGCCATCACCGTACAACTCTCCGCCGATACCCGCAGCGTCACCGGTACCCCGAATAACGATGCCTACCAGCTCATCCGCCAGCAGCTCAACGACCTGAACAAGCAACTCTCTGCCATCTACGAATCCTTGGAAGACTCCACCCTGACAGACGAACAACGCGAACTCAAGGAGAAAGACACCGAGGCCATTTACGACAAGATGACGGAAACCATGAACGCCGGCATAGCCCAGAACGCCACCAATGCGGTGGGTGTCTACCTGCTGAAACAGAACTACTACAACATGAGCGTAGAGCAGTTGGAACCCATCGTAACAAAAATCCCTGCCGAACTGACGGACGAAGCCATCGTCCGCATTAAGGAAAAGGTGGAAAAACTGAAAATAACGGCAGTCGGCCAGAAGTTTGTAGACTTCGAGATGCAGACACCCGATGGCAAGACGGTAAAACTGTCCGACTACGTAGGCAAAGGAAAGGTCGTTTTGGTAGACTTTTGGGCCAGCTGGTGCGGTCCATGCCGTCAGGAAATGCCCAACCTGGTAGAAGCCTACAAGAAGTACCGGAACAAGAATTTCGAAATCGTGGGCGTATCGCTGGACCGCGATGCCGAAGCTTGGAAAAAAGGTATCGAGAAACTGAATATCACCTGGCCGCAAATGTCCGACCTGAAGTATTGGGACAGCGAAGGCGCCAACCTCTATGCTGTGAGCAGCATCCCCCACACGGTGCTGATTGACGGCAATGGTGTCATCCTAGCACGCGGCCTGCATGGCGACGAATTGCAGGAGAAGCTGGTTGAAATCCTGAAATAAGCCGGAAAGCTCCGAAACGATATCTCACTTCCCCGAAGAGGTAGAAAACTGAAAAGAGAGGATATGTCCCCCTTATGCGGACACTCCTCTCTTTTTCTTATTCCATCCGTCCGGCTATTTCGGCAGACGATGATCCACGTACAATTTCAGTCCGAATACCGAACCAGCGAACATCAGAGTCTGGGCAAAGTAATTGAGCACCGAACCCGCAATCTCACCGCCTGGTGGCCGGAAGAAACTGATAAAGGCTAACACAATCCCTGTGGCCAGGGTGACGAGGGCCGTTACAACTTGAACGTTCTTCATAAGCCACAGTTTCTAAGCGTGCTTATCCAAAGGAACCTTCGTTGCCTTCCTCATCCTCATTTCCGGTGCCTGTACCGATACCCGAATTTTCGCAGGCATACTCTATCAACTGTTCTGACGATATCGTCGAATAACGCATAGCAAGGGTGATGTACTTGCTCTCATCTGCGAATGCAATCCGCTGTAAACAATTAATGGCCCTGTTACAATCATTTTTAGGGAAGAAAGAACCTATTTCTGAAATAATATGTTTATCTTTGACCATAGCTTTTAGAATTGAGTCCTTTTTGAGGGCACTTAAAGATACTCATTTTCTGTGAAATACAGAACTAAATGCTACATTTTTACTTGCGAAACTTGAATTACTTACTATAAAACAACTATCAATATTAACTTAATATCTTACACACATGAAACTAAAAAGTACACTTCTGGTCGCATGGGCGCTGATAGCCTCTGCCACCGTACCGGCCCAGACCGAAACACCCGAACAAAAGGCCGAACGAATGGAATGGTTCTCAAGAGCCAAACTCGGTATCTTCATCCACTGGGGAATCTATTCCACAGGAAGGACATCGGAAAGCTGGGCATTCCACAACAAGACGGTCCCCTTTGAGGAATACATGGACCAAGCGAAGGAATTCACCGCAGCGAACTATGACCCGGCCTATTGGGCAAAACTCATCAAGGAGAGTGGCGCACAATATACGGTCATCACCACGAAACACCACGATGGCTTCGCGCTGTGGGACACCAAGGCAGGCGATTTCAGTGCCGTGAAGTCCGCCCCGGCCAAAAAGGACGTGCTCGCCCCGTTCTGCGAAGAGATAAGGAAGCAAGGCCTCAAACTGGGTTTCTACTACTCCCTCATCGACTGGCCCAGGGAGGATTACCCCAACATCTTCCGCGAAGGGCCGGCAAAATATGACATCCATCAGGAGCCGGAGCGGTGGCAACACTTCGTGGACTTCAACTTCGCACAACTCAGGGAACTGAACGAAACGTGGAAACCCGACCTCTACTGGTTTGATGGAGACTGGGAACAGAAAGCCGAGGACTGGAGGGCCAAAGAAATCGTGGAAATGCTCCGCGAGACCACTCCGGGCGTGATAGTCAACTCCCGCATTCAGGGCTACGGCGACTATGACACCCCGGAATTGGGTGTGCCGGTCACCCGGCCCGCATCGAAATGGTGGGAAACCTGCATGACCATGAACGACTCATGGGGCTACCGGCTGGACGACCACAACTACAAAAGCCCGATGGTGCTGCTGCGGATGCTGGTGGACTGCATCAGCCTGGGCGGCAACCTGTTGCTGGACATCGGTCCGAGAGCGGACGGGACCATCCCCGAAGAGCAGGTGGCCATCCTGAAGGAATTTGGCCGCTGGACAGCCAAGCACAAGGAGGCCATCTACGACACCAAGCCGGGCATACCGGGCGGACACGTGCAGGCCTACACCGCACTGAGCATGGACGGCAAGACCCTCTACCTATACGTGCCATACGCCCCGACCGATAACATCGAAATCAAAGGACTGAAGAGCCGGATCAAGAATGTGCGCGTAGTGGGCAACGGCACCCAACTGAAATGGGTACGCTACAATGACATCTCCTGGAGCCAAGTACCTGGTGTCTGCTATATAGACGTTCCGAAAGACGTGCTGGACGAAAGAATCACCGTTATCGCGGTAGACCTGGAAACGCCAATCGAGCTTTACCGTGGAGCAGGGCAAGTGCTCGACTTCAATGATTATGACCAATAAGCCGCGCGAGACCCAGTCGTCTCCTCTCTATTCCCTCTTCCGGAAATAAAAAAAGCGGAAGGTGCTTCCCGGGCAGGCCATCCTCCTGCCTATAGAAGCACCTTCTGTTCATTCACTCCGTCCTGCCCGTCATTTTATCCAATAATGCTCTCGGCTAGGAGCTATGCTTCAACCGACATAGAAGCAAGGATAAAGGGTCCCAGGAGCAAGGATAAAGAGGCAAAGAAGCAAGGATAAATAGCACAAGAAGCTTACTGCTGACGAGGCACCTCATGCATGAAGCATTATAGATGACGATGGAATATTCTGATATTAAAACTCTACAGCCGAACAGAAGGAGGGAATACTACGCAGCCAATGGAGGCTTGGTAAGTAATATAATGTGGCTGTTGTATACGGTATGTGCAACAGCCACTTACAAAAATCTAAGAACCAATTAATAGCAATAATCCAATAAAATCGGGATTAATAAATCACCCCCTGTACCAGTTCCGCAAACCTCCTCCTCCCCCGCCCGTAAAACGCCCAGAGCAGGCTGAAAGACATCCGTTCGGGAATGTCATCCGTCACGGCACAACGTCTGTTTTCGGCACGGACTGCGGCATACGAAGCTTTCAGCGCGTGATAAGCCCGACGGGCACGCAGCACTGCCCGGGCATTGGCCCATTGAAAATGGAGCAGGAAATTCAAGGCCGCCACATAATCCAGCAAGGTACGCATACGCATCACGGGAACAAGTTCCGCTTCCGGCAGGTTCTTGTAGAGCATCAGCAGGTTGTTGCGGAAATTCAGAAAAGTCTTGCGGGAATCCTCCCGCTTTAACGTGGCTGCCCCCACATGATAGACCACACTCCGGGGAATGCAGACCAAGCCCCGTCCACGGGCCCGAAGACGCCAGCAAAGGTCAATCTCCTCCATGTGGGCGAAGAACCGTCCGTCCAGGCCTCCGGCTTCCAGATAGTCTTTCCGGCGGATGAACAGCGCAGCACCCGATGCCCAAAAGACAGGAGACACTGTATCGTACTGGCCCCGGTCCTCCTCCACCTCACTCATCACGCGCCCCCGGCAAAAAGGATATCCATAACGGTCGATGAATCCGCCGGAAGCGCCGGCATACTCAAACTGTCCGTGGCTATGATAGCTGAGAATCTTGGGCTGGCAGGCGGCCACCTCGGGATGCGCCTCCATATAGGCCAGCAAGGGGCGAAGCCAATGTTCCGTCACCTCTACGTCCGAATTGAGCAACACAACGTATTCGGCCGCGACCTGCGCCAAAGCCCGGTTGTATCCTTCTGCAAAACCATAGTTCTTTTCCAACCGGATCAATCGGACTGATGGAAACTCACGGGACACAACCGAGACCGAATCATCCGTAGAGCCATTGTCGGCTAACCATACCACGCCCCCATCGGCTTCAGTGCAACGCAGCACACCGGGCAAAAAGCGCCGGAGCATCCCGCTGCCATTCCAATTCAATATGACGACAGCTACCTTATCCATGATGCACGATATCCTTTCGTTTCAATTTCCAACGCTTGTGCGACCAGAACCAATAAGCCGGTTCCCGGTGGATAGTTGCCTCCAACCGACGGGCAAAACTGGCTGAGATTTCTCCGTCTGCCGTTTCTTTGGGAGTTTCGGTGATCAGGTCAAAGTGTACGGCACAATATCCGCGCCGCAACCGGTAAAGTTCACAATAGAACACCGGGAACCCCATCAGTTTGGCTATGCGCTCGCCTCCATCCATAAAGGCGGTTTCCTGGTGCAGGAAGGTCGTCCAATAGTGTGCCTCGTTGGGATTGGGCGACTGGTCGGTGATGAGTCCCACGGCTATGCGTTTGCCCTCGCGGCGGAGCTTGATCAGTTCGCGCGCCGTCTGATGTTTGGGCACATTATATCCTCCGAAGCGTGAACGGATACGGATAAACAGACGGTCCATATATCGGTTCCGCAGCGGCTTGTACACTTGCACCGGCACATCACCCTCGTGCATGATGGAACTCATACCCGTAATCCACTCGAAATTGGCATAATGAGGTATGAGCAACACGATGCCGCCATACTTCTCGATCATGGCCAGATATTTTTCCTTGTTGACATATTCCATACGGCGGCACAAGTCGGCAAACGACATACGCAGCATCTTGATATCCTCCAGCATATAATCGCAGAGATAATGATAGAACTCGCGTTCGATTTTTCGCAGTTCGGCCTTGTCTTTCTCGGGAAAGGAGTTGCTAAGATTCATACGCACCACCCTCCGGCGATACCCTACCACCCTATGCATCAGAAAGCATAGCCCGTCCGAAAGCACATAGATAACAGGGAAAGGCAGGGAAGCCAAAAGCCACATCCCCGCATAGGTCAGCCAATAAATCAGTTTCGATTTCATATTCTTTCTCAATCTGTCAATATCTCTCCTTGCAAAGCCGTGGCATCGGCATTCCATTCTCCCAACCGGACATTTACCACCCGGTTGTCCAGCGCATCGTCGTGCGGCACTTCCACCCGGATATAATTAGGCGTAAAGCCATGCATCGACATCCCGGGCTTGGGGCGCTCCAACAGTACAGGCATTGTCAGTCCCACGTGACGGTCATAAAACGCATGAAGCTTCCGGTCTGACAAATCCAGCAAGCGCTGGCTTCGACGATGTTTCTCCTGAGGGGCCACCGCATGGTCTATCTTCAGAGCCTGTGTGCCGGGGCGTTCGGAATAACTGAACACGTGCAGCTGGGTCACATCCAATCCTTGCAGGAAATCATAGGAACGTTCAAAATACTCCTCCGTTTCCCCCCGTGTGCCCACAATCACATCCACCCCGATGAAGGCATCCGGCATCTCAGACTTGATGCGGGCCACCTTGACGGCAAACAAATCCGTGTCATAACGACGACGCATCAACTTCAGCACCTCGTCACAGCCCGACTGCAGGGGAATATGGAAATGAGGCATGAAACGACGGGAACGAGAAACAAAGTCTATGATTTCATCCGTCAACAGATTGGGCTCTATGGAGGAAATGCGGTAACGCTCCACTCCCTCCACCTCGTCCAAGGCTTTCACCAAATCGAAAAAGGTTTCACCTGTAGAACGGCCGAAGTCTCCGATGTTCACTCCGGTCAGTACGATTTCCTTGCCCCCCTCGGCCACGGCGCGACGTACCTGCTCCACCAGAGAAGCAATGCTGCCGTTACGGCTCCGCCCGCGTGCAAAAGGAATGGTACAATAGGAACAGAAGTAATCACATCCATCCTGCACCTTCAGGAAAAAACGGGTACGGTCCCCGCGCGAACATGAAGGCACAAAGCTGCGGATGTCTTTCAACGCAGAGGTATGAACCTCTCCCCGCTCCTTTTTCTGCAAATCGCCCAAATATTGCAAAAGATCTTTCTTCTGCTCAGCACCCAGCACGACATCCACCCCCTCTATTCCGGCCACGACCTCCGGTTTAAGCTGGGCATAACAGCCCGTCACCACCACAAAGGCACCCGGATGTTGCTTCACCAACTTATGTATGGCCTGACGGCACTTCTTGTCAGCCACCTCGGTCACCGAACACGTGTTCACCACACAAATATCAGCCTTCTCCCCCCTCCGGGCTGTCCGTATGCCGGCTTCCTGCAACAGACGCCCGATGGTGGAGGTTTCCGAAAAGTTCAATTTGCAGCCCAGCGTATAATATACCGCCGTCTTATCCTGAAATATGTTTGTATCTATCATATAATATCCGTGCAACTATGGCGCAAAGGTACACATTATTATTACAATGCCATGACGAAATGGCTGGGAAAAGGGGACATCAACAAAAAAACATAAAAAAAATTGCAGGTTGTAGTACAACATATCCAAAAAGTCCCTACCTTTGCAACGTTTTAATAAAGCAATTGATTGTATTACGTTTTAAAAAAGCAAAGAAAATGAAAAAGTTAGTTTTGATGGCCGTAGCCATTGTAGCCGTATCTTTCGCATCTTGTGGTGGTAACAAAGCCGCTAATACTGAAGCAACTGAAACTGCAGCTCCCGCAACTGAAGAAGTAGCAACTGCTACTAATGACAGTGCTGCTGTTGCCAACGATTCCGTTGCCGCTGACACTACGGTAGCTGCCGAATAATACGGACGGCTAATAGGCTTAAGAGAGAATTGAAAGTCTGACGTGCGCAAGCACCCAGACTTTTTTTATGTCCTTACGCGAGGAATCCCGGAAGGGACTTGAGTACACTAAACAGGGATTTGACGGCCTTAAAGAGGCACTTTGGATGTCCCAAAGAGGCACATTAAGAAACACCAGGCTACCCTACCCTCAAAAAAAAGAGAGCACACCCCCGAAAGGATATGCTCTTTCTTGCACCATTAACAAACAAATAAGTTAGTTAGCTTCTTCCTCGGCCACAACTTCGAAAGGAATCTCTACAGATACTTCCTTGTGCAGCTTGACAACAGCCTTGTAGTTGCCCACTTCCTTCACAGTGTCTTTCACCACAATGAGCTTACGATCAATGTTGTGTCCCAACTTGGCCAACTCGTCAGCAATCTGGATGTTGCCGACAGAGCCGAAGATGGTACCGGTAGAGCTGACTTTCGTTGCGATCTTCAGCGATACACCCTCCAGTTTGGCTGCCAATTCCTCGGCATCCTTCTTGATCTTCTCCAATTTGTGAGCACGTTGCTTCAACTCCTCGGCCAGCATCTTCTTGGCAGCCGGAGAAGCAATGACAGCCTTACCCGTAGGAATGAGGTAGTTACGGCCATAACCGGACTTAACGTTTACAACGTCATTCTTATAACCCAGGTTTATTACGTCTTCTTTCAAAATGATTTCCATACTTTCCTCCTCCTAATTATTTCATCAAATCAGTTACATAAGGCAGCAAAGCCAAGTGACGAGCTCTCTTCACAGCCTGAGCCACACGACGCTGATACTTCAGTGAAGTACCCGTAATGCGACGCGGAAGAATCTTGCCCTGCTCGTTCAAGAACTTTTTCAGGAATTCAGGATCCTTATAGTCAATATACTTGATACCGCTCTTCTTGAAACGGCAATATTTTTTCTTCTTAACGTCTACTGAGGGCGGAGTTAAATATCTGATTTCCGATTGAACTTGTTGTGCCATGATTAATCCTCCTTTTTAGTTGATTTCATACTTCTTCTCTTTGCAGCATACTCGGCAGCGTACTTGTCCTGCTTGAAAGTCAGGAAACGGATGACGCGTTCATCACGACGGAAGTTCACTTCCAACTTCTCAATGACAGCAGGTTCTGCCTTGAACTCAATCAGCTGATAGAAACCCGTGGACTTCTTCTGAATAGGATAAGCCAGCTTCTTCAGTCCCCAGTTCTCTTCATTAATAATCTCAGCACCTTCAGCAGTAAGGATGCCTTTGAATTTCTCTACCGCTTCCTTCATCTGTGCATCAGACAAAACGGGAGTTAAAATGAAAACGGTTTCGTATTGATTCATACTTGTTTAAATAAATAATAATGTGTTATTTGTTAAAAAAGCGGTGCAAAGGTAGGCATTTTATTTTGAATGACAAACTTTTATGGGGATTTATTTTGCGGGACACCACTTTTCGTGCCTCAGATGGAACAAACTAAAACGAAAATACCGAGCAATATAAAATCCTATTTCTCCACACTCCTCCCTTGTCAGGAAAACATTTGCCGACATCCAATGACGACAGCGGTCGGAAAGAGCAGCAAGCGTGGAGTCGCCCGACGAACGAGGCGAAAGAAAACAGAAAAGGCCCCTTCCAATGAACGAGCCTTTTCCATGAATCCCGTGACGCATCCTTGGCATCGCAGGATGGTGAACAAAAAAACGATATGATAACGATGGTACTACAGCCTTGCCCCCCAAACCATCTTCTCCACATCCTCCAGCGTGG
Source organism: Candidatus Bacteroides intestinavium (assembly GCA_019118325.1). GTDB lineage: Bacteria > Bacteroidota > Bacteroidia > Bacteroidales > Bacteroidaceae > Bacteroides > Bacteroides intestinavium. The sequence continues at coordinate 25,910 of DWZE01000002.1, forward strand.
CGTTGAAGAAACGCTTCTCCTTGTTGAGCGAGCGCATCTGCTGCATCTCGTCGTCGGTCAACTGGAAGTCGAAGATTTGGATGTTCTCCTTGATGTAGTCGGGATTCGATGCACCGGGGATGACAGAGAAGCCTTCCTGGATGTGCCAGCGCAGGATGACCTGTGCCGGAGTCTTGCCGTGGGCTTCGGCTATCTTCTTTATCACGGGGTCTTTGAACAAGGCACCGTTGCTCATGGCACCGCCCAACGGGAACCAACATTCCACCTGGATGCCTTCCGCAGCGGCTTTCTTGCGCATCTCCAGGCGTTGGGCGTAGGGGTGGCACTCCATCTGGAGCACTTGGGGCTTGATGGTCGCCTCTTTCATAATCGTGTTCCATACTTCATCGTTGGCATCGAAGTTGCTGATGCCGAGGGCACGCACCTTGCCCATCTTCACTGCCTTTTCCATGTCTTTCCAGGCTCCCACGAAGTCGCCTACAGGCTGGTGGACGTAGAGCAGGTCGATGTAGTCCAGCTGCATCCGGTCAAGCATCTCGTCGATGGCTTTCAATGTCTTGCCCTCGCCGTATTCCGTGGGCCAGAGCTTGCTGGTAATCCAGATTTCCTCGCGGGGGATGCCGCTTTCCTTAACGGCACGGCCTACACCTGCCTCGTCCTGATAGGCATGGGCGGTGTCGATGTGGCGGTAGCCGGCTTTCAATGCCGTGAGGCACGACTGTTCGCACACTTCGTCGCTGGGCTGGAGGAACGTGCCGATGCCGAACCGGGGCATCTCCACGCCGTTGTTCAACTTGACCACGGGCACGCCTGCCGTCGTCGTTTTCTCTTGCGCATAGGTAGCGCATACGCCGCCCCATAGCATCAGGGCGGACAACAGAAGATTCTTCAGTAATTTCATACGTTCATTCTTTATGATTCGGATGTAAAGGTAGGGAATATGCCTCTGAACAGGCTTATAGAAAATTCGGGAGGATATGCCGGTTTTGCGGATAATTGCCATACCCCTGTCAACGAAAAGCCCCTGCAAACTCCTCGTGGCTTGCTGGGGCTCTTCTCAATTTTAAAGAGGATACGAAAATTTTACGTTGAAAATATCGTCTTTTTCTTTCGTCTTGGCAAATTATATCCGGAAAACCTGTCGGCAATGCCAATCCTGACGGATGAATGCCTATAATGCGTATTCTTTCAACAACTCGAAACAATGGCAATCCAGGAACTGTCCGTTTTTGAAGCAAGCTTTATGCTGAATACCTGTTTTTCGGAAACCTGCCTTTTCCAATGCCCGCATGGAGGCAAAATTGCCGGCATAGACCTTAGCAAAAATCCGCACGACATCGGTTTGGCTGCAATAATCGCTGACAGCTTGACGCAAAGCCTGCGTCATAATCCCTTTATTCCAATAGGGTTCGGCAATCCAATAACCGATTTCCGCATTAAAGCTTTCCACGTCTGTGCCTCTGTCGAAACTGATGTTTCCGGCAGCTTCCGCATTTATTTCAATGCAATAATTATTTTGTACCTCTTGGGACTTGATGTATTGTATGAATGCGGCTGCATCTTGGGAGGTATAAGGATAAGGCAAACAGTCCCGGCAGTTGTCCCAAATCTTTTTGTTGTTGAGGTATTTTGCCAAAGCGGGAGCATCTGATTCCTGCCATTGGCGAAGGATAAACGGAATCATATTCTTATGTTTTTTGCGAAGATAGGGAAATTCGGGGAACGGAGCAAGGGTACGGAGCATAAAAAGAGAGTGTATCAAAATATAAAATGGCACGCAGATGACGCAGATGCGACAGATGACCACTGATTATACTTCGTTGATTTACAGTTAAACAAATCTGCGAAAATCTGTTTAATCAGTGTCATCTGCGTGCCATTTTATATCTTGACACACCCCCATCTTTTTTACTTGGCCAGCTTGATCTCTTTCAGCCATTCCGTGATGCCTTCGGTATTCCGGTCCACGGCTCCGAAGCCTTTCAGGTGACGGGCGTCGGGCGTGAGTTCGGCAATCTTCGCCAGCGTCTCGTCGCGATAGGTCGAGGCGTAGGTGCAGAAGGGGACGACGGTCTTGCCTTTGAAATTGTAACTTTCGGCAAAGGTGTTGATAATCATCGGGGCGGTCCACCACCACACGGGGCAGCCGATGAAAATGGTGTCGTAGCTGTTCCAGTCCGCCACACGGTTCTTGATGGCGGGGCGGGCATTGTCTTCCTTTTCTTTCTTTGCCACCTCGGTGCAGGGCGTGTATTCCGTGGGGTACGACTTGACGGGTTCGATGCGGAACAGGGTGCCGCCGGTCTGCCGGGCGATGTATTCGGCTACGTGCTGCGTGTTGCCGCTCCAGCTGAAGTAAGCCACGAGGATTTTTCTGTCTTAGGCAAAGGTGCCCGCTGTGCACATCACGACGAGCGTGAGGAGTGCGAGGATTCTTGTTTTCATTGTTCTCATAAATCTATCTGTCATTAAATTCGTTCTGATGCAAAATTACGGCAGATGCCCCTGTGCGTCCATACACAGATTACAGATTGCTATACCCATATCAACGAAAAGCCTCCGAGACTCTTGCCCGTCTGTAGGGAATCACTAACTTTGCATCTGTCAATATAAATAAGTGTACATCATTATGAAAGACGAAATAATCCAATTCATCCGGCAAAATATCATCGGCAAAACGTTGTTTACTGACGAGGTCGTGTATAAACTCGAAAACGGGACTCTGGAAGGAGTGTATAGCGACAAGATGATGTTTTCCGACTGGGTGCAGACAGAGAACGGCTTCAAGTTCAACATGACCACCGTTACCCGGGAATTAGTTTATAATCTGGACGGGAAAGGAATGCGGACAACCATTGTCAAAGATTATACGGGGACAAGTGTTGTCCGCTATGAACTGGCTTTTCGGAAAAGCACGAATCAACTGACCGGCTATATGCGTTGCATTTCGACAACGGTTCAGCACCAAACGATGGAAGCCGTAGTTTGCGGAATATCCGGTGTGACTTTTGACGGGAAAGAACTGAAATGGCAAGAAAAGCAGTTATTATATAGGGATAATCCCGTAGAAGCGGACAAATATAAGCCCGTTGCCTTCGATTCCAAGGTCTGCTTTTATCTTGATAACGGAAAGGCTGTGTTCGAGTATTTGCCCACGCTTTGGGAGGTGGACCCCGATACGTTGGAAAGAAGCTTGTCTAAAGACGATTATCCTCCTTACATATCAAGAGAGAAGTAAATCTTAACACCGAATCAGAGAATGGAACAAAAAATCCCGCAACGCAGAGACACATCGTTGCGGGAAATCTGATTATGCGCGGTTCATGGACTTTATCCGAAGGAACCTTCATTACCAACTTCCGCCTCATCCTCCTCCGGCACCTGCGTCTCATCGCTTTCCTTGCCCAGCCATTCCATGAAGGTGATGCCTTCGTCGGCGATGAGGGCGCGGGTGTAGCCGCCGCTCATGTTGCGGGTACGGTCGGGAGTGAACTGCACACGCAGGCCGGTAATCTGGTCACTGCTCACTTCCTCTTTCGTGGCAACGCCGTTGCCTGCCGAAACAGTGGTGTAGCGGAACCAGCCCAGTCCTTCAAAATGCACGGCACGGCTTTCTTTCATGAAGTCCGCCATGATGTTGGGCAGGGCACGGAGCACGGCATGGGTGTCGGCGGGCGACACGGTCGATTCACGTGCGATGCGGTTGGCAAGTTCCTGCGTCTCGACAGGCTTGCCCACGGTGACGCTGCGGGGATACCACAGGTCGTTGATTGCTTGCTTTACTCGTTTCTAAAATATCATACATACCTCCTTTTTTGTGTCTTCTGTCCCTCCTTATCAAGCGCCTTTGCAATCGGCTGACTAGCAAGCGATTGTCTTTTGTCCCCGACGGGCCTCTCTTTTGTCCCCCACGAGGGTCTCGTTTGTCCCCGACGAGGATGTCGTGTGTCCCACACGGGAAAACGGGGTGTCTTTGACGGCTTTTGCATTTGACTAATTCTTAACAGAAAGACGGGTTGAACATAAAATATACCAATTCTGATTCATTCCGTTTCTCACCACTTCACCAGCTCATTCAGAATCACGCCGTCGGTAGCGTCTTCCGCCGTAAACGTATTGCCCCGATACTGTACACAGAGCATGACGAGCGGAGCTGTCCCGTTGTTGCGTACGCTGCGCTTCCCGTTGGGCGATATGCGCACCACGCTTCCTTCTTCAACGGGGAACACCTGTCCGTCCACCTGAAACTCACCTTTTCCCGCAAGGAAGAAATAAAGTTCCTCATGATTCTTGTGGGTGTGGAGGAATCCTGTTTCCGTGCCCGGCTGGAACATCTGGAAGGAGAACTCGCTGCCCGTTGCCTGGAGCGCGGCTCCTCCGAACACTTTCCCCGGAATCTTCACTTCGGGCGAAAGCTCTATCACATAGTCACTCAGTTCATTCAGTTTGCCAACGCTTATTGCGCTGAAATTTTCGGCTGCTGCCACATTCTTAATTTCTTTCATTTCTATATTTTTTTAGAGTTTATAAGTTGATGCTTTCTCCGTCTTCTGGGATAATCAGGCGGTTCATGTCAACCTTTTGATGTTCCAGTTCATTACGCAAAATTGAGCGGGTCGTTTGGCAATGGTCGATGGCATCCATGTGCACAGCAATGAATTTCTTCACACCTGTGCATTTTGTCACAATCTCAACCATGTCGTCCTCATTGGTAATTATGGAACCAAAATAACCCGAATAAACAGGGATGATGGCTCCTCCACTATTCACAACCATATAATCAGGAGAGTAACGTTTGACGGCATCATATATAGCATCGTCCCAACAACAATCCCCCATCAAATACAATGTGGGCAATCCTTCATGGCTGAAAACAAATCCCGATACCGGTCCCATCATATCCCCTAACATTCCTCTTCCATGTTTTCCCGGAATCCGTGTTATACAAATTCCATCCAACCAGAAAGTATCATTTATTGGCACAACATTAGTAAATCCATCGTTCATTATAATCTTACAGTCTTCCGGTTGAGTGAGAAACAAAATGTCCGATGGTAAATGTTTTTTGACACTTGAATCATAATGATCAGGGTGATTGTGTGTTAACAAAACGCAATCAACATCTTCGACAATTTCATTTATTGGCATTGTCAGATGCACTCTGGGACTTACGTTTACTCCAAGTGCAGAGATTAATGATGCTTTTTCAGCCAATAAAGGGTCAACCAAAATCGTATGTCCTGCATAATTGATTCTCAAGGTGGCATTGCGCACCAAGCGGATAGTCGTTGTTGTTTCCATTATTCTATGATTTAATTGTTTCATCGTTTACGGTTGCAAAGTTCGGAAGAATCTTCCCGTGCCTCTATGCCTTAAACTTGGAAATATGTGCCATTTTGATAAAGTTCATTCTTCAATTCTTGAAGCATGACGGCTATATCTCCTGCCAACCCGATGGACTTGTGCGTAATGGCGTCGGGGATATGCAATTCCGAAGCCAAGTTCAACGTGATGTAAACGACGTGGGGCTCGTCGGCTGTCAGTTGCATCAAGGGCTGCTTGATAAGTCGGTTGTGCTGACCGATGCCTAATTCCAAGATGACGATGTGCTTGCCGCTATAACGCCGGAGAAACTCGTTTGCCTGACGGCTCTTATCCTTGGGCGGGCGATGCTCTAACAAATCTTCAAATGTACCTTCCACCTCGAACACCTTTTCCGTATCGAAGCCGGAAAGTTCCAGATGGGTATCTGCGTTTGAGGTGAGGATGAAGTAATCCTTGTTGCCCACGATGGAAAGCAGGTTTTCCATCACCGGTGAGGGGCGGTAGTCCTTCACCCAGTGCTGCACGAGGCGTTGCAGGAACTCCGACCGTACACTTTCTTTTGGGTATCGGTAGAAACAGCCTTCGATGACGTTCTGTATACCGTACTGCTGTTGGAAATCCCCGAATTGACGGCGGAACATTTCGTTGTTGGCAAAGACGTGATAGCCTTCGGCAATGGAAAGCCCGTTACTTGCCCCTATCAGCAGGGCATCGGCACGGGCAATGGCTTGGGCGGCTTGCTGTATTTCGTTCATGGCTGCTTATTCAAGAGGTTTCCAATAGATGTAAGTCATATAGTCTGTCTCGTTGGTAGAGTAATGCGTGTCGCGGTATTGGGAAGCCAAGGTAAAGCCGTGGGCGGGGTAATAATCGTGGTCGCACGAAGTGTCGGTCCACAGAAACATCCGTTGGGCATTCATTGCGCGGAACTCCTGCATTATGGTGCGTAGCAATTCCTTACCGCATCCTTTCTGTATACTGATAAAGAGGGAGAGCTTCACGTCGCTGTCGCCCATTTGTGCGATGGTGTTCCGGTCGGCCTCGTCCATATAATCGTTGAGCCTTTCCAGCAATTCCTTTTCTTGCTGATTCATTGTCTTACTTTGTTCGCTGACCCATGCGGATAAGTCTGTAATCTTGCCTTTCCGTGTGCCGAAGATGATGCCTTTCACTTCTCCGTTGTCGGTGATTTTGAACGCCAAGTCCTCGTCCGTATAATTATGACGGACGATACATTCCGCAATGCAACGGATGTACGCTGCCCGGAACTCATCGTAATATCCGTGCCAGGCGTGCTGTGCCATGCCGATTGCGGTCTCCATATCTTTTTCTGAAAACTTTGTTATTTCCATATTATCTACATTGTTTTAATAAATACGTGAGGGATTGAACGCTTCCCGTGCATTAAATTCTTTTATGCCTGCTGTGGACTTGCCGAGCAATTGTTTCAAGGTGACGGCGATATCGTCACCGATGGCAAGACTTTTCTTTGCAATCTCTTTCGGCACAAGAGCGTGTTGGGGGTTGAGTGTGGCATAAAAGGCTTTCGGCCATTGATACACCATGTTCATAAACGGCTCCTTGATGAACATCGGGGTCATCATGCCTACACCCAATTCCAAGAAAAGCATTTTACGGTCGGCATGGCGTTGCAGGAATTCGTAATAACGCTTCATCTCCCGGTGATAGAAAGTTCCTTGCAAGAACTCCCGCGAACGAACCCAGGGTGCCATAGGGCGACCGCAATGCGGGCAACGAGGTATCAGTTTATCTGGCAAAGCATCGTTTCGGATAGCATCGCAAAGCCACATTACTTCGGTGTGGTTGTCGTAGATGTTGTCATGACAAGGTTGGGAGCACTGCCAGTAACGCCAGTCGCCCTGAATGCGTGTGATACAATTGGCAGGGAACACACGGTAGAACTGGGCATCCTGATTGGTGGTGACGATGTAATAGTTCTTTCCCTCAATCAGTTCCGCCAAGTCGGTGTAGGTTTCTCCCGTATAACATTCATAGATGTAACGGGTGGTGCGCAACATCAATGCCCATTGTTCGCCAAGCGAAGGGCGGCGGTCATAAAAGAGGTCGAACATGTTATGTCGGTCATACTTCTTTGCCAATCCGCCTGCTAACTGATGAAACACTTCATCTTCTTGATAATAAAAGACAAAGCCCGATGCAGCCGACATTCCCGATGCGCCGCCCACGACAATGGCATCGGCCTCATCAATCTTCTTCCTTAACAAGTCAATCTTTTCTTTTGCTACCATAATATATGTATCTTCTTGTTTTTCCGGTTGCAAATGTCAGCAATATCCTTCGATAGCGTTATGCCTAAAATAGACGGATATATGCCATTTTGATAAAAGAAAGCATTACCTTTGCGAAAACGACAAGCGTATGAAAGAGATAATCAACCCCGAACGACTGGTCAACGTGCCGTTCAACAAAACGGATTGCGGTGTGGACTTCTACATTAATACGGCCACGAACAAGGACATCGGTCCTGTGCTGACCGAATACAAACGGTTCAAGACGGACTTCTTCAGTTTTTATTTTCTTCGGAAGGCAAACGGTTTTCTGCTGTTGAACTTCCGCAAGATAGAATTGCATGACAGTATGGTACTACTCCTCTCGCCCCACCAGCAACAGGAATGGCATGTAGACGAAGCGGCATTGGATTATACGTTTCTCATTTTCCGCGAAGACTTCATGCGCACGTTCATTGCCGACAAGTTCTTTGTCTATCGCTTGCTGTACTATTATCAGACCGATACGCCGCCTTACCTGTATGCCTCGCCCGAAGAACTGGCGGAATACATGCGCCTGCTCGGCAAAATCAAACAGGAATTGCTGCACCCCGTGGCGGACACGTACAACCTCATTGTGTCCGTACTCTATTACTTGTTGCTGATTATCAACCGTGCGTATGCCGCCGCATACCGATTGCCCGTAGAAATCGCGAAGAACAATTATGCTTTCCTATACAAGGATTTGCTGGAACAGAACATCCGCATCATGCAGCGGGTCCAGGAGTATGCCGACAAGCTTCACATCAGCCGCATCACGCTGAATACTTCGGTCATGGCGCAGTTTGGCGTATCAGCCGCCCATCTGCTGAAACAACGCCTGCTGGAAGAACTGAAGAACGAACTGCTCTTCTCCAACCGCACCGTCAGCGAACTGACGGATGATTTCCATTTCTCCGACCCCAGCCACCTGATGCGTTTCTTCAAACAGCAGACAGGGAAGACGTTCACGCAGTATCTGCAGGATTACCGGAACGGGATATATGAATAAAATCTATTAACCCGTTGGCGGAATTAATTGGGACATGAAAGCCTACAGGCCGAGATATCTGCGGGCCAGGACAGAGATATCTGCGGATAAGGACGGAGATATTTGCGGACAAAAGCGGAGATATCCGCCCGCAAAGCTGCACAATGGACTGACAGATAAAGTGCATATTGTGGTCATAATTCCGCCAACGGGCATTAGTTATGATGCAAAGTTACGTTGGCAGAGCTTCTATGTCCATACACAGATTACGGAAAGGAACACCCATTTCACCGAAATTCCGGAAATAACCCGGACAAGAGTTCTTGAAGATTTTGGGCACTGTGGAAGCCCTTCCACGGCACTTATTCTGCCGGAGAAGAAGGTGTTTCATAATGGGTATATGGCACACTGATAACACAGATGCGACAAGATGACCACAGATTTATTTAATTATAAATCAATAAAAAAGAATCTGCGATTATCTGTTAAATCTGCGTTATCTGTGTGCCATTTTCTATTTTGACACAGCTCCTTAAAATTCTCAAGAAGCGTTATCCGAGGCTCGGACGGCACTAATTCTGTAGGATTGGCGTTGTCGGAGATAATGAGGGCAAATGTTAACAAAGATGAGTCCGGAACTGATGTACCATGAGTCCGGACTTGATGTACCATGAGTCCGGACCTGATGTAGCCTCAAGTCCGACCTCATCTTTCATCGGTTTTCTTCAATTCCCGATGGGAAATAGCAGCCTTTCGCTTTTTCCAGTGCCTGCTCCAGGTCGGCAAGCAAATCCTCGATATGCTCCGTACCGATGGAAAGCCGGACGGTGGAAGGGGTAATGTGCTGGGCTGCCAATTCTTCGGATGAGAGTT